>NZ_JBIDBS010000014.1:0-199220 GCF_043204165.1 Streptomyces sp. NPDC047982 | reverse complement strand
CAGCACCGTCAAGCAGTACATCGAGCAGCAGAACCGGCCGCTCTGACCCGGGCTGAGGCCAACAGTGCAGACCCATGCACACAGCTGAGCTCAGAACAGTTCTCAGATTCGCTTCACCACCGGACTGAAGCCCGGTGCACTGCGAACAAACCCGGTAGCCGATCGCGTCGCCCAGGTCCTTCGCCCGCAGGCCCGCCGACTCCCGCCAGAGGCGGATCTGCCGGCCCACCGCCGCGACCACCGCGCCCGAGTCGTCCTCCAGGTCGACGCACAGGTCGGCGTCGTCCGTCCCGTCCGTCGCGAGAAACCCCAGGTCCTCGATGCCGCCGCTGTCCCTGCCCTCGTCCGTCATACGACACCCCGCCTTCGTTCCGCGCCCGCGCGGTTCCGCGCCCGGCGCCGTACTGGATGGACAGCCCCGTACCGCCGCTGGACAGTCACCGTCCGTACCCATGTCATCGCTTTTCAGCGTAGGCAGCTTCGGCCACGCTGAGTGACGTGAATCGAGAAATCACCCAACCGCGTGTACGGCACGGCAAGTTCGCCGTGCAGCTCTCCGCCACCCGTCGGGGCGCCCGGCTCGCCCGGCTTCTCGCGACCGAACAGCTCCGTTCCTGGGGGTTGCCGCTGGAAGACGCCGGGCTGGTCGTCGCCGAGTTGGCGTCGAACGCCGCGCTGCACGGTCACGTACCGGGCAGGGACTTCCGCATCTCGCTGACCGTCGGCGGGGACACGCTCCGTATCGAGGTCACCGATGTCCGTGGGGACGCGATGCCCCGGGTGCCGGAGCGTGACGGCGAATCCGTTGCGGGCCGGGGGCTGTTGATCGTCGAGGCGCTGTCGGCCGATTGGGGTGTACGGGTGGGGCCGTTCCCGCGCAAGACCGTCTGGGCCGACCTCGCGCTCGCGGGAAGGTGACGACCAGGGGGCGGTCGGGGCTCCCATGCCCCGCGCGTCGACTACATGCCGACATGTTCCGGCCCGGGAATAGTCGCTGTTTCGTCGTCAATGCCAGGTGCTAATCTCCATGGTCTTCGCGTGCACCCCACGCACACGCGTTCGCTCGACCGCTCCCCCTCTCCTCCCGTCCCACCCGCACGTTCGTGCGCGCCCGGAGCCCGGGCCCGTGCGGCAGTCGGTCGCGTCCGCTTTGAGGTCTGTCATGTCTTCCACCGCTCCCCCGATACGCGCGCAGTTCGACCCGTGCGTGATCATTCCCTCGCTCGCCGATCTCCGGGCCGCCGTGCACGAGCACGACTGGGCCTCCGTCGAGGCGTACTTCGACTTCCTCGACCACGAGGACGACCGGGCCGTGGCCGCCGAGATCTTCCGCCACCTCGGGCTCGCCGAACGCTTCCTGGAACGGATCGTCGCCGAGCGTCCGAGTTCCGCCCTGGCCCGGACGCTGCTGGCCATCCGGTACATCGGCGTCGGCTGGGGCATTCGCGGCGCCTACCGGGCCAAGCACGTGTCGCGCAAGCGGTTCGAGGAGTTCCACGAGTGGCTGCGGCGCGCGGAACGGCTGCTCATCGACGTGTGCGCCGAGCACCCCACGTACGCGCTGGCCTGGGCGACCCGGCTGACCACCGCCCGGGGGCTGGAGCTCGGGCAGGGCGAGGCACGGCGGCGGTACGAGCGGCTGGCCGAGCACCACCCGCACCACATATCCGGGCAGATGCAGCTGCTCCAGCACCTGTGCCCCAAGTGGGGCGGCAGTTGGGGGGAGGCGGAGGCGTTCGCCCGCGCCTGTCTGGACTCGGCGCCTCCCGGAAGCCATGCGGGGCGGCTCGTCGCGCAGTTCCATCTGGAACGCTGGCTGGGCGACACAAACTACGGCCACAGCGACTATCTGCGCCCGACCGCGGTCCGGGACGACATCCTGGCCGCCGCCGCCCGCTCCGTGGGGCACCCCGACTACCGGCCCGGTTTCCACTGGGTCGGGGATCACAACGACTTCGCCGGGGCGCTGTGCCTGGGCGGACACCACCGCGAGGCCGCGCCGTTCTTCCGCACCCTCGGCGACAAGGCCACCGAGTTGCCCTGGGAGTACACCGGCGACAAGGGGATCCAGTTCCTCAAGCACCGCAAGACCGCACTGGCGAAGGGCTGAGTCGATGTCCCAGGAAACCACCGCCGACACGACTGTCGGCAGCGGCACGGGAACGGGCACGGGTGACGAGTCGTGGATTCGTGAGACCGAGGTGGACGGCATCCGTACGGTGCTCGCCCCGGCGTCCGACGAGACCTTCACCGCCGGCCTGTTCTTCCGCGTCGGGGTCGCCGACGAAACCCTCGCCACGGCCGGTGTCACCCACCTCGTCGAACATCTCGCCCTGCACAGCCTGGGCCTGTCCGACCTGCACTACAACGGCGCCACCGCCGCCACGTACACGCTGTTCCACGTCACCGGCACCCCCGAGGAGGTCACCACTCACCTCAACGGGGTCTGCGCGGCCCTGCGCGATCTGCCGGTGGAACGGCTGGAGACGGAACGCGAGATCCTGCGCACCGAGGCGGCGGGCCGCAGCGTCGGCCCCGACCACCAGCTCCCGATGTGGCGTTACGGAGCCCAGGGGTACGGGCTCACCAGTTACGCCGAGTTCGGCACCTGGCACCTGACCGCCGAGGCCGTGCTCGACTGGGCGCGCACCCGCTTCACGCGGGACAACGCCGTGCTGTGGATCACCTCCGACACCGTGCCCGACGGCCTCGATCTCACGCTCCCGGCGGGCGCGCCGCAGCCGCTGCCCACCCTGTCCTCGGCGCTCCCCGTCGCCCCCGCGTACACCAGGGGTGGCAGTGGCGGCGTCGTCATGGACGGCATCGTCCGGCGTTCCACGGCGGCCACGCTGTTCGCCGAGGTGTTCAGCCGCGCGCTCTACGCGGACCTGCGGCAGAAGGGCGGGTACTCGTACACCGCCGAGGCCGGATACCGCCCGCGCGACGCCGAGTTCGCGACCATCACCGCCTTCGCGGACGCGCTGCCCATGAAGCAGGACGCGGTGGTCGGCGGGTTCGTCGACGTGGTGGCCCGGCTGCGGGCGGGCACCATCGATCAGGCCGAACTCGACGCGGCGCGCGCCAAGTTCCGCAAGCACTTCCAGGGACCGGACGTGGCGGCCTCCAGGCTGCCGGCGTACGCCCTGAATCTGCTGACCGGGCACCCCAACCTCACCGTGGCGGAGCATCTGGCCGAGCTCGACGCCGTCACCGTGGACGACCTGCGCGAGGTCGCCCGCGAACTCCACTCCACAGCGCTGTTCCAGGTCCCCGGCCGGGGCCTCGACTGGGCCGGGTTTGCCGAGGCGCCCCAGTGGTCCGACCCGGTCGAGACGGGCGCGGGCAGCAGGCACCGTTCCCTGGAGGACGATTCCGTCGTGCTGACGGTGTCCCCCGAGGCGGTGTCGATGACCACCCCCACCGGCTCGATCGTGGTGCGGTACGACGCGTGCGCGATGCTGCTCGCCTACCAGGACGGCGGCCGCCACCTCGTGGGGCTCGACGGGTTCCGGATCCCGGTCGAGCCCACGCTGTACAAGCGGCTCACACCGGCCCGGCTGGCCGTGATCGACGCGGGCGTGCCACCGGAGGCGGTGGTCCATATGCCCGCCCGTGGCACGGAAAGCGTCCCCCGCCCCCAGCGGCGGGACGGCGGGCCGCTGAGCAGGGCTGCGCGGTTCCTCTCCCCGCGCAGGGGGCGGACCGGGCGCGGCTGAACCGACGCGGGGAACGCGGCGGCAGAACCGAGAGCGTCCCGCAGGCGCGGGGGCGGCGTGCCTGCGGGGACGCTCACCCCCGCCGCCGTACGAAACCCGCCGCCACCACGGCCAGGACCACGCCGGACGCGACGACGACCGGCCGGACGGCCGCCCGCCCGCGGTGGCGGCGAGGCGCTCCCGCAGCGCGGCGCTCGGCCATCCGTCGCCCGCTCCTGACAGCAGCCACACCGGCCGCCGGTCGCCCGGTCACCGGTCGCTCGGAGGGACCCGCGTCGCCCGGCCCACGCTCATGTACGTGAAGCCCGCGTCCAGCAGCGCCTCGGGGTCCAGCAGGTTGCGGCCGTCGAGGATCAGCGGGTTGCGCATGCGGCGGGCCGCGGCATGCCAGTCGACATCGGCCAGTTCGGGCCATTCGGTGACGAGTACGGCCGCGTCGGCGTCCGATACGGCTTCCGGCACGTCCTGGTGACGGGTCGTCGAGGACCACGGCTCGGCCTCGGCGGGGCGTGCCATCGGGTCCCAGCAGGTCACCTCGGCACCCTCGGCCAGGAGGCGGGAGGCGATGACGGTGCTGGGGGCCTCGCGCATGTCGTCCGTACCGGGCTTGAACGTCAGGCCGAGGAGGGCTACGCGGCGCCCCCGCAGGCCGCCCAGTTCGGACTTCAGGCGCTGGATGGCGCGCCGGGGCTGGAGCTCGTTGACCTCGATGACGGCATTGAGGAGCTGGAAGGGATAGCCGGAGTTGCTGGCCATCGCCCGCAGCGCCCGGGAGTCCTTCGGGAAGCACGAACCCCCGTAGCCGAGACCGGCGTTGAGGAAGTGAGGCCCGAGCCGGTGGTCCCGGCCGACCGCGCGGGCCACCTGCGTGATGTCCGCTCCGGTGGCCTCGCACACGGTCGCGATCTCGTTGATGAAAGTGATCTTCGTGGCGAGCAGCGCGTTGGACGCGAGCTTCACCATCTCGGCGGACGCGACGTCCATGATGTCGACCGGCCCGTCGATGCCCGCGTAGAGCCCTTCCACCCAGTGGGCGGTGGCCTCGTCGAAGGCTCCGATCACCACGCGGTCGGGGTGCAGGAAGTCGGCGACCGCGCTTCCCTCGGCGGTGAACTCGGGGTTCGAGGCGTAGCCGACGCCGCTCAGGCCCGCTTCGTCGAGAGCGGCCCGTACGCGGCTGCCGGTGCCGACCGGCACCGTGCTCTTCACCACGACCGCGGCCAGGTGCGACGCGGTGCCGGCCAGGTGCGACGCCGTGTTCTTCAGCGCCTCGACGACGGCCCATACCCGGGAGAGATCGGCGTCGCCGGATGCCGTGGGCGGGGTGTCGACGCAGACGAACACCGCTTCGGCCTCCCGTACGGCCTCGTCCGCGTCGAGGGTGAACGACAGCCGCTCCTTGTTCCGGATGATCAGGTCGCCGAGGCCGGGTTCGAAGAACGGGACGTCTCCGGAGCGCAGCAGGTCGATCCGCTCCGGCTGGATGTCGCGGACCACCACCCGGTGACCGAGCTCTGCGAAGCAGGCCCCGGTCACCAGGCCGATGTAGCCCGCGCCGAACACGGCGATCCGGCGGGGTGCGGGAGAGAGGGGCGTGGTGTTGTCAGTCATCGATGGCAGGTGTCCTTCGGGCGGCGCGCGTGTCAGCCACGGCGCCGTTGGTTTCTCGGATGGTTGCGGGCGGTGCGTTCGTTGCCGAACTTGTAGGAGCCGGTCCAGCGGGCCATGACGGCCTGTTCGTCGCCGGATTCGACCTCGGCGACGAACTGCGCGGCGCGAGGGCCGCGCAGGGTGGTGGCCTTGCGGCCACGGTGTGTGATGACGACCGTGCCGTCGGCGCGGGTCTCGTAACTGAATCCATGAGGTGCGGGCATGTGCGGACTGTGCCTCATCTCCGTCGGGGCCGCCAGGTGAGATCCGGCGGCGGTGTGCCACGGGGCGAGTCGTACGAGCGGTGCGTGGCGGGCGGCGGCCCTCATGGCCGGCTCGGGGCGGTACGGGCCGGCGTGGGGGCGGCGTTGCGCGGCATGGGTCGGCGTGGGCGGCGTGGGGCCGCTCGCACGAACGGTGCGGCTCGGCGTCCCCCGTGGCGGTACGGGTCAGTGCGGCGGACCGCCGCAGGTGCGGGCCGGGGCCGGTCCCAGTGACAGCGGGAGCGGGACGCCGACGGCGGACCGCCGCACCGGCAGTACGGGGCCGGCCGCAGGTCGCACCGGCAGCACGGGCCCGGCTGCCGCCGCTACCGGCGGTGCGGGTCCCACCGCGGGTCGCACGGGCGGCGACAGCGGGACGCCGGCGCCGGACCGTACCGGCAGGGGAAGCGGGACGCCGGCGCCGGACCGTACCGGCAGGGGAAGCGGGACGTCGACGCCGGACCGTACCGGCAGGGGAAGCAGGTCGTCGACGCCGGACCGTACCGGCAGGGGCAGGGGCAGCGGGACGCCGCCCTCCTCGCGGGCCAGCAATTCCCCGGCGAACAGCCGGACCAGCGGATGCAGCCGGTGGCCGGGGCCGCCGCCGAGGGCGACCCGCTCGGTCCAGTGCGCGTCGGCGAGCCCGTCGAGCAGGTCCTCGGCCCGGTCGGGCCCGATGCCGAGCGCGCGGGCGGCGGTCTCCGGTGGCACGGGGTGGGGGCCGAGCGCCGACAAGAACCGCAGGGAACGCCGGCCCGGCGGGTCGAGTCTGCGGTACCCGCCCATCAGGCTCTCCCGCAACGACAGATCCCCCAGGGTGAGTTCGTCCAGGACCCGATGCGGTACGGTCAGCCGCCGCGCGAGCGTCGCCAGCGGTCGCAGCGGCCGGGCGGCGGCCCGCAGACCGGCGATGCGCAGCGCAAGCGGCAGCCCGGAGCACGCCTCGACGACGGCATCGGCCGCGCGGGGTTCCGCGGCGGTGCGGGCCCGGCCCACCAGCGCGTCGAACAGCCCGCGCGCGTCCGCCGCGGGCAGCGGGCGCAGTGCGGTCCGGCCCACACCGTCGAGGGCGGGCAGCGCGCACCGGCTCGTGATCAGGGCCGCGCAGCCTTCGGTCACCGGCAGCAGCGGGCGCAGTTGGCGCTCGTCGGCGGCGTCGTCGAGGACGAGCAGCAGCCGCCGGTCCGCGATCCGGGTGCGGTAGGCCCGTACCCGGTCGTCCGCGCCGGCCGGAAGCCGGTCGGGGTCCGCGCCCAGCAGCCGCAGCAGTTCGGCGAGCGCGTCCGCCGGGTCGAGCGGGTCCGGGCCGGAGCCGCGGAGGTCGAGGTGGACCTGTCCGTCCGGGTAGCGGTCCCGGACCCGGTGCGCGATCCGGAGCACCACGGCCGTCTTGCCGACGCCGATCATGCCGGTCACGGCGTGCACGGCCGGTTCGCCGCCGCGCGGACGGTGGTCGCTCAGGGCCGTGCTCAGCCGCAGCACCTCCTGGTCGCGGCCGGTGAAGCCAACGGGCGCGGGCGGCAGTTCGGCGGGCACGGAAAGAGGAACGGAGGTGGGGACGGGAAGCGAAACGGAGGTGGGGGCGGTGGCGGTCGGGGCGGCAGCGGTGACCGGTGCGGTGGCGGTCGGTACGGCAGCGGTGGAGGCGGGCGCGAGGGTGCGCGCGGGGCGCGGCTGGAGCAGGGACGGGTGGCCGGTGAGCAGTGCCTGATGCAGCCGCTGGAGTTCGGCGCAGGGGTCCAGTCCCAGCTCCTCGGCGAGCGTGGCGCGGGCGGCCCGGTAGGCGGCGAGCGCGTCGGCCTGCCGGCCCGCCCGGTACAGCGCGGTCATCAGCTTCGCGCGCAGCCCCTCGCGCAGCGGGTGGGAGGCGATCTCGGCGATGAGTTCGGGGATCAGCTCGCAGTGCCGCCCCAGCTCCAGGTCGGCGTCCATACGCCGTTCGAGGGCGACCAGGCGCTCCTCCTCCAACCGGTCGCGCCCCGCGACGACGAGCGGGTCGCAGACTCCGCCCAGCGCCTCGCCCCGCCAGCAGGCGAGGGCGTCGCGCAGGGTGTCGGCCGCGGTCCGCGCATCGCCCGCGGCGAGCGCGGCGGCACCGCGCGCCGCCCGCTCCTCGAAGGCGAGCAGGTCGACATGGACACCGTGCTCGGGCAGCCGGATGAGGTAGCCCGGGCGGCGGCGCTCCACGCCGATGCCGGAGCCGAGCAGTCGGCGCACCCGGGAGGCGTACGTGTGGATCTGGGCGGTGCAGGTGGCGGGCGGGCGGTCACCCCACAGCAGCGCGGAGAGTTCGGAGTCGGCGACGACCCGGCCGGGTGCCATCAGCAGGGCCGCCAGGACCGTGCGGGGTTTGGCCCCGCCGAGGTTGAGGTGGGCGCCGTCGCGATGGGCCTCCACCGGTCCGAGCAGATTCAGGTGCAAGGTTTCCGCCGCGTCCGGCCGCGCGACCCGAGCCATGTCCGGATGCGAGGTCCGTGCCGTGTCCGCGTGCGGGCGGGTCGCCGCGTCCTGGTGCGAGGTCCGCGCCATGTCCCGGCACGGCGTTTCCGTCGTGTCCGGGCGTACGGCCCGGGCCTCGTCCGCGCGCCGGGCCCGCGTCATGTCCGTGTACGGGGTCTGCTTCGCGGCCACGGGGTCACGGACCCCAGATGTTGCCGGACTGCCCCGCGCGGTACGCGTGGAGGTGATGGCCCAGGGTCTTGGCGATGAGTGCACATGGGCGTGTGGTGCCGTACGAAAGGTGCATCGTGTCCCCCTGATGTACGCACGTGTCCGGGTCCGGTCGCATGCGGTGGTCTCCCCTTTACCGGTACGGGCGGGCCTCGTGTGGTCGCACGAAGATCTGCCATGAGGCTTCGCCGTTCTGGCGAGCCGTCCTGACCGGTGGTAACAACTCTGCGCACTGGCCAGAACTTTGCACAGGGTTCACTTCTGTCAGGGAGCTGCAATGGCAGGACGCGGACAAGGTCGCGGGCGGCGCCGCGGTGCGGTACCCGCTCATGGCGACGGCTCGTCACCCGTGGCCGTTCCCATGGGCGAGCAGCTCCATCAGCATCGTCAGCGGCACGACCGACCCCCTCGTGAAGCGCGCCGGACACCGCGCCAGGACCTCGTCGGCGGCGCGTTCGGCGTCGGCCAGGGTCGGCTGGCACAGGAAGAGCACCGCGGCCCCCGAGGGCGATGGCGCGGCGTAGATGTGCTCCACCCCGTGGCCAGGACGGGCCGCCTCCCACAGCGCCACGCCGACGTCCCCGGTCCAGCGTCCGTGGGCCGGATCGGGATGAAGGTTCACGACGTACATGACGGCCGCCTTCCACTTGCTGTAGCCGATTCCGTGGAACTGATGTGAACTTTCGGCCATCGAATAAAGTGTTGGCTCACATCGGCCGCGCCCGCCACCCAGGTGGTCGTCGCGTGCGGGCTGTGGGGCTTCTGCCTTTGGGGGAGGGATAGATGCTGCGTCAACTGGGCCTCGGGCCGGACGAGGAAGCGGTGTACCGCGCGATGCTCGCCGGCGGGACAGGGGGTGTTTCCGGTCTCGCGAGTCAATTGGGCTGGACGGAGAGCCGCTTTCGTGCAGCGCTGGACCGGCTGGCCGCGCTCTCGCTCGTACGTCCGTCGGCGGACGGCGGCCCGGGACGGCCCGTCGACCCCGAACTGGGACTGACCGCACTCCTGATGAGCCAGGAGGAAGAGGTTCTCGAGCGCCAGCGTCAGATCAGCGCGAGCCGCCTCGCCATGACCCGGATGCTGGCCGATATTCGCGCCTCGGGCGGCCAGACGGTCAACGAGGTGCAGAAGCTCTGGACGATGGACCAGATCCAGTCCAAGATCGAGCACCTCGCGAGCACCTGCACCACCGAGGTGGCGGCGTTCGTACCGGGCGGTGCGCAGAGCGCGGAGAGCCTGGACGCCGCCCGGCCGCTCGACCAGGCGGCCATCGACCGGGGCGTCCAACTGCGGTACGTGTTCCTCGACAGCGCCACGAACTCGCCGGCCACCCGGGAGTACGTGAACTGGCTCGGGGAGCGCGGCGGTCACGTGCGGGCCGTGCCTCGGCTGCCGTCGCGGATGCTCATCTACGACCGAGGCACGGCGATCGTCCCGGTGGACCCGACCGCCGCGGATCTGGGCGCCCTGGTTCTGCACGGCACCGGCGCCGTGGCCGCGCTGTTGGCCTTCTTCGAACACACCTGGCAGCAGGCGTGCCCGCTGGGCGAGACCGCGTCCCGTACCGGCGAGGACCCGCTGAAGCCACCGGAGCGGGCGGTGCTCGAACTGCTCGGCCAGGGCATGACGGACGACGCGATCGCCCGTCAGCTGGGGGTGTCGGTGCGCACGACCCGGCGCATCACGGCCGACCTGATGCAGCGGCTGGGCGCCCGCAGCCGGTTCGAGGCGGGCGTCCTCGCCGCCGGCCGGGGCTGGCTCTGCGTCTGAAGCCCGCCCGAGCAGTTCTCGTGGATCGGCGCCGGGCCCCGGACGCGGCGCACCGCCTGATGTCCAGTGCGGTGCGCCGTCCGGCCCCCGGCGCCGACAGGACACCGGACACCCCGCACGGCACGCCGGGCACTCCCGGCAGGACGACGGACACTCTCTGGAGGACGGCGAAGGTCCCCGACCGGACGGCGAAGGTCCCCGACCGGGCTCAGGGCGTCCCCGGCAGGACGGCGCACGGCCCCGGCAGGACGACGAACACTCCCCACGGCACCCTTGAGCGCCCGGCCACTCCCGACGGAACTCACGGCACCCGTGAGCCCCCGGGCACCCCCGACCGGCCTCCGGGCACCCCCGGCCGGACGGGACCTTCGAGAAACTGGCCAGGGCCGACACGGCGATCCCTCTCGTCGCACAACTGCTCGACCAGGATGCCGGTCGTGCCTACAAATCCTCTGCACCCGTCAGTTGCAGGGCCCCCCGCTCACCCCGGGGGCCGTCCCGGAACCACGCGACGGTCTCCGCCAGGCCCCGCGCGGTGCTGAACCGCGGCCGCCAGTCGAGGTCCTCGCCGGCCCGGGTGGTGTCCGGGCGGCGGACCGACGGGTCGTCCACCGGCCGCGGCACCCGCACGATGGCGGACCGGGACGCGGTGAGTTCGCGGATCCACTCGGCGAGCCGGAGCACCGAGATCTCCTCCTGGTTGCCGAGGTTGACCGGACCGGCCAGCGTGTGCCCGGCCATCCGCACCAGGCCGTCGACCAGATCGGAGACGTAGCACAGCGACCGGGTCTGCGACCCGTCGCCGGCCACCGTGATCGGCTCCCCGGCGAGCGCCTGCCGGATGAACGTCGGCACGGCACGGCCGTCGTGGGGGCGCATGCGGGGGCCGTACGTGTTGAAGATGCGGACGATGCCGGTGTCGACGCCGTGCGTGCGCCGGTAGGCCATGGTCAGCGCCTCGGCGTACCGCTTCGCCTCGTCGTACACGGAACGCGGCCCGACCGGGTTGACGTTACCCCAGTAGCTCTCGGGCTGCGGGTGCACCAGCGGGTCGCCGTACGTCTCCGACGTGGAGGCGAGCACGAACCGGGCGGCCTTCTCCCGGGCGAGGTCCAGCAGATGACGGGTGCCCTCGGACCCCACCCGCAGGGTCTCCAGCGGCAGTTCGAGGTAGTCGACGGGGGAAGCGGGCGAGGCGAGGTTCAGTACGGCCGTGACCTCGCCCTCGAGGGCGAGCGGCCCCTCGCAGACATCGGCCTCGATGAGCCGGAATCCGCCCTCGTCGGCCAAGTGGGCCACGTTCTGCGGATCGCCGGTGCTGAAGTTGTCGACACAGACGACGCCCCAGCCGTCCGCGAGCAGCCGCTCGCACAGGTGCGAGCCGAGGAACCCCGCCCCGCCCGCCACTACAGCCGTCCTGGCCATTCTCATTCCCTCCCTGGAATCGCGTCCCCCGGAATCACGTCCCTGGAATCGCATGGCATACCCGTACAGGAATTGCAGGATCATCCCCGGGGCGCATTGGAATGTGACAGGAACGGACCGGTCACCGCAAGCGTGTGTTTCTCATCCGCTGCCCCGGCGTGAGGTTCTCACATGCCATGTGTGTTCCTCATGCGGGGCGGTCGGCAGAGGTTGTTCACCCGAAATCGGTGAACGGGACACTACCGACGTCGGCGGGCCGCCCAGCAGAATCGAGCCGTCAACAGCGACCGGGCACGGGGAGCGCGGGGAAACCCGAACCGTGAATTCCGGCAGCCGCAATGCGTAAGGAGTCGTACCCCCATGTCGCAGAACGCCATCACCGCGGCCAATGTGGAAGAGCTGATCGCGAAGAACATCACGGAACGCTTCAGCAGCGACCACGAAGTCCTCAAGCTCTCCCAGCACTTCCGGCGCGAGGGCTACGTCAAGCTTCCCGGCCTGGTCTCCGAGGAGGTCTTCGCCGCGGTCGCCGACGAGACGCACCAGCTGATCGACACCCACCAGAAGCGCATCGACATCCGCCTCAAGGAGACCGGCGACTCGCCGCGCTACATGTCGACGGTCGGCCAGAAGGCGATCGCCTCGGACGGCTCGCTCATCCCCGCCGTCTACGACTCCCCCGCGCTCAAGGGCTTCCTTTCCCGCCTGGCCAAGGAAGAGGTGATGGCCTGCCCGTGGGACGAGGAGAAGTACATCATCACCCGCCAGCACCAGAAGGGTGACACCCACGGCTGGCACTGGGGCGACTTCAGCTTCACGGTCATCTGGCTGATCGAGGCGCCGGCCCTGGAGTTCGGCGGCATGCTCCAGGCCATCCCGCACACGGACTGGAACAAGGAGGACCCGCGCGTCGAGGAGTACCTCCAGGAGCACCCGATCCGCTCCTACGGGCACGCCAAGGGCGACCTGTACTTCCTGCGCTCGGACACCACGCTGCACCGCACGGTCCCGCTGAACGCGGACAAGACCCGCATCATCCTCAACACCTGCTGGGCCAGCCGCGCCGACCTGTCGAAGACCGCCACGCACGAGACCATGACGGCGATGTTCGACTAAAGGGCTGTCCCGTAATCCCTGGCGGGCGCGCGACGACAGCCGCGGCACCTCGCCGCGTTGTCGGAACATCCGCATACATCCGCTATGCGGACGCCCCTCCGCCTTGCGACGCACCACATCTGACGCCGCGCGCTGATCCACCACGGATTACGGGACAACCCTGAGGAAGAGAAAATTCCGGGAGGACGGAAAAGAGAGCTGCGAATGATGGCCAGGTTGCCTGCCACACTTTCGATCACCGCGATGGTGCCCTGTTACAACGAGGAGGAGTGCATAGAGCAGGCATACCTGGAAATCAAGAAGGAGATCTACCGGTACGAGGATTCCGAGATCCTCTTCATCGACGACGGAAGCACCGACCGCACCCTTGAGATCATCAAGCGAATAGCAGCGTCGGACCCGCGCGTCGCCTATCTATCGTTCGCCCGCAACTTCGGCCTCGAATCGGCCTTCACCGCCGGATTCGCCTACGCCTCCAAGGAATGGACGGTCCAGCTCGACGCCGACCTCCAGTCCCCGCCCGCCGAAATCCACAAGCTGGCGGGGCGGGCCGTGGAGGGCGACTACGACGCGGTCTTCGCGGTCCGCAGAGCCCGCCAGGACCCCTGGTACCGCCGACTGGGCACCCGGGGCCACCAGGCCATCGCCACCCGGATCCTCGGCATCGAACTGCCCGTGCACGCCTCGGTGTTCCGGGTGGTGCGCACCGCGGTGGCGCGCAAGGTCGCCGACTGCGAGGTCAGCACCCCGTACTTCATCGCCACCCTGCCGTTGATCGGCGCGCGGTACACCACGGTGGAGACCGCGCACTCCGCCCGGAACGCGGGCCGGGGCAAGTGGTCGCTGGGCAAGCTGTTCCGGCACGCGATCGACCTGTTCGTCGGCTTCTCCTACCGGCCGCTCGCCCTCGTCTACGTCGCGGCGGCGGCGGCCACCGCCGCCGCCGCGGCGCTCACGCTCGGCCACGGCGGCGTGCCCCTCCTCGCCACCGCGTCCGTGGTCCTGCACGCCGCCGGTCTCGGCGCGCTCGCGCTGCTCGCCCGCTACCTGGTGCGCATCATGCGCGGAAGCGCCGGCCTGCCGCGCTACCAGATCCGCGAGGCCAACATCCCCGTACGGCCCCGCGACGACCTCTACGCGTACCAGTACCAGCCCACCGGCCGGGCGACACCCGGACCGATGCTGCAGACAGGGAATCTGCCATGACCAAGCCCCACATCCTCGTGCTCGGCGGGGGCGAGGACCAGTTGCCCGCCTACCACGAGGCCCGCCGCCTCGGCTACGGCGTCATCGGCGTCGACCAGCGCCCCGAGGCGCTCGGCGCCGCCGCCGCCGACCTGTTCCTGTGCATGACGACCCGTGATCCGCAGCGGATCGCCGCCGAGGTCGGGCACCTCGACGTCGCGGCGGTCGTCTCGCCCGCCAGCGACGCGGCCCAGGAATCGGTCGCCGAACTGAGCAGACTCCTGAAGACGCCGCACCAGCCGGCCCCGGACGCCGTACGGGCCTCCGTCGACAAGGGCTATTTCCACTCCGTTCTCGCCCGACTCGGTCTGCCCACCTACCGGCACGTCCAGTCCGACGACCCGGCCGAACTGCGCCGGGCCGCCGCCGAATTGCCGATGCCCGTCATCGTCAAGCCGAGCGACTCCTCCGGCAGCAAGGGCGTCCAGGTCGTCGCCGACCCCGAGGCCCTGCCCGCGGCCCTCGACGAGGCGCGGCGCTACTCCTTCTCCGGGCAGGTGATCGTCGAGGAGATGCTGCTCGGCCGGCACCTGTCCGCCGAGGCGTTCCTGCGGGGCGCCAGGCTCGGCACCGTCGCCGTGACCGAACGCACCACCACCGGCGCCCCCCGGATGATCACCACCGGCCACACCGTGCCGGCCGAACTGGCGCCCGCCACCGAGATCCGGCTCCGCTCCCTGATCATGGACGTCTGCGGGGAACTCGGACACGTCGACGGCCCGGTCAACTTCGACTTCGTCGTCGACGACCACACCGAGGAGATCCGCTTCATCGAGATGGGCGCCCGGCTCGGCGGCAACGGCATGCCGCTCCTGGTCGGGCACGCCTACGGCATCAACACCTACGAGGCCGCGCTGCGCCTCGCGCTGGGCGAGGTCTTCGACCTGACGCCACGTCACAACAAGAAGACGGCCCTGCGGATCCTCACCAGCGACACCGACGGCATCCTGCGCGCCGTCGAGGGAGCCGACGCCGTCCGCGCCCTGCCGCAGACCGCCGAGCTCCAGATCTTCGCGAGCCCCGGTGGCCGGGTCCACCGCTACACCCAGGCGGGGCACAAGCTCGGCTACCTCCTGCTCGTCGCCGACAGCCACACCGAACTCCGCGAGGCGCGCGCCCGCGCCGACGCCCTGCTGCGCTTCGACGTGGAACCCGATCCGGCACCCGCCACCCGCATCCCGCCCGCCACCGCCTCCGACGCCATTTCCGGCCCCGGTTCCGGCTCCGGCTCCGACCCCGAACTCCTTACGGAGAAGACCCCTTGAACACCCTCCGGCGCAACGCGCCCTTCCTCATTCTCTTCGTGCTCGCCGGCGTCTTCGCGGGCATCGTGTGGTTCGTCATGCCGCACGACCGCGAGGTCAAGAGCCTCGGCATCCTGCTGTTCAAGCTGGTGCCCTTCATCCTGGCCACCGAGGCGGTCGCCCAGCTCGACCCGGCATGGGCCAGGAGGATCCACCTCCACCTGGCGATACCGCTCTGCTTCCTCGTCTACTTCATCTACTTCGTGCCGAAGATCTTCTTCGTCGCCGAGGACCACCCCGAGCTCTACTACTACATCCTGACGCTGACGCCGTTCGTCGTACTGAGCCTCGTCTTCTCGTTCCGCGTCGGGGGCGGCGCCTCCCACCTGGTGCGCCGGCTGTCCTACGCGATGATCCTGCTGATGCTCTCCGGCGTCGAGGACTACGCCTACCTCACCGTCAACGACCACACCGACCCGCAGTGGCAGACCATTCCCGAGGTGTGGACCTGGGCCTCGCACATGACGGTCTTCCTCGGCCACCCGGCCAGCAAGTACGAGGCGTACGCGTTCATCATCACCCACCTCGTGCTCGTCGTGTTCGTGCTGTTCGCGCCCACCCGCTGGTTCACCCCGGTCGCCCGGCTGCTGCGCCGCTCCGACCGCCCCGGCTCCGAGGTTCGCAGCTCCGAGGCGGGCGACGCCACGACCCGCGACGCCGCGGACCGCGACGCCAAGGCCCCCGGCGCCGGGGCCCGCGCGGCCCGCTGACGACCGCCCGCGCCGAGCAGACGACGAGGAGACGACGACGATGTTCCTCCGAGAGGCCGCGTACGTGCCCGTCACGTACGCCCGCCAGTACGGCACCCGGGGCTCGCTGCGCCGGCGCCAGCTGAGCCAGCTCAACCGGATGCTGGCGCACGCCCGCGCCCGGGTGCCGTACTACCGCGACGACCCGGCCTACCGCACCGGGCCGCTGCGCACCCTCGCCGAGGCGGCCCGGCTCCCGGTCCTGAACAAGGAGGTCCTGCGCGCCAGGCCCCTGGAGGACTTCCTCGCCGACGGCGTGACCCCCGCCGCCCTGCCCACGTTCCGAACCAGCGGGTCCACCGGCCGCCGGGTGACCGTGGTGCACGACCAGCACAGCCACGACTACCACATGGCCGCGTGCGTACGCCGGTTCCTGGCGACCCGCCGGTACCTGCCGACCGACCGTCTCTCGCACATCCGGCCCTTCGCGCCGCCCTCGCGCGGCTTCGAGAAGGCCAAACTGTTCCGCCGTCACGTCCTGCTCACCGACCGGCCCATGGAGGACATCAAGGCCGAACTCCTCGCCGAGCGGCCCCAGGTCGTCATCGGCTACCCGGTGCACCTGCGGGCCCTGCTCCGGGCCCTGACCCCGGCCGAACTGGCCGCCCTTCGCCGCACGCTGCGGCTGGTCATGACCGAGTCCGAACTCCTCGTCGACGCCCACCGGGCCCTGTTCGAGAAGGAGTTCGGGGTGCCGGTGCGCGACGAGTACTCGGCGTTCGAGGTCCTCAACGTCGCGTACGACTGTCGGTACGGCCGGGCCCACCTCGCGGAGGACCGCCTCCTGGTGGAGATCCTGGACGAGGAGGACCGGCCGCTGCCCGACGGTGCCGAGGGCCGGGTCGTGGTGACCGCGTTCATGGAACGCGCGATGCCGCTGATCCGCTACGACCTCGGCGACGTCGGCCGGATCGAGACCCGGCCCTGCCCGTGCGGGCGGCGCTTTCGCACCCTGCGCCTGACCGCCGGACGGGTCAACGACTCGGTCCTGCTGCCCACCGGCCGTCAGTTGTACCCGGACACCTTCCTGCACCTGGCGGCGACCTTCCCCGGCATCGCCGAGTGCTCCGTCCACCAGGACCGCGAGGGCGCGGTGCGGCTCGACGTCGTCCCGGCCGAGGACATGGACGGCGACGCCTGGGACGCGCTGTGCGCGGGGGTGACCGAGCGTCTGCACACCGTCGCCGAGTGCGTGTTCCCGCTGCGGGTCGTCCGGGCCGAGCGGATCGAGATCACGGCGGGCGGCAAGGGCCGCTTCGTCACCTCCGAGGCGGTGGCACCCCGGCCGGTGCCGGCCGACACACCATGACGGCCGCCGCCCCGGCCCCGGCACCGGACCGCGGGACGAACGGATCCGCCTCGAAAGAGACGAAGACGGGCCGGGCCGCCTCGCCGCACCAGGAGCGGGACCGGAACCGGGACTCGGACCGGGGAGCGGACCCCGCATCGCGGCGGCCCACCGTCGGCCTGCTGACCTCGCTGCTCGCCGGGCGCGCCGCGTTCCGTCTCGCCCTGGTCGGGGCGAACGCCGCCCTCCTCGCCTGCTGGGGGCAGGGGCCGTACGCCCACTACGCCGGGGCCATGGGCACCGCCCAGGTCCTCACCACCATCACCTCGCTCGGCATCGAGAAGTCCGCCCTGAAGCTGGTGCCCCGGGCCCGCCGCACCGGCGGCCAGCTGATCACCGTCTTCCTCGCCTGCGCCCTGGCCCTCACCGGCGCCGTCGTGCTGTGGCTGGGCTGCGCGGTGGCGTTCGTCCCGTCCGGCGACCACCGGATGACGGCGCTGCTCGCCGGGCTGTACGCCGCCCTCCTCGGCCTGAACACCGTCCTCGTCGGGCTGTGCCGGGCGCTCGGCCGCAACCGGGCCGACATCGCCAACTTCGCGGCTCTGTCACTGATCATCGTCGCCGGAACCGCCCTCACGGCCCTGCTCGACTGGGGGCCGACGGCCTTCGTCGGCTGGATCCTCGGCGGGACCGCCCTGCTCGACCTGGCCCATCTGCCCGCGCTGTACCGGGCCGCCGTCCGGCCGGTGCGCCGCCGGGTGGCCGTGCCCGCGGTCGGCACCTCCCTGCTCATGGCGTCCGGCGACGTGGCGGCGTCCGGCACGCTCAGCCTGCTCTTCGCCCTGCTCGGCGCCTCCCGCCACCACGAACAGAGCGGCCATCTCTACCTGATGGTGCTCGCCTCGTCCGTGCTGCTGAACGGCTTCGGCTATCTGCTGCGGCTGTTCCAGCCGCATGTGTCGGTGACCCTGCGCAGCGTCGCGGACACCCGGCTGGACCGCCGGGTCTTCCGGCGGCTGCCGCAGGTAGCGGTGGCCGGGATCCTGTGGACCCCCGCCGCGCTCCTGCTCACCCGGCACGCCGAACAGAGCGGCCTGGTGTCGCCACCGGTCGCCGTACTGCTCCTGTACGTCCTGTGCGTCCCGCTGTTCTTCGCGGTCGGCAGCCTCAACTACCTGCTGGAGAACGCCACCGCGCGCACCCTGCGCATCACCGCGGCCGGTTCGGTGGCCGGACTGCTCTGCGCGGTCCTGCTCGGGCTGGTTCTGGTGCCCGCGCTCGGCGCGCTCGGGGCGGTCACCGCGCTCGCGACCGGGGAGATCGCCCACGTCCTGGCCGCCCGTCTCCTGCTGCGGACCGCCCCGAAGTCCGCCGCCGCACCGGCCCCGTGACCGCCGTCCCTCACCACCGTGCCCGTCACCACCGTGCCCCGCGCGCGGACCCGACCACCTGAGGAGCTCACCCGATGCATCGTCCTCGGACCAGCCGCAGCCCCGCCGGCGGAAGACCTGTCGACGGCATCCCGGCGGACACCGACGCGACGGGCGGCCGTCCGGCCTGGCGCGGCATCGTCTACCCCCTGCTGATCTCGGCCCTCGCCCTGGGCGCGCTCTTCGCCGTGCTCGGCCTCGGCGTCGGCGTGCCCGACGACCTCCCCGCGGGCACCACGGCGTCGCCCCCGGGCGAGGCCACCCAGGCCAGCGAGACGCTGCTGCGAGTGGTGGGCGCGCTGACCGCGGTCGCCGTCGTCGCCGCGGCGGGCGGCGCGCTCGCCCGCAGGCTCGGCCAGCCGCCGGTCGTCGGCGAGATCGCGGCCGGTCTGCTGCTCGGCCCGTCCTGCCTGGGGGCGTTCCTCCCGGCCTCGAAGGAACTGTTCTTCCCCGACGCCGCCCAACCGGTCCTCGGGCTGCTCGCCCAGGTCGGCCTCATCCTCTTCATGTTCTCCGTGGGCTCCGAGTTCGACCCCTCCCAGCTCCGCCGCAGCGGGCGCGTGGTGGGAGCGGTCAGCCAGGGCAGCATGATCATCCCGTTCGTGCTCGGCGTGCTGTCGTCCGGGCTGGTGTACCACGAGTTCGCCGCCGGACACGTGGGCTTCCTGCCCTTCGCGATCTTCCTCGGCACGGCGATGAGCATCACCGCGTTCCCGGTACTGGCCCGGATCGTGCAGGAGTCGGGTCTGTCCCGTCACCCGCTCGGCACCATGGCGATGACCTGCGCGGCGGCCTGCGACGTCATCGCCTGGGGGGCGCTGGCCACCGCCATGGCCGTGGCCGGGGCGGGCAGCGTCTGGGGCGCCGGGGGCACGGTGCTGCTGGCCGTCGCGGTGGCGACCGTGGTGCTGCTGCTGGGCCGTCCTCTGGTACGGGCCGTCGAGCGGTGGTCGGACCGGGCCGGGCTGCCCGCCGCCGCCCGGCTGGTCTTCCTGCTGCTGCTCGTGTTCTCGCTGGCCCGGCTCACCGACCTGATCGGCGTCCACTCCATCTTCGGCGCGTTCCTCGCCGGTCTGCTGCTGCCGCACCGCGCGGACAGCGCCCTGACCGCCGTGCAGGTCCGGGTCGACTCCCTCAACCGCCGGCTGCTGCTGCCCCTGTTCTTCATATCCGTCGGCATGACCGTCGACCTCACCCAGGTCACCGGGCACGCCGGGCTGCTGCTGGCCGCGGCGGTCGCGGTCGTCACCGCGGTGGCCGGCAAGCTCGTCGGAACCGCCGTCACCGCCCGGACCGCGGGCCTGTCCTGGCGGTACTCGCTCGGGCTCGGTGTGCTCCTCAACGCCCGCGGCGTCACCGAGATCGTCGTGCTCAGGGCCGGGCTCGACGCCGGGCTCATCAACCAGAACGCGTTCACCGTCCTGGTCGTCATGGCCGTGCTCACCACAGTGATGACCGGCCCCGCACTCGGTCTGCTGGGCCTCACCGGCCGGTCCGCGACCGGCACTCCCCCGCACTGCGACCCCGTCCCCGCCCCCAGGAAGAAGGAATCCGTATGAACACCGGCAGCACCACCGGCCAGGACACCGCCCCCGTCTCCCTCGTCACCGGCGGCGCCGGGTTCATCGGCTCCCACGTGGCGCGCGAACTCCTCGCCGCGGGCCACCGGGTGATCGTCCTCGACGACCTCAGCGGCGGCGCGCGCGGCAACGTCCCGGCGGGCGCCGAGTTCCGGCACGGCAGCGTCTGCGACCCCGAGGTGGTCGACGCCGTGTTCGCCGCGCACCGCGTCGACTACGTCTTCCACCTCGCCGCGTACGCCGCCGAGGGACTGAGCCACTTCATCAAGCGCTTCAACTACATGAACAACGTGGTCGGCAGCGTCAACCTGATCAACGCCGCCGTCAACGCGGGCTCCGTCAAGTGCTTCGTCTTCACCTCGTCGATCGCCGTCTACGGCGCGGGACAGCTCCCGATGCGGGAGGACCTCGTGCCGGCGCCCGAAGACCCGTACGGCATCGCGAAGTTCTCCGTCGAGCAGGAACTCCACGTCACCCAGCGCATGTTCGGCCTGCCGTACATCATCTTCCGGCCGCACAACGTCTACGGCGAGTACCAGAACATCGGCGACCGCTACCGCAACGTCATCGGCATCTTCATGAACCAGGCGCTGCGCGGCGAGGAGTTCACCGTCTTCGGCGACGGCGAGCAGACCCGCGCGTTCAGCTACATCAAGGACGTGGCCCCGGCCATCGCCCGCTCGGTCCACGTCCCCGAGGCGTACAACGAGATCTTCAACGTCGGCGGCGACCGGGTCTACACCGTCAACCGCATCGCGGCGGCCGTCTGCGAGGCGATGGGCGTGGAGCTGCGCGTCAACCACCTTCCCGAACGCGACGAGGTGCGCGACGCCTACGCCACCCACGAGAAGGCCCACAAGGTGTTCGGCGCCCCCGAGGCCCCCGTCGAGCTGGAGGACGGCATCGGCCGCATGGCGCGCTGGGTGAAGGAGGTCGGCCCGCAGGAGCCGTCCGTCTTCTCCGGCATCGAGGTCGTCCGCAACCTCCCGCCGTCCTGGCGGGCCGCCCTGGAGGCGCGGCGCTCGATCTGAGCGGGGCGGGCGCGGACGCGCGGTGACGGCCGTGTCCGGTACGGCGGGAGCGTACCGGACACGGCCGTCGTCTACGCCTGCGTCCCCGCCCCTCTCTCCACCTTCACGAGCTTGATCTTCCCGTTGCGCTCCGGCGCGATGAACGGCACCCGCTCGACCGTCACGTCGAACTCCGGCACCGCCTCTCGCACCGACGCCTCGATCCGGTCCGTCACCGCTTCGTCCGCGCCCGGCGAGAGCACCACCGAGACGGTGACCTGGGCGGGCCGCCGCTGGACCAACTGCATCCGGGCCACCTCCGGGAAGCCCTGCACCTGGTACGTGAGGAAGTCGGCGTAGAACTCCCGCCCGTCCGCACCCCGGAAACGGTCCTCGCTGCGCCCCTGCACCCGCAGCACCACCGGGGTCGCCCGCCCGCAGCCGCAGTCGGCCGGGCCGACCGTCACCCGGTCGCCGAGCCGGTAGCGGATCAGAGGCATCGCCTCGCTGTGCAGCCGGGTCACCAGGATCTCGCCCTCCACCACCTGGCTGCCGTCGGCCAGGACCGTCGAACCGTCGTCCCGCTCCACCTCGACCACCACGTCCGCGCTCCGCAGGTGCAGCGCGCCGCGCCGACAGGTGCGGGCCACCGTGAACACCTCCACCGAGGCGTACACCTCGTCGCAGCGCGCCCCCAGATGCCCCAGCACCCGGGCCCGCGCGGTCGGCGTCAGCCGCTCACCGCCGAACAGCACCCGGCGCGCACCGGTGTACCGCACCCCGCGCCGCTCCAGCTCGTCCACGATCGAGGCGATCACGTGGGGAAAGCCGACCAGGAACGTCGGCCGGGCCGCCAGGAACGCCTCCACCTGCTCGTCCAGGGTGGCGCTGGTGTCGATGTGGAACGTGCGCAGCACCCCGAACCGCTCCAGCGGGTGCCGCAGGAACGGATTGACCCGGAAGTACGCCATCCGGTCCCACGGCCGCAGGCCGGACGCCAGCATGTCGTACAGGTACGAGGCCCGCAGATACCCCAGGTCCCGCTCCGAGTTGCGGATGGTGATGGGGATGCCGGACGAGCCGCTGGTGGTGCCCGGCTTGGTGGAGGCGGTGGTGAACCCGGCCGCCAGCAGCTCCTCGGCGGGGCTGTGGTGGAGGTCCGTCCGGTCCAGGACCGGCAGGGACGCCAGATCCTGCGGGCCCCGGAACGCGGCGGCCGTCGCCGGGTCGATCAGCTCGCGGTAGCGCGGCACCCGCGCCTGCGCGTGCCGCACCAGACCGACCAGCAGCCGCCGCTGCTCCTCGGCCAGCCGTTTCGGCCCGGCCCGGTCCAGGCGTACGGTCCGCACGAGGTTGCGCAGCACGGGAGCGAGCTTCATAACGGGCGAGAGACCCGGCGTCATGACGTTCTCCGCACGATCGGAGCGCCGTGCACGGGACAGCGGTGCGGCCGGAACCGCTCAGCCGCCTCCGGGCGTACGTGGACGTACGTGGGGCGGCGCCTGCGCAGCAGGGTCAGCACGGTCGCGTCGCCCAGCACCCGCGCGTGCACCCGCCCGGCATTGAGGTGCAACTCCCCGCAGGAGAGCGGCACCGCGCCGAGATGGCCGAGCCACGGCTCGTACCAGAGCGAGCCGCCGGACGGCCGGGAGCGTGCCGCCTCGGCCAGGTTCGTCCGCGCCACCCGCACCAGGTCCCGGCCGCCCGGCGTCCCGGGGTCCCCGACCACCAGGGCGGGGCCCTCGGGAAGCGCGCCGGGCCGGATGCCCGGCTCCGCGTACGGGTCGGTGTGCGCGGTGGCGTCGAGCAGGACCCGCCAGGTGGAGCCGTGGGCCCGCACCGGGTCGCGCAGCGACCGCGCCACCTCGTACACGTCCAGGCCCCTGGTGCGGTGACCGGCCAGCCGCAGTGCCTCGTACAGCTCGGCGGTGCGCTCGGCCGCCGGGCGGCCCGGATCGCGGCGGGCGGGCGGCGCCTCGCCCAGCGGCATCAGCAGGTGCCGCCGCTCGTCCGCCTCCGCGCGGGTCAGCGGCGGCAGCGTCCCGGTGGCGGCGTACCGCTCCCGGTAGTGCGGGACCGTGCGCAGGGCGCGCCGCACGGTGCGCGCGTACGTGGGACGCGGATACGCGTGCCAGGGGTACGGGTGCGGCGGACGCACGGGCTGCGGTCTGCCGGCCATGTCAGCAGTGGGTGTTCTGGTCGTGGACGAGCAGCCAGCGGCCGTCCGCGCGGGCGAAGACGAGGCTGAGCAGGTAGTTCAGCTGGTAGGGCTTGCCTTCCGGGTCGAGGTCGCGGTAGTCGACGCGGAGCACGGCGACGGCGGTGTCCTGGTGCACCCGGGTGCTGGTGACCTCCGTCTCCATCGTCCAGTCGGGGTCCTGGAACCAGCCCTGGTGGAAGGCCCGGACATCCTCGGCGCCGGTCACGGTCTTCCCGTTGGGCAGGATGTACGTCGCCTCGTCGTGGACCGTCTCCATGTACGCGTCCAGGTCGCGGGCGTCGATGGCGGCCAGGTGGCTGTCGAGGGCGGCGGTGAACTCCATGCGGTTCTCTTCTCTCTCGGCTCTCCCGGCGATGTGCCGGGTTCGGGTTCTCCCCGGGAGTGGCTCCGTCACGAACCGGTTCCCCCGGGGGAGGGTTCTTCGGGTCAGAACGGGGTGGCGACCGCGTGCCTCGGTACGGCGACGGCGCCGAAGGACTCCTTGAGCCCGCGCATGCCGGGCCCCAGTTCCACGGCGGCTACCCCGGCGCCGATCATCCGGTCGATCTCGCGCAGATACAGGTCCAGGTACAGATCGCGGGTTCCGTCCGAACCGGTCACCGTGGTGGCCCAGCCGCCCGGCACGTCCAGCACCAGATCGAGGGAGCGCAGCCGGCCCGACGCGCGCTCCCGGTGGGTGAAGTAGGCGGCCCCGGGGTGGGAGTTGAGCCGCTCGAAGTAGACGGGCAGCAGGGGCGCGGTCGCGCCGGGGCGGCGGGTGTGCTTCATCCGGGTGAGCTGGTCGAGGCGGCTGGCCCGCACCGGGTCGACGGCCGTCACCCGTCCCGTCGTCAGTCCGGGGTCGCCGCCGATCCGCTCGTACAGGGCGGCCAGCCGGCGCCGCCGGGTGCGCGGCAGCCCGGCGAAGTAGGCGTCCATCGAGTCCCAGCGGTTGTGCAGCACCGAGCAGGGCGCGGTCGCCCGGCGCACCGTGAACGGACCCGCGATCTCGGCGAGTTCGTCGCGCTCCACGTCCAGGTGCAGGACGCCCAGGCAGCGGGCGCCCAGACGTCGGCGCAGCGCCCGCTGGAAGGCGCGCAGCGCGGTGGTGCGGGCGGCGGGGCCGAGTTCCGCGGCGTACATCCGGCCCCGGCTGAAGCTGTTCGGCAGATGCGTCTGGAACCAGGCGGGCAGCCGGGGCCGGCCGGGCACGGCGAACCGGCGGCTCGGGGGCAGCAGTCCGAGGTGTCCGCAGAACGCGGCCACCGGTTCGCCCGCGTCGTGGACCAGGCCCGCGCGCAGCGGCCGGAGGCTGCCCCACGCGGCGGCCTCCAGCAAGGACTCCTCCCACAGGGCGCAGCCCTTCGGGGCTCGGACGAAGGCGTCCCAGCCGTCCGGGGCGGGCTCCTCGCCGGGGGTGAAGATCTCAGCCCGCATGCGGTACGGCCTCCTGGAGTACGGGTTCGGGGCGGGTGGACGGCTTCCCCAGCAGGGGGCGCCGTCCGTGGTCGCGGTAGGCGGCCAGGGCGTCGGCGAGCGCGGCGGGGCCCAGGGCGTCGGCGAGGGTGTCGAGCCGCGGACCGTGCGCCGCGGCGAACAGCGCCCCGTAGATCTCCCGGAAGTCCTCCCGGGTGCGGGCGGCGCGAGGCGCGCCGGGGCCGGTGTGCGTGCGCAGCCCGTCGATGAGCGTAGCGACGGCCGGTCCCGTACGGGCGGTTTCCGTGACGGTCGCGTCCGGTGCGGCGGCCGTGCCCGTACCGACCGGTCCCGTGCCCGTGGCGTCGTCCGTGCCCCAGTAGCGGTGGTGTCCGTGCGTGCTCAGCCAGTTCCGCGCGTGCCGTACCCGTTCCGCCATCAGCTCGCCCGCCGCGTCGGGGTGCCGGCGTTCCAGGTGGCGCAGCGCCGGGGCGGTCCGCCCGCCGTGGGAGTAGAGCGCGCCGACCACCGACCGCATGCGGGGCAGCGCGGCGCGTCCGGCCGGGGCCTCGTCGCCGAGCAACTCCCAGAGCGCCCGGGCCCGTTCCCGGTGCGGAACAGCGCGCACGAACCGGTCGAAGGCGTCGTACGCGCCGAAGAACGCGCCGGGGCCGAAGCCGAGCCGGAAGTCGGACAGGCAGTTGCCGCGGGCGTAGAGCCACAGCACCAGGACCGGGGGGTACACGGCCAGCAGGTCCCGGACGTACGGGCCGCCGCCGCGCGAGCCGGACACCTTGCCGCCGCCCCGCTCGCCGCGCACCAGCCCGTACGGCACGATGACCGGCTGCGGGCGGCGCAGATAGTCGTCGTACACCGGGCGGGTGCGGTCCATGGTGCTGCCCGCGCTGCAGTGGTCCTGTCCCGCGGGCTCGCAGTCGATGTGCTCGTGGGCGACCCGCAGGGCCCAGTCCAGCGCCCAGGACGGCTTGACGACGGCGGGGTCGCGTGCGGTGAGTTCGGCGCCGCACGACAGACAGCGGTACCGGGCCGCCGCCGCGCCCAGCTCGTGGATCTCGGTGTCGTTGCGTCCGCACTGGAGGCAGTACACGGCGAACAGGTCGCGCCCGTCGTCCTTGCCGAGCAGCCGTGCCAGCCGCCCCGCGTCGCGCTGGAACCGCCGCTGCCGCTCCCGGTACTCGCCGGCGCGGTAGCGCTCGAACTGGTAGTGGGTCTCCCACGCGGAACCCGGCGGTGTCCGGCCGTCCTCGTCGGCGTCGGCCGGAAGGATGCCCACGGCCCTCAGCTCCGCGAGGTACGCGCGGCAGATCCGGGTGGCCCGCTCCCGGTGCACGGCCAGCGGCCGGCCCCCGTATCCGGCGAGCTCCGGGTCGCGGGCGGCCTGGCTCTCGCGCACCGGGTCGTAGTCGTCGAAGCTCAGCAGGATCGCCGACCGGCGGCCCATCCCGGTCAGTGCCCGGTGCACCAGGTGCGCGCAGACCGTGTCCCGGAAGTTCCCGATGTGGAAGTAGCCGGTCGGGGACATGCTGGTCTGGATCAGGATGCGGTGGTGCGCGGGGTGCCGGTCGGCGAGCCGCCGGGCGTAGTCGAGCGCCCAGTGCGCGGCGGCCCGGTCCTGCGCGTGCAGACCGCCGCCGGGCACGCCCGCGGCGGCCCCCGCCCGCGCCCGCGCGCGTCGTGTCGTTGGCATGGGGGCAGTACAGCGTGATCCCCGATGAAGGCCCTATAACGACCTGGGGCCGATAGGGAGCGGGCTCGCGCCGACCTGCGACTCCGCTTGCCGCGTTGTCGTCGGTCTTGCGGCTGCACGCAGCCGGCCCCGCTCCTTCTCCCCCCATGTGCCGGTGGTCCCGCCGCCGGGACACGGTGCTCGTGAACGGGGTTCGCCCGGCCCCTCGTTCAGGTCAGCCAGCCGTTCTCGCGGGCGATCCGCAGGGCGTCGACGCGGTTGCGCGCGCCGAGCTTGTTCACGATGGTCGTGAGGTAGTTGCGCACCGTACCCACCGACAGGTTCGTCACGGTCGCGATCTGCGCGGCCTCCGCGCCCCCGGCGACCCGGCCGAGCACCTCGATCTCCCTCGGGGTGAGCGGGTTGTCCCCGATCTCCCAGGCGGCCATGGCCAGTTCGGGGTCGATGATGCGCCGCCCGGCCCCGACCTTGCGGACTGCGTCGATCAGCGCCTCGGGCGAGGAGTCCTTCGGCAGGAATCCGCCGACCTGTGCCTCCAGGGCCCGCCACAGCCGGCCGGGCTGCGGCATGCCGGTGAGAATCAGCGTCCGGCACTCCGGCACCTGGTCCCGGAGCCTGGCGGCTGCGGTGATCCCGTCCATGCCCGGCATACCGATGTCGAGCAGCGCGGTGTCGGCGCCCGTCCGGATCACGGCGGGCACCACCTCGTCGCCCCGGCCGACCTGGGCCACCACCTCCAGGTCCGGCTCCAGGTCCAGCAGCGCGGCCAGCGCCACCCTTACCACGTGCATGTCCTCGGCCAGCACGATCCGCTGCATGCGTCCCCCTGTCTCCCCCTCGTACCCGGCGGTCCGCCGTTCTGTGTACCAGGGAACGGAGCAGGTCCGGCCGGTTCGTATAGTGCAGTGATAGCGGCCCCGGCGAAACTCCCTCGCAGCAGGAGCAGTCGACGACAGCAGAGCGGGGATGCCGTGCCACAGCCGCTGACCACACCGCCCGCGCCCGCCCGCCCGGGTTCGGCCCGCCCCGCTCGGGGCCCTTCCGCCGCCGAAGCCACCGCGGGAGCCCCCGCCGGTCTCTCCGCCACCGAGCGACGCCGGATCGTCGTGGGCGAACGGGTGCGCTTCGCCCGCGATCTGCACGACCTGGTCGGCCCGAGGATGTCGGCGGTCATCCTCCAGTGCGAACTGGCCGACCGGTTGCTCGACGGCAGGCCGGACACCGCCCACGACCAACTGGCCGAGGCGCTGCGGGGGATGCGCCAGATCCTCGACGACGTGCGCACGGTCGCCCACGGCTATCACTGCCTGTCCCTGGAGACGGAGATCGAGTCCGCCCGGACGCTCCTGGAGTCCGCGGGCGTCCGCACCGAGACCGACTTCCCGCGCGCGGCGCTCCCCGCACCGCTCCAGACCGTCCTGGCCACGGTGGTGCGCGAGGCGACGGCCAACGTCCTCAAGCACAGCGACGCCCGGTCGTGCGCCCTGCTGATCCGGGTGGGCCCGGAGTCGGTCCGGCTGACCGTCACCAACGACGGCGTACCCGCCGCGGGCGGCGCCACCGCCCCGTCCCCCTCCCCCGGCATCGGTCTGCGCAGCCTCGCCGAGCGGGTCGCCGCGGTCGGCGGCCTGCTCACGCACGGCGCCGACGGCCCCGGTCACCACACCCTGGACGCCCGCTTCCCCCTGAAGGCCGCTCCCGCGCCCGGCGGCGGCCCGCGCCCCGCGGACGTGGTCGGCGGCGCGGACCCCGTGCGCCCCACGTGACCGAGCGCACCCCCCGCTCCGTTCGAACTCCCGCGACAATGAACGTGTGATCACCTCGCCGCCACGGAGCACCCAGCGACGCGCCGAGCACGCGTCGACGCCGTACGTCGACCTGTCACGCGCCGAATGGAGCGCCCTGCGCGACAAGACTCCGCTGCCGCTGACCGCCGACGAGGTGGAGCGGCTGCGCGGGCTCGGCGACGTGATCGACCTCGACGAGGTCCGGGACGTCTACCTGCCGCTCTCCCGGCTGCTCAACCTCTACGTCCAGGCCACCTCGGGCCTGCGCGGCGCCCTGAACACCTTCCTCGGGGAGGCGGTGGGCGGCCACGGCGAGCAGCGTGGCACCCCGTTCGTCATAGGGGTCGCGGGCAGTGTCGCGGTCGGCAAGTCCACCACCGCCCGCATCCTCCAGGCGCTGCTGGCCCGCTGGCCCGAGCACCCCCGGGTGGAACTCGTCACCACGGACGGCTTCCTGCTGCCGATGAAGGAGCTGAAGGCGCGTGGACTGGTGTCGCGCAAGGGGTTCCCCGAGTCGTACGACCGCCGGGCGTTGACCCGGTTCGTCGCCGACATCAAGGCGGGCAAGGACGAGGTGACGGCGCCCGTCTACTCGCATCTGATCTACGACATCGTGCCGGGCGAGCGGCTCACCGTGCGCCGTCCCGACATCCTGATCGTGGAGGGGCTGAACGTGCTCCAGCCCGCGCTGCCCGGCAAGGACGGACGGACCAGGGTCGGGCTCGCCGACTACTTCGACTTCAGCGTGTACGTGGACGCCCGCACCGAGGACATCGAGACGTGGTACCTCGACCGGTTCCGCAAACTGCGCGCAACCGCGTTCCAGGACCCGTCCTCGTACTTCCGCAGGTACACCCAGGTCTCCGAGGAGGAGGCCATGACGTACGCGGCGACGACGTGGCGGACCATCAACCGGCCGAATCTCGTGGAGAACGTCGCCCCCACCCGAGGCCGTGCCACCCTGGTGCTGCGCAAAGGGCCGGACCACAAGGTCAGGCGGCTGTCCCTGCGCAAGCTCTGACGGCCCGCCGCCTCCGCCCTCGCCCGCTTCGCCGTCCGCCCTCACCAAGGAGCCCGTCGCGTGCTGCATCTGCGCCTGATCGTCCCGGCCGACCGTACGGACGAGGTGGTGCGCCTGATGGAGGGCACCACCGGTACGGCGCATCTCGTGGTGATGCCCGGGGTGGCCCGTGACCCGGCCGGTGACGTGGTGATGTGCGACGTGGCGCGCGAGGCGGGCGACGACCTGATCGGCGCGCTGCGCGGGCTCCGGATCGACGAACAGGGGTCGATCAGCCTGGAGAACCTCGACCTCTCCCTCTCGGCACACGCCGACAGGGCGGAGAAGGAGGCGCCGGGCGAGGGCGCGGACGCGGTGCTGTGGGAGGAGCTGACGGAGGCGACCCACGAGGAGTCCACGTTCAGCGTGACGTACGTGGCGTTCCTCGCGGTCGCGACGATGCTCGCGGCCTGCGGTGTGATGCTCGACAACGCGATCCTGATCGTGGGCGCCATGGCGGTCGGCCCGGAGTTCGGGCCGCTGGCCGGGATCTCCACGGCCCTGGTGCAGCGCGCCCCGCGGCTCGCACTGCGCTCGCTGTACGCGCTGATCGGCGGCTTCGCCGTCGCGATGGTGGTGACCGCCGGGTTCGTCTGGCTGATGGACGCCCTCGGGCAGTTCACCTACGCGATGATCGAGGCGGACCGGCCCAACACCTCGTTCATCTGGAAGCCGGACCCGATGTCGTTCGTGGTGGCGTTCCTGGCCGGGATCGCCGGGACGCTCTCACTCACGTCGGCGAAGTCCGGGGCGCTGATCGGGGTCGCCATCTCCGTGACGACCGTACCGGCCGCCGCCAACGCGGCGGTGGCGTTCAGCTACGGCGACTACGGCCAGACATGGGGTTCGGCGGCCCAGCTGATGGCGAACCTCGGCGGGATCGTGGTCGCGGGAGCCCTGACACTGCTGGTCCAGAAGGCCCTGTGGGCGGTCCACCGCCGCCGGGCGGGTCGCCCGTCCGGCGGCCGGCACTGAGAACCCGTCGGCCGCGCGCGGTTGACCACGCACACGCCCGACCGGGCACGCCGCACGGTTCACCACGCGCCCGCCCGACCGGGCACGCCGCGCGGCTCGCCGCGCACACACCCGACCGGGCACGGCCTCGTGCCAGGAGAGGGACTATCCCAGCGCCGACTTCACCACATCGGCCAGACGCTCGGCGACCGCCCGCGCCTGCTCGATGTCGGCCGCCTCGACCATGACCCGGACCAGCGGCTCCGTGCCCGACTGGCGCAGCAGGACGCGACCGGAGGAGCCCAGCTCGCGCTCGGCCCCGGCGACGGCGGCGGCGATCTCCGGAGAGGTGCCCACCCGGGACTTGTCCACGTCGGGAACGTTGATCAGCAGCTGCGGCAGCCTCTGCATCACGCCCGCCAGGTCGGCCAGCGTACGACCGGTCGCGGCGACCCGGGCCGCCAGGAGCAGGCCGGTCAGCGTGCCGTCGCCGGTCGTCGCGTGGTCCAGGACGATGACGTGGCCGGACTGCTCGCCGCCCAGGGCGTACCCCTCGGCCTTCATCGACTCCAGCACGTAACGGTCGCCGACGGCTGTCTGGACGAGTTCGATGCCCTCGCGCTCCATGGCCATCTTGAAGCCGAGGTTGGACATGACCGTGCCGACCACGGTGTCCTTGCGCAGCTTCCCGGCCTCGCGCAGGGCGAGGGCGAGCACGGCCAGGATCTGGTCGCCGTCGACCTCCTCGCCCGCGGCGTCCACGGCGAGGCAGCGGTCGGCGTCGCCGTCGTGCGCGATGCCGAAGTCGGCGCCGTGCTCGACGACGGCGGCCTTCAGCAGGTCCAGGTGGGTGGATCCGCAGCCGTCGTTGATGTTCAGGCCGTCCGGGTCGGCACCGATCGTGACGACCTGCGCGCCGGCCCGCGCGAACGCCTCGGGCGAGACCCGTGAGGCCGCGCCGTGCGCCTCGTCGAGCACGACCTTCAGCCCGTCGAGCCGGTTCGGAAGGACGTCGACGAGGTGGTTCACGTAGCGGTCGAAGCCCTCGGCGTAGTCCGTGACCCGGCCCACCCCGGCACCCGTCGGACGCGTCCAGGGCTCACCGGTGCGGTGCTGCTCGTAGACGGCCTCGATCCGGTCCTCCAGCTCGTCGGCGAGCTTGTGCCCGCCGCGGGCGAAGAACTTGATGCCGTTGTCCGGCATGGCGTTGTGGCTGGCGGAGAGCATCACGCCGAGGTCGGCGCCGAGCGCACCGGTCAGATGCGCCACCGCGGGTGTCGGCAGCACTCCGACCCGCAGCACGTCCACGCCCGCGCTGGCGAGCCCGGCGACGACGGCGGCCTCCAGGAACTCACCGGACGCACGCGGGTCACGCCCCACCACGGCTGTCGGCCGATGCCCCTCGAAGGTGCCCGCCTCGGCGAGCACATGCGCCGCAGCGACCGACAGACCGAGCGCGAGCTCGGCCGTCAGGTCCGCATTGGCGACACCGCGCACACCGTCCGTGCCGAAGAGTCGTCCCACTGGTGTCCTCCGAAGATGCTTCGAAACCGCACAACAAACCAAGACAAACCAAAGCAATACAGCCGCCCCCTGCGCACCACACGGTGCCCAGAACGCCGAGCACCGCACGGGGCCGGCATCCGGAGCACCGCGTCGAAACGGCACATGGAGCACGCGGGCCGCAACAGCACCACACCCGCACGCTTAAAAGCGTATGAACGCCTTATGCCGTTATACGCCCGGGGGTGCCAATAAACGAACGCCCCGGCCAGCACGAAGTGTGCCGCCGGGGCGAACGTGTAAAGCAGGCGAGCAGGCGATTTAGCGCTTGCTGTACTGCGGCGCCTTGCGGGCCTTCTTGAGACCGGCCTTCTTGCGCTCGACCGCACGGTCGTCGCGGGAGAGGAAACCGGCCTTCTTCAGCGTCGGGCGGTTGTTGTCGACGTCCGCCTCGTTCAGCGCACGGGCCACGCCGAGGCGCAGGGCACCGGCCTGACCCGAGACGCCGCCGCCCGAGATGCGGGCGATGACGTCGTAGCGGTTGTCGAGCTCGAGCACCTTGAAGGGCTCGTTGACTTCCTGCTGGTGCACCTTGTTGGGGAAGTAGTCCTCAAGGGTGCGACCGTTGATCTTCCACTTGCCGGTGCCCGGAACGATCCGGACGCGGGCGATGGCGTTCTTCCGACGGCCCAGGCCGGCGGCGGGCTGCGGGTCACCGAAGCGGGACGCCAGCGACTCGCTGGTGTACTCGCCCTCGACGGGAACCTCCGACTCGAAGGTGGTCACCTCGGCGAAGATCTCTTCGCCCTCGGTGCCCTCGACAGGGTTCTCAACAGTGGTCTCGGCCACGATTCTCCTCAGATCTTTCTCTTGGTCTTAGGGGGAGGCCGGAACTACTGCGCGACCTGGCTGATCTCGTACGGGACCGGCTGCTGAGCAGCATGCGGGTGCTGGTCGCCCGCGTAGACCTTGAGCTTCGAGAGAACCTGTCGGCCCAGGCTGTTCTTGGGGATCATGCCCTTGATGGCCTTCTCGACGGCCTTCTCGGGGCTCTTCGCGAGCAGCTCGTCGTAACGGACGGAGCGCAGACCGCCCGGGAACCCGGAGTGGCGGTACGCCATCTTCTGGGTCTTCTTGTTGCCGGACAGGTGGACCTTGTCGGCGTTGATGATGATGACGAAGTCGCCCATGTCCATGTGGGGGGCGTAGATCGCCTTGTGCTTGCCGCGGAGGAGATTCGCGGCCGTGGTGGCCAGACGGCCCAGGACGACGTCCTGGGCGTCGATGACGTGCCACTGGCGCGTCACATCTCCGGGCTTGGGGCTGTACGTACGCACGGTCGTAGCCTTCGCTTCTTCAGTGAGTGGGTCCTGACAAGGCCACCCGGCCGATCACACCAGCCCTGGCGGCTCCACGGGGACGCAACCCGAGTGCCTGCCGCTGGTCATCGGCCCGGTGGACCGGCGTAAGGGCCCCTCGCGTGAGAACGACCAAGCCAATACGCATAACAAAGCAGCAGACTACCGTCGCCCCCTGCGCGGGTCAAAATCACCGCCCGGCCCACCGAGGCACACCACCCGCCGGGGAAGCCGCCGAGCCCCGCCGGAGCGCGCCGGCGACGCCCCCGCCCGGCGGGCCCTGCGACGCGCCGCTCACCGCGCAGGCTCTCACCGCGCGAACGGCCCCGCTCAGCGCGCCCGCTCGACCCTCCGCTCGTCCCAGACCGGCTCCTTCGACTCCCGTACGACACCGTCCGAGCCGAACACCAGATACCGGTCGAAGGACTTCGCGAACCACCGGTCGTGCGTGACGGCCAGCACCGTCCCTTCGTACGCCTCCAGACCGTCCTGCAGGGCCTCGGCCGATTCCAGGTCGAGGTTGTCCGTCGGCTCGTCCAGCAGCAGCGCGGTCGTCCCGGCCAGCTCCAGCAGCAGGATCTGGAACCGGGCCTGCTGCCCGCCGGACAGCTTCTCGAACGGCTGGTCGCCCTGCCGTTCCAGCTCGTAGCGGCGCAGCACCGACATCGCCCCGCCCCGGTCCTTGGCGTGCTCCTTCCACAGGATCTCGACGAGCGTGTGCCCCAGCAGCTCCGGGTGCGCGTGGGTCTGCGCGAAGTGCCCCGGCACCACCCGGGCCCCCAGCTTCCACGTCCCCGTGTGCGCCACCGGCTCGCCCGCGAGCAGCCGCAGGAAGTGCGACTTCCCGGAACCGTTCGAACCGAGGACGGCGACCCGTTCCCCGTAGAAGATCTCCAGGTCGAACGGCTTCATCAGCCCGGTCAGCTCCAGCCCCTCGCAGGTCACCGCCCGCACGCCGGTCCGCCCGCCGCGCAGCCGCATCCTGATGTCCTGCTCACGCGGCGGCTCCGGCGGCGGGCCCGCCTCCTCGAACTTCTTGAAACGGGACTGCATCGCCCGGTACCGGGACGCCATGGCGTCGCTGTTCGCCGCCTGCTGCCGCAGCCGCAGGACCAGCGCCTTCAGCCGGGCGTACTCCTCCTCCCAGCGCCGCAGCAGCTCCTCGAACCGGGCGAACCGGTCCTTGCGGGCCTGGTGGTACGTGTCGAAGCCGCCGCCGTGCACCCACACGTCACTGCCCGCCGGGCTCGGCTCCACGCTGACGATCTTCTCGGCGGCGCGGGCGAGCAGTTCGCGGTCGTGGGAGACGAAGAGGACCGTCTTGCGGGTCTCCTTCAGCTTCTCCTCCAGCCAGCGCTTGCCGGGGACGTCGAGATAGTTGTCGGGCTCGTCGAGCAGCAGCACCTCGTCCGGCCCGCGCAGCAGCGCCTCCAGCACCAGCCGCTTCTGCTCCCCGCCGGACAGCGTGCGCACCTCGCGCCACTGCGCCTTCTCGTACGGGACGCCGAGCGCGGCCGTGGTGCACATGTCCCACACCGTCTCGGCCTCGTACCCGCGCGCCTCCGCCCAGTCGCTCAGGGCCTGCGCGTACGCCATCTGCGCGGCCTCGTCGTCGACGGTGAGGATCAGCTCCTCGGCCCGGTCGACGGCCAGGGCGGCCTCCCGGATACGGGGCTGGGCCACGGAGACCAGCAGGTCCCGGACCGTGCGCTCGTCTTGGACCGACCCCACGAACTGCGGCATCACCCCGAGCCCGCCGCTCACCGACACGGAGCCGCCATGCGGCTGGAGCTCCCCGGAGAGCAGCTTCAGCAGCGTGGTCTTCCCCGCGCCGTTGGCGCCGACCAGGGCGACCACGGCCCCGTCCGCCACCCGGAACGAGGCATCACCGAGCAGCACCCGCCCGTCCGGTAGGTAGTACTCCAGGTGGCCCGCTTCGAGATGTCCCATGCGCAGCATTGTCACGGCCCGTGCGGTACCGGCCCAACTGTTTTCGGTTCCGTCTAGGATGCGCCGCATGAGCTATGGGCAAGGGGGGCCCTCCTGGGGGCCCGGAGGCACACCGACTCCGGACTGGGCAGCGCTCGCCGACGCGTCCTCGGCACGGGGTCGCCGCAAGAAGTGGCTGCTGATCGGCGGCGGGGTGCTCGCCACCGCCGCGGTGGGCGCCATCGTGGCCACCGCGGTCGTCACGACGGGCAAGGGCGACAACGGCGCGGGCTCCGGCAAGAACGCGCGCCATCTCCCTGAACCGGCCGACCTGCCCGACGAGACCACCGGCCCGGAGCCGTCCTTCTCCTCGGTGGCCCCGCCGCCCCCGCCGGACCCGAAGGACTACGTGTCCGACGCCGAGAAGGACAAGGCACCGATCACCGTCGACGCGTTCTTCCCCGGCAGGAAGCTGACGATGGGCGATCGCGTCTACGCCAAGGGCGCGACCCATCGCACGGAGAACTGCGCCGCCCCCACCAAGAGCGGACTGGGGCAGGTCCTCACCGCCAACGGCTGCGAACAGGTCATCCGGGCCACCTACGGCAAGGACGGCGTCGCCGTCACCGTCGGCATCGCCGTCTTCCCCACCGAGGCCCGGGCCCGACGGGCGGCCCAGCAGTCCACCGGCGGCATCGCCGCGCTCGGCGGTGCCGGCGTACCGGCCTTCTGCCCCGCCGGCACGGTCTGCCGTCGTACCGCCAACTCCTACGGCCGCTACGCCTACTTCTCCATCAGCGGCTTCACCGACGGCAAGAACGTCACCACGGACGACAAGAACGTCTACGCCACCGGCAACGACCTGACGAACTTCACGTTCCGCCAGATCCACCGCCGCGGCGAACTCCAGGCATCCGCCGCCGCCACCGCCCAGACCGGCTGACGCCCCGGGCCGCCCCGCAGCACCGGCCCGGTGCCCCGGCCTCAGCAGCAGCCCGCGTCGTCCCGGTCGCCGCCGTCGCCGCCGCCCGTCCCGGGGAGCGTGCGCACATTGCGCGCCTCCACGGCTCGGGCGGCCAGCAACGCGTCGGCCGGGTAGGCGACCTCCTCCAGCGTCAGGCCGTGCGGGCGCACCACGTGCACCCCCGGGTTCCGTACCCGCGCCGCCAGCACCCGGGCAGGCCACTCCGGCGCCCGGCGCCCGTCCCCGACGAACAGCGCCGCACCGATCAGCGCCCGCACCATGTTGTGGCAGAACGCGTCGGCCTGCACGGTCGCCGTCAGGATGCCCGACGCCTCGTCCCGTACCCAGCTCAGCTTCTGGAGCGTGCGGATGGTCGTGGCGCCGTCGCGCTTCTTGCAGTACGCCGCGAAGTCGTGCTCGCCGGTCATCCGCGCCGCCGCGTCGTTCATGGCGTCGACGTCCAACGGCCGGTCGTGCCACAGGACATGACCGCGCAACAGCGGATCCACCCCGCCCAGGCGGTCGCAGACCCGGTACGCGTAACGACGCCACAGCGCCGAGAAGCGGGCGTTGAACCCGGGCGGGGCCTCGGCGATCCGCCAGATCCGCACATCGGGCGCCATCCGTCCGGCCATCCGGCGCAGCAGCTTGTCGCCGTGCTCGGCCCACACCTCGTCCGGCAGGTCCACATGGGCGACCTGCCCCCGCGCGTGCACGCCCGCGTCCGTGCGCCCGGCCACGGTCAGGTCGTACGTCCGCACCGAACGAGTCACGGTCCGCAGCGCGTCCTCGATCTCGCCCTGGACGGTCCGCCGCCCGGTCTGCTTCGCCCAGCCGGAGAATTCCTTGCCGTCGTACGCCAGGTCCAGCCGCAGCCGTACGAACCCGGCCTCCACCTCGTCACCCACCGTCACTCACCACAGATCTCTTTCTGCCCGTGCCTACGGAACGGGCCCGCACCGCCCCGAAGGGTGATGCGGGCCCGTCCAGCGGTCTCGGAACGCTCAGGCGTCCTCGGACTCAGGTGTCCCCAGGACTCAGGCGTCCTTGGACTCCGCCTCGGCGGCCTCGGCCGGCTTGGCGTCCTCGACGGCCTCGGCCTCGGCGGCGTCCTTCTTCAGGGCGTCCTCCTTGACCGCACGCTTCGTGGCGGCCTCGGCCTCACCGGTGGCCTGCTGGGCCACGGTCAGCGCCTCGACCAGCTCGATCACGGCCATCGGGGCGTTGTCGCCACGACGGTTGCCGATCTTGGTGATGCGGGTGTAACCACCGGGGCGGTTCTCGTACCGCGGGGCGATCTCGGTGAAGAGCGTGTGGACGACGCTCTTGTCCGTGATCGACTGCAGCACCAGGCGACGGTTGTGGATGTCGCCCTTCTTCGCCTTGGTGATGAAGCGCTCGGCGACCGGACGCAGGCGGCGGGCCTTGGCCTCGGTCGTCGTGATGCGGCCGTGCTCGAACAGCGCCTTCGCGAGGTTGTTCAGAAGCAGCTTCTCGTGCGCGGCGCTGCCACCCAGACGGGCACCCTTGGCGGGCTTCGGCATGGTTCTTCTCCTTGTGTGCTGCACCGGCCGTGTCAGGTACCGGTGTCAGTTCCCCCGTGGCGGACGCCACGCGGGAGATCCGGATCGGGCCCGTCCGACGATGGGGACAGAACCCGAACCCCGGTCCGGGGCGCCCGGAAATCCCGGGCGCCCCGGACGGAGGCGGTTCAGTACTGCTCGGTCTCCGCGAAACCGGCATCCGCGTCGTCGTCGGCGCCGAAGGCGTCGGCGGCGGCGGTCGGGTCGAATCCGGGCGGGCTGTCCTTGAGCGCCAGGCCCATGCCGGCCAGCTTCGCCTTGACCTCGTCGATCGACTTCGCACCGAAGTTGCGGATGTCGAGCAGGTCGGCCTCGGACCGGGCCACCAGCTCGCCCACCGAGTGGATGCCCTCGCGCTTGAGGCAGTTGTACGAGCGGACCGTGAGCTCCAGCTCCTCGATCGGCAGCGCCAGATCGGCGGCGAGCGCGGCGTCCGTCGGGGACGGGCCCATGTCGATGCCCTCGGCGTCGATGTTGAGCTCGCGCGCCAGACCGAACAGCTCGACCAGGGTCTTGCCCGCCGACGCCATGGCGTCACGCGGCCGCATGGCCTGCTTGGTCTCGACGTCGACGATCAGCTTGTCGAAGTCGGTGCGCTGCTCGACACGGGTCGCCTCGACCTTGTAGGTGACCTTGAGCACCGGCGAGTAGATGGAGTCGACCGGGATACGGCCGATCTCCTGGCCCACCTGCTTGTTCTGGACGGCGGAGACATAGCCGCGACCGCGCTCGACGGTCAGCTCCATCTCCAGCTTGCCCTTGCCGTTCAGCGTGGCCAGGACCAGGTCCGGGTTGTGGACCTCGACACCGGCCGGCGGGGCGATGTCCGCGGCGGTGACCAGGCCGGGGCCCTGCTTGCGCAGGTACATCACGACCGGCTCGTCGTGCTCCGAGGAGACGACCAGCTGCTTGATGTTGAGGATGAGGTCGGTCACGTCCTCCTTGACGCCCGGCACGGTGGTGAACTCGTGCAGGACACCGTCGATCCGGATGCTGGTGACGGCGGCACCGGGGATCGAGGAGAGGAGCGTGCGGCGGAGGGAGTTGCCGAGGGTGTAGCCGAAGCCCGGCTCCAGCGGCTCGATCACGAACCGGGAGCGGAACTCGTCAACGACCTCTTCGGTCAGCGACGGACGCTGAGCGATAAGCATGTTGCGTTCCTTCAGTCGTGGGCGCCCACTATTTGACGCCCCCAGGTACTGACAAGGGTACGGGCGGTACGACCCGAAGAGGGCCGTACCGCCCGGACCTGCGGTGCTCTACCGCGCAGAAGTCAGACGCGGCGGCGCTTGGGCGGCCGGCATCCGTTGTGCGGGGTGGGGGTGACGTCCTGGATCGAACCGACCTCCAGGCCGGTGGCCTGGAGCGAACGGATCGCGGTCTCGCGGCCGGAGCCCGGACCCTTGACGAAGACGTCGACCTTGCGCATGCCGTGCTCCTGCGCGCGGCGGGCGGCCGACTCGGCGGCCATCTGCGCGGCGAAGGGGGTGGACTTGCGCGAGCCCTTGAAGCCGACGTGGCCGGCCGAGGCCCAGGAGATCACGTTGCCCGAGGGGTCCGTGATCGAGACGATCGTGTTGTTGAACGTGCTCTTGATGTGCGCGTGGCCGTGAGCGACGTTCTTCTTTTCCTTGCGACGCACCTTCTTGGTTGCGCCCTGACGTCCCTTGGGGGGCATGTCTTGACTCCAGATGGAGAGGGGAGGTGATCGGTCCTACAGCGAAGACCGCTGGTTGCTGCGGGTTCCGGTGGTCCGGACGGCCGCAGTGCGTCCGCTGAGGACTACTTCTTGCCCGGCTTCTTCTTACCGGCGATCGCGCGACGCGGGCCCTTGCGGGTACGAGCGTTCGTGCTGGTGCGCTGGCCGTGGACCGGCAGGCCGCGGCGGTGACGCAGACCCTGGTAGCAGCCGATCTCGACCTTGCGGCGGATGTCGGCCTGGATCTCGCGGCGGAGGTCACCCTCGGTGCGGAGGTTGGCGTCCACGTACTCGCGGATCTTGACCAGGTCCTCTTCCGCCAGGTCGCGAACGCGGGTGTTCGGGTTCACGTCGGTGGCGGCGAGGATCTCCTTGGACCGGGTGCGCCCGATGCCGAAGACGTAGGTGAGGGCGACCTCCACGCGCTTTTCGCGCGGGATGTCAACACCTGAAACGCGTGCCATGCAATGGCTCCAGTTGTCATGTCGGGGGTCTTCCGCAGTGCCGCTCCCGACCGCCGACCCCTCGTCCGAGAGGTGGTACGTCCGGGTCCCCGGCCCCCGCCGGAGGTGTCGTCAGCCGAAGCTTGGACGGACTCTGCGTATGTACGGTGTTACGTGCGTCGCGCGAAGTGCTGCGAGATGCAGGTGGTCGTGCGTCAGCCCTGGCGCTGCTTGTGGCGCAGGTTGTCGCAGATGACCATGACCCGGCCGTGGCGGCGGATCACCTTGCACTTGTCGCAGATCTTCTTGACGCTCGGCTTGACCTTCATGGGATGTCAGGTTCTCCGGGTCAGTGCCATCACCGCGGCGGAGCGCGGTGCGGGCAAGATCTACTTGTAGCGGTAGACGATCCGGCCACGCGTCAGGTCGTACGGAGAGAGCTCCACGACGACCCGGTCATCCGGAAGGATACGGATGTAGTGCATCCGCATCTTGCCGCTGATGTGCGCGAGGACCTTGTGACCGTTCTGGAGCTCCACCTTGAACATGGCGTTCGGGAGGGACTCGATCACGGTGCCCTCAATTTCGATGGCACCTTGCTTCTTGGCCACGCTTCGCCCTTCGAATCGGCTACCTTGATCGGCTTCCCGCATCGGATGTGGATATGTGGACACACGGATGCACGAGAGCCGACGCGTCAGTCTACGCCAGCGAACCCCAAAAGACGAATCCGTCAAGTTTGCCCGGCGGAGTAGATCCTTAGACCTCCGCAAGGCGGTCACATCATCCCGTCGCCCCTGCCCCGTCGCCCCCGAGGAGCCCGACGGATCCGCTCCGGCCGTACGGGGCCGGCTCGGCCGAACGGGTCGGCCCGGGGTCCGGCCTCCCCGCGGCCCTCGCGGGCTCGGCGCCGGACTCCGTCCGTCGGATCCCCTGGGCTGACCCGGGCGTCAGCCCAGGGGATCCGGCGCCGCCTCGATGCCGTACTGGGCCAGCTTCGCCCGCCCGCAGTCGGGGGCGGTCAGGACCAGCGGGCCCTGCTCGGTCAGGGCGATCGAGTGCTCCCAGTGCGAGGACCAGGTGCCGTCCGTCGTGATCACGGTCCAGTCGTCCTGGAGCACCTCGGTCTTCGCCGTGCCGAGCGAGACCATCGGCTCGATCGCCAGGCAGACGCCGGGGACCAGCCGGATACCCTTGCCGCGCCCCCGCGAGACGTAGTTCAGCAGGTGCGGGTCCATGTGCATCTCGGTGCCGATGCCGTGGCCGCCGTAGTCCTCGATGATCCCGTACTTGCCGGTCGCCGGACGGGGCTGGCGGCGGATGTAGGACTCGATCGCCTTCGAGATGTCGACGAGGCGGTTGTTCACCTTCATGGCCGCGATACCGGCCCACATGGACTCCTCGGTCACCCGGGAGAGCTCGACCAGCTCGGGTGCGTGCCCGGTGCCGACGAAGGCGGTGTACGCGGCGTCGCCGTGCCAGCCGTCCACGATCGCGCCGGCGTCGATGGAGATGATGTCGCCGTCCTTGAGGACGGTCTTGTCGTCCGGGATGCCGTGGACGACGACCTCGTTGACCGACGTGCAGATCGTCGCGGGGAAGCCGCCATACCCCAAGAAGTTCGACTTCGCGCCGTGGTCGGCGATCACCTTGCGGGCGGCCCGGTCCAGGTCCGCCGTCGTGGCGCCGGGGACCGCCGCCTCCCGGGTGGCCGCGTGAATGGCAGCGACCACCAGGCCCGCCTCACGCATCTTGGCGATCTGCTCGGGGGTCTTGATCTGCACCATGCTGCGGCGCCTCTCTGCATCGTTGGGTGACGGGTGCGGCGTACTCAACGATACGGCGCACGCAGTCGGCCGCGGCGCCCGAGGACGCCGCGGCCGACTGCACGAGTACTGCTTGTTCAGCTCTTGCTGTTCAGCCCTCGTCGGACTTCAGGGCGTCCATCGCCCGCTCGGTCACGTCCGTGACCTTGCCGAGCGCGGAAATGGTGACCACCAGGTTCTGCGCCCGGTAGTAGTCGATGATCGGCTCGGTCTGCGTGTGGTAGACCTCCAGCCGGGTACGCACCGTCTCCTCGCTGTCGTCGTCGCGCTGGTACAGCTCGCCGCCGCAGACGTCGCAGACGTCCTCGGCCTTCGGCGGGTGGTACGTGACGTGGAAGACGTGCGCACCGTCGTTCCGGCAGATACGGCGGCCTGCGATGCGCTTGACCACCTCGTCCTCGGGGACCTCCAGGTCCAGGACCGCGTCCAGCTTGGTGCCCTCGTCCTTGAGCATGGCGTCGAGGGCCTCGGCCTGGCCCACGTTGCGCGGGAAGCCGTCCAGCAGGAAACCGTTCTCGGCGTCCGGCTGGGACATGCGGTCCTTGGCCATCCCGATGGTGACCTCGTCCGGAACCAACTGTCCCGCGTCCATGTAGGCACGGGCCTGCTTGCCAAGGTCCGTGCCCTGGCTGATGTTGGCGCGGAAGAGATCGCCCGTGGAGATCTGCGGAATCGACAGGTTCTCGGCAAGGTACGCAGCCTGCGTTCCCTTGCCGGCACCGGGCGGCCCGACGAGGACGATTCGCATCAGCGGAGGAACCCTTCGTAATTGCGCTGCTGGAGCTGACTCTCGATCTGCTTCACGGTCTCCAGACCCACACCCACGATGATCAGGATGCTCGTCCCGCCGAACGGGAAGTTCTGATTTGCACCGCCGAAGCCTGCCAACGCCATTGTCGGCACCAGAGCGATCAGGCCCAGATACAGCGAGCCCGGCCAAGTGATCCTGTTGAGCACATAGCTCAGATACTCGGCAGTAGGTCGACCAGCCCGGATACCCGGGATGAAGCCACCATACTTCTTCATGTTGTCGGCGACTTCCTCGGGGTTGAACGAGATCGCCACGTAGAAGAAGGCGAAGAAGACGATCAGGAGGAAGTACGCGGTGATGTAGTACGGGTGGTCGCCGGTGACGAAGTTGTCCCGGATCCAGGTCGCCCAGCCCGCGGTCGAGTTGGAGAACTGCACGATCAGAGCGGGAATGTAGAGCAACGAAGAAGCGAAGATGACGGGGATCACACCCGCCTGGTTCACCTTCAGCGGGATGTACGTCGAGGTGCCGCCATACGACCTGCGGCCGATCATCCGCTTCGCGTACTGCACCGGGATGCGACGCTGGGCCTGCTCGACGAAGACGACGAGCCCGACCATCACGAAACCGATCAGGATGACGGTACCGAACTCGATCCAGCCGTCGGCCAGCTTGCCGCTGGTCTTGATGGCCCACAGGGAGCCCGGGAAGCTGGCGGCGATCGAGATGAACATCAGGATCGACATGCCGTTGCCGATGCCGCGGTCGGTGATGAGCTCACCGAGCCACATCACGGCCGCGGTGCCCGCGGTCATCGTGATCACCATGACGATGGTGGTGAAGATCGACTGGTTCGGCACGATCTGGTCGGCGACCGGGCAGCCGCTGAACAGCGCGCCGCTGGTGGCGGTGGCCACCAGGCCGGTGCCCTGAAGGATGGCGAGCGCGACGGTCAGATAACGCGTGTACTGCGTGATCTTGGCCTGGCCCGACTGACCCTCCTTCTTGAGCGCCTCGAGTCGGGGAATCACCACGGTCAGCAGCTGGAGAATGATGCTGGCCGTAATGTACGGCATGATGCCGAGAGCGAAGATCGTGACCTGCAGCAGCGCGCCGCCGCTGAACATGTTCACCAGGCCGAAGAGGCTGTTGTTGCCCTTACTGGCCTGATCCACACAGATCTGGACATTCTCGTAGCTCACTCCCGGAACCGGGACGTGGGCCCCGAGCCGGTAGACCACGATGATGCCGAGCGTGAAGAGCAGCTTCTTGCGCAGGTCGGGCGTCTTGAACGCCCGGGCGAACGCGGTGAGCACGGTGCCTCCTGCGACCCCCGCGCAATGCGAAGAGGTGACGGTCTTGAGGTTCGACGAATACGAAACAAATCAATGGGTCCCCGGGCCGGGACCCAGGGGTTACCACACAACAACGCACGCCACCTTACCGGCGACCATGCCCCCCTAGGAACGACCAACCGGGGATGCCCCTTATAAGAGGCATCCCCGGTCGGGTGTTCAGGCCATCGAGTCGTCTCAGACGAGCTCGGTGACGGTGCCGCCGGCGGCGGTGATCTTCTCCTTGGCGGAGCCGGAGACGGCGTCGACCGTCACCTGCAGCGCCACGGAGATCTCGCCCTGGCCAAGGACCTTGACGAGGTGGTTGTCACGCACGGCACCCTTGGCGACCAGGTCGGCCACGGTGACCTCGCCACCCTCGGGGTAGAGGGTCGCGAGCCGGTCCAGGTTCACGACCTGGTACTCGGTGCGGAACGGGTTCTTGAAGCCCTTGAGCTTCGGGAGGCGCATGTGGAGGGGCATCTGCCCACCCTCGAAGCGCTCCGGAACCTGGTAGCGGGCCTTGGTGCCCTTGGTGCCACGACCGGCGGTCTTACCCTTGGACGCCTCACCACGACCCACACGGGTCTTGGCGGTCTTGGCGCCCGGGGCGGGCCGGAGGTCATGGGCCTTCAGCGGCTTGTTCTCCGCCATGTCAGTCGACCTCCTCGACCGTCACGAGGTGGCGGACGGTGTGCACCATGCCGCGGAACTCGGGGCGGTCCTCCTTGACGACCACGTCGTTCAGGCGCTTGAGCCCGAGCGAACGCAGGGTCTCGCGGTGGTTCTGCTTGCTGCCGATGTACGACTTCGTCTGCGTGATCTTGAGACGGGCCATCACACACCCGCCCCAGCACGCGCACGGAGCAGGGCGGCGGGGGCGACGTCCTCGAGCGGCAGACCGCGGCGGGCCGCGATCTCCTCGGGACGCTGCAGGCCCTTGAGGGCCGCCACAGTCGCGTGCACGATGTTGATCTGGTTGTCGGAGCCGAGCGACTTCGACAGGATGTCGTGAACGCCGGCGCACTCCAGGACGGCGCGCACCGGACCACCGGCGATCACACCGGTACCGGGGGAAGCCGGCTTGAGCAGGACGACGCCCGCGGCCTTCTCGCCCTGGATCGGGTGCGGGATGGTGCCCTGGATGCGGGGGACCTTGAAGAAGTTCTTCTTGGCCTCCTCGACGCCCTTGGCGATGGCCGCGGGAACTTCCTTGGCCTTGCCGTAGCCGACACCGACGGTGCCGTCACCGTCGCCCACCACGACCAGCGCGGTGAAGCTGAAGCGACGACCACCCTTCACAACCTTGGCGACACGGTTGATCGCGACGACGCGTTCGACGTACGCGGTCTTCTCGGCGGCAGCTGCGCCGCCGTCACGGCCCTTCCGGTCCCGCCGCTCGCCGCCACCGGCACCGCTGCCGCGGCGCTGGGGTCCAGCCATTGGATTTACCTCTCTCTGTTACGTCCGCTGTGCGTAGGAACCGGGGCTCAGAACTTCAGCCCGGCTTCACGGGCGGCGTCAGCCAGAGCGGCAATCCGCCCGGCGTACTGGTTACCGCCGCGGTCGAACACGACGGCCTCGACGCCTGCGGCCTTGGCGCGCTCAGCGACCAGCGCGCCGACCTGCTTGGCCTGGGTGCTCTTGTCGCCCTCGCCACCACGGATGGAGACGTCCAGGGTGGACGCGGACGCGAGCGTGTGACCCGCGACGTCGTCGATGACCTGGGCCACCATGTGGCGGTTGGACCGCGTCACGACCAGACGGGGACGCTCCGGCGTACCCGAGACGTACTTGCGGACACGGATGTGGCGACGCTTGCGGGCGGCGCGCTTGTAGGCGTCGCCCTTGGCGATCTTCACGCCGTATGCCATGGCTACTTACCAGCCTTTCCGACCTTGCGGCGGATGACCTCGCCGGCGTACTTGACGCCCTTCGCCTTGTACGGGTCGGGCTTCCGCAGCTTGCGGATGTTGGCCGCCACCTCGCCGACCTTCTGCTTGTCGATGCCCTCGACCGACAGCTTGGTCGGGGACTCGACCTTGAAGGTGATGCCTTCCGGCGCCTCGACGACGATCGGGTGGCTGTAGCCCAGGGCGAACTCCAGGTTGGAGCCCTTCGCCTGGACGCGGTAACCGACACCGCTGATCTCGAGCGCCTTGCTGTAACCCTGGGTCACACCGGTGATCATGTTCGCCACCAGCGTGCGGGACAGGCCGTGCAGGGCCTTGTTCTGACGCTCGTCGTTCGGGCGGGTGACGTTCACGACGCCGTCCTCACCCTTGGTGACCTCGATCGGCGACGCGACGGTGTGCGTGAGGGTGCCCTTGGGGCCCTTCACGGCGACCGTACGGCCGTCGATGGTGACGTCCACACCGGCGGGAACCTGGATGGGGAGCTTGCCGATTCGCGACATGAGCTTTTCCTCCGTTCCCGACTACCAGACGTAGGCGAGGACTTCCCCACCTACGCCCTTCTTCTGCGCCTGCTGGCCGGTCAGGAGACCGTGGGACGTGGAGATGATCGCCACGCCCAGGCCGCCGAGGACCTTCGGCAGGTTGGTGGACTTTGCGTAGACACGCAGACCCGGCTTGGAGATGCGCTTGATGCCGGCGATCGAACGCTCGCGGTTCGGGCCGAACTTCAGCTCCAGGACGAGGTTCTTGCCGACCTCGGCGTCCTCGACCTTCCAGCCGGTGATGAAGCCCTCCTGCTGGAGGATCTCCGCGATGTGCGACTTGATCTTGCTGTGCGGCATCGACACGGAGTCGTGGTATGCCGAGTTCGCGTTACGCAGACGCGTGAGCATGTCTGCGATCGGATCAGTCATGGTCATGAATTGGCCTTCGGCCTCTCTCGCCGGGGTTTCCTGTATGCGCCATCCCTCTCCCCGCTCAGAGGCGGGACGGGTGCGGTGCGGGGACCTACGGCGTAGTAAGTCGGTCATGGGCGGCAGGCGCCCAACCCCGCAAGCCTACGGCATGCGAGGCGGGGCTCCCGCCGACCAGATGCTTACCGAGAGCTTCCGGGTGATTCCCAACGCCCAGGGGGCGGAGGGTAATTACCAGGAGCTCTTGGTCACGCCCGGCAGCTCGCCGCGGTGAGCCATCTCACGGAGGCACACACGGCACAGGCCGAACTTGCGGTAGACGGAGTGGGGCCGGCCGCAGCGCTGGCACCGCGTGTACGCGCGGACGCCGAACTTCGGCTTGCGGGCGGCCTTAGCGATCAGAGCCTTCTTCGCCACGGTCAGTTCTCCTTGAACGGGAAGCCGAGGTGACGAAGGAGGGCACGACCCTCGTCGTCGTTGGTCGCCGTGGTCACCACGGTGATGTCCATGCCCCGGACCCGGTCGATCTTGTCCTGGTCGATCTCGTGGAACATGACCTGCTCCGTGAGACCGAAGGTGTAGTTGCCACGGCCGTCGAACTGCTTCGGCGACAGACCGCGGAAGTCACGGATACGCGGCAGCGCGAGCGACAGCGTACGGTCCAGGAACTCCCACATCCGGTCACCGCGGAGGGTGACGTGGCAGCCGATCGGCTGACCCTCGCGCAGCTTGAACTGCGCGATGGACTTGCGGGCCTTGGTGACGGCCGGCTTCTGGCCGGTGATCGTGGTGAGGTCGCGCACGGCGCCGTCGATCAGCTTGGAGTCGCGGGCGGCGTCGCCCACACCCATGTTGACCACGATCTTGACCAGGCCGGGAACCTGCATGACGTTCTCGTAGGAGAACTCCTCACGCAGCTTGCCGGCGATTTCCTCGCGGTAGCGCGTCTTGAGACGCGGCGCAGTGGTGGCAGTCATCAGATGTCCTCACCGGTCCGCTTGGCAACGCGGATCTTGTTGCCCTCGTCGTCGAAGCGGTAGCCGACGCGAGTGACGACCTTCTTGCCGTCCTTCTCCACGACCAGCTGCACGTTGCTGACGTGAATCGGGGCCTCGGTGGTGACGATGCCGCCGGTCTGCGAACCGCGAGCCGTCTGACCGGCCTTGGTGTGCTTCTTGACCCGGTTGACACCCTCGACGAGGACACGGTCCTGAGCCGGGTAGGCCACGATGACCTTGCCCTGCTTGCCCTTGTCCTTACCGGTGATGACCTGAACCAGGTCGCCCTTCTTGATCTTCATGCTTACAGCACCTCCGGCGCGAGCGAGATGATCTTCATGAACTTCTTCTCGCGCAGTTCCCGGCCCACCGGGCCGAAGATGCGGGTGCCGCGGGGGTCGCCGTCGTTCTTCAGAATGACGGCGGCGTTCTCGTCGAAGCGGATGTACGAGCCATCCTGACGACGACGCTCCTTGACGGTGCGAACGATGACGGCCTTGACGACGTCACCCTTCTTCACGTTGCCACCGGGGATCGCGTCCTTGACGGTGGCGACGATGACGTCGCCGATGCCCGCGTAGCGGCGACCCGAACCACCGAGAACACGGATGGTGAGGATTTCCTTCGCACCCGTGTTGTCGGCGACGCGAAGTCGCGACTCCTGCTGGATCACGTCTATCTCCTGATCGTCTGCCGGTTCCCGGCGGGGGCCGCCCCGTTTCCGGAGCGGACCCCACCGAGCCTGGCGGAACTTGCCTGAGGGGGATGCCCCTCAGGAATTACTTGGCCTTCTCGAGGATCTCGACGACGCGCCAGCGCTTCGTCGCGGACAGCGGCCGGGTCTCCATGAGGAGGACGCGGTCGCCGACGCCCGCGGCGTTCTGCTCGTCGTGGGCCTTCAGCTTGTTCGTACGGCGGATGACCTTGCCGTACAGAGCGTGCTTCACGCGGTCCTCGACGGCGACGACGACGGTCTTGTCCATCTTGTCGCTGACGACCAGACCCTCACGGGTCTTGCGGAATCCGCGGTCGGTGTTGGTCTCAGTCACAGTCTTCTCGCTCATCAGGCGCTCTCCACCGTCTCGATGCCCAGCTCACGCTCGCGCATCAGGGTGTAGATCCGGGCGATGTCCTTACGGACGGACTTGAGCCGGCCGTGGTTCTCGAGCTGTCCGGTCGCCGCCTGGAAGCGGAGGTTGAACAGCTCTTCCTTGGCCTCGCGGAGCTTGTTGAGCAGCTCCTCGTTGCCCAGCTCGCGCAGCTCGGACGCCTTGGTTCCGGCCGACATCACGCCTCACCTGCCTCGCGCCGAACGATGCGGCACTTCATCGGAAGCTTGTGAGCAGCGCGGGTGAGCGCCTCACGAGCAATCTTCTCGTTCGGGTAGGACAGCTCGAACATCACCCGACCCGGCTTGATGTTCGCGATCCACCACTCGGGAGAACCCTTACCGGAACCCATGCGGGTCTCGGCCGGCTTCTTCGTCAGGGGACGGTCCGGGTAGATGTTGATCCAGACCTTGCCGCCACGCTTGATGTGGCGGGTCATCGCGATACGAGCCGCTTCGATCTGACGGTTCGTCACGTACGCCGGGGTCAGCGCCTGGATGCCGTACTCGCCGAACGCAACCTGCGTGCCACCCTTGGACATACCGCTGCGCTTCGGGTGGTGCTGCTTGCGGTGCTTGACCCTACGGGGGATCAGCATTTCGGTCAGGCCTCCGTTCCGGTGCTCTCAGCAGCCGGAGCGGCAGCGGCGGGAGCCTCGGCCTTGGGGGCCTCGGCCGGGGCCGACTGCTGCTGCGGCTTGCGGCCGCGGCCGCCACGCTCGCCACCGCGACCACGGCCGGCCGGGCGGTCGGCGCCACCACGGGCCGGGCGGTTGCCGGCACGGGCGGCGGCGTTCTCGGCGCGGACCTCGGCGATGTTCTTGACGTCGCCCTTGTAGATCCAGACCTTCACACCGATGCGGCCGAAGGTCGTCTTGGCCTCGAAGAAGCCGTAGTCGACGTTCGCGCGGAGCGTGTGCAGGGGCACACGACCCTCGCGGTAGAACTCCGAGCGGGACATCTCGGCGCCGCCGAGACGGCCACCGCACTGGATCTTGATGCCCTTGGCGCCGGCCTTCATCGAGCTCTGCATGCTCTTGCGCATGGCCCGACGGAAGGAGACGCGGGAGGACAGCTGCTCGGCGACGGCCTGGGCCACCAGCTGGGCGTCCACCTCGGGGTTCTTGACCTCGAGGATGTTCAGCTGGACCTGCTTGCCGGTGAGCTTCTCCAGCTCGCCGCGGATGCGGTCGGCCTCGGCGCCGCGGCGGCCGATGACGATGCCCGGGCGGGCGGTGTGGATGTCAACGCGGACGCGGTCGCGGGTGCGCTCGATCTCCACCTTGGAGATGCCGGCCCGCTCCATGCCCTTCGTCATCATGCGACGAATGGCGACGTCTTCCTTGACGTAGTCCTTGTACAGCTTGTCGGCGTACCAACGGGACTTGAAGTCCGTGGTAATGCCGAGCCGGAACCCGTGCGGGTTTACCTTCTGGCCCATTACCGGGTTCCTTCCTTGCTGCTGACGACCACGGTGATGTGGCTGGTCCGCTTACGGATCCGGTAGGCGCGGCCCTGGGCGCGCGGCCGGAACCGCTTCAGGGTCGGGCCCTCGTCCACGTACGCCTCGCTGATGACCAGCGAAGAGGCGTCGGTGTGGTCGTAGTTGTGTGCGGCGTTGGCGATGGCGCTGTCCAGCACCTTGCCAACCGGCACGCTCGCGGCCTGCGGGGCGAAACGCAGGACCGCCTGAGCCTCCGTGGCGTCCATGCCACGGATGAGGTCCACCACGCGGCGGGCCTTCATGGGCGTGACGCGGATGTACCGCGCCTGGGCCCTGGCTTCCATGGTTGTCCCTTCGGTGTGAGTCATGAGTCGTTCCACCCCGCTTAGCGGCGCTTCGACTTCCGGTCGTCCTTGACGTGGCCGCGGAAGGTGCGAGTCGGCGAGAACTCGCCGAGCTTGTGGCCGACCATCGACTCGGTGACGAACACCGGGACGTGGATCTTGCCGTTGTGCACCGCGATGGTGTGACCCAGCATCGCCGGGACGATCATCGAGCGACGGGACCAGGTCTTGATGACGTTCTTGGTGCCTGCCTCGTTCTGTGCGTCCACCTTCTTGATGAGGTGGCCGTCGACGAAGGGCCCCTTCTTGAGACTGCGCGGCATCTAAACCCGCTCCTAGCGCTTCTTGTTCGTCTTGCGGCGGCGGACGATGTACTTGTTGCTCGCCTTCTTGGGAGAACGAGTACGACCCTCCTTCTGACCCCACGGCGAGACCGGGTGGCGACCACCGGAGGTCTTGCCCTCACCACCACCGTGCGGGTGGTCAACCGGGTTCATCGCGACACCGCGGACGGTCGGGCGCACGCCCTTCCAGCGCATGCGGCCGGCCTTGCCCCAGTTGATGTTCGACTGCTCGGCGTTGCCGACCTCGCCGATCGTGGCGCGGCAGCGGGCGTCGACCAGGCGGATCTCGCCGGACGGCATGCGCAGGTGGGCCATGGAGCCCTCCTTCGCCAGCAGCTGCACGGAGGCACCCGCGGAACGGGCGAACTTCGCGCCGCCGCCGGGCCGCAGCTCGATGGCGTGGATGGTCGTACCGACCGGGATGTTGCGCAGCGCCAGGTTGTTGCCGGGCTTGATGTCGGCGGCGGGGCCGTTCTCGACACGGTCGCCCTGCGACAGGCCACGCGGCGCGATGATGTAGCGCTTCTCGCCGTCCGCGTAGTGCAGGAGCGCGATGCGCGCGGTGCGGTTGGGGTCGTACTCGATGTGCGCGACCTTGGCCGGCACGCCGTCCTTGTCGTGACGACGGAAGTCGATCACGCGGTAGGCGCGCTTGTGGCCACCACCCTGGTGGCGAACGGTCACACGACCGGCGTTGTTACGGCCGCCCTTGTTGTGCAGGGGGCGGACCAGCGACTTCTCCGGCGTGGACCGCGTGATCTCGACAAAGTCGGCGACGCTGGAGCCACGACGGCCCGGGGTCGTCGGCTTGTACTTGCGGATACCCATTTCTCAGTCCTCGTCCGATTCCGGACGATCCAGACCGCCCTCAGGCGGTCGGACCGCCGAAGATGTCGATACGGTCGCCCTCGGCGAGGGTCACGATGGCGCGCTTGGTGTCGGCACGCTTGCCGAAACCGGTGCGGGTGCGCTTGCGCTTGCCCTGCCGGTTGATCGTGTTGACCCCGGTGACCTTGACCGAGAAGACCGCCTCGACGGCCTGCTTGATCTGGGTCTTGTTGGAGCCCGGCGCGACGATGAACGTGTACTTGTTCTCGTCGAGCAGCGCGTAGCTCTTCTCCGACACGACCGGCTTGACGAGGACGTCACGCGGGTCCGTGAAGGTCTTGCTGGTAACGGTCGCCTCGCTCATCAGGCGTCGCTCCCTTCGGTCTCAGCGGTCTGGGGGCCAGACACGAAGGACTCGAGGGCGGCCTGGGTGAAGACCACGTCGTCGGAGACGATCACGTCGTACGTGTTCAGCTGGCCCGGCTCCAGGATGTGCACCTGGGGCAGGTTGCGGGCGGACAGCCACGCGGCCTCGTCAGCGCGGTCGACGACCAGGAGCAGGTTCTTGCGCTCCGTGATCTTGCCGAACAGCGTCCTGGCGGCCTTGGTGGAGACGGCACCCTCGACCACGCCGGTGACGACGTGGATGCGGGAGTGACGGGCCCGGTCCGAGAGGGCACCGCGCAGGGCGGCGGCCTTCATCTTCTTCGGGGTCCGCTGCGAGTAGTCACGCGGCTGCGGGCCGTGGACGACGCCACCGCCGGCGAACTGCGGCGCGCGGGTCGAACCCTGGCGGGCGCGGCCGGTGCCCTTCTGGCGGTACGGCTTCTTGCCACCGCCGCGGACCTCGCCGCGGGTCTTGGTCTTGTGCGTGCCCTGACGGGCAGCTGCCAGCTGTGCGACGACGACCTGGTGGATCAGCGGAACGCTGGTCTTCGCGTCGAAGATCTCCGCGGGGAGCTCGACGGTCCCGGCCTTGTCGCCTGCCGGCGAAAGGATGTCAATGGTGCTCATCGGTTCCTCAAGCCCCCTTGGCCGCGGTACGGACCAGGACGAGGCCGCCGTTCGGACCCGGGACGGCTCCCTTGATGAGGAGCAGGCCCTTCTCCGCGTCAACGGCGTGAACGGTCAGGTTCTGGGTGGTGACGCGCTCGTTGCCCATGCGGCCAGCCATGCGCATGCCCTTGAAGACGCGGCCCGGGGTGGCGCAGCCACCGATCGAACCGGGCATGCGGTGCACGCGGTGGGCACCGTGGGATGCCTTGCCACCACGGAAGTTGTGGCGCTTCATGACACCGGCGAAGCCCTTGCCCTTGCTCTTGCCCGTGACGTCGACCTTCACGCCGGCCTCGAAGACCTCGGCGGTGATCTCCTGGCCGAGCGTGTACTCGGAGGCGTCAGCGGTGCGGAGCTCCACCAGGTGGCGGCGCGGGGTGACGTCGGCCTTGGCGAAGTGGCCCTTGAGGGGCTTGTTCACCTTGCGCGGGTCGATCTCGCCGAAGGCGATCTGGACCGACTCGTAGCCGTCGGTGTCGTTCGTACGGACCTGGGTCACGACGTTCGGGCCGGCCTTGACGACGGTCACCGGAACGACCCGGTTGTTCTCGTCCCAGACCTGCGTCATGCCGAGCTTCTCGCCCAGGATGCCCTTGATGTTCTTAGCCATCTCGCGCGTCACCTCAGAGCTTGATCTCGATGTCGACGCCCGCCGGCAGGTCGAGACGCATCAGCGAGTCAACCGTCTTCGGCGTGGGGTCGAGGATGTCGATGAGGCGCTTGTGCGTGCGCATCTCGAAGTGCTCGCGCGAGTCCTTGTACTTGTGCGGCGACTTGATGACGCAGTACACGTTCTTCTCAGTGGGCAGCGGCACCGGGCCCGCGACCGACGCACCCGTGCGGGTCACCGTCTCGACGATCTTCTTCGCCGAGGAGTCGATGACCTCGTGGTCGTAGGCCTTGAGCCGGATGCGGATCTTCTGTCCCGCCATGGCTACTAGTAGTCCTGTCTCTCGTAACGCTCTGGAACCCGAGGGCTCTGAAACAACTCCGCCTCCGACCCACGCGGTCGGGCGTGTCGCAACCCCTCCACGTGGAATTCCCTGAAGGAATCTCCCGTACCGAGGGGGTGCGGACCCGAGGACCGCGTCGTGCTCCGTGAGGAGCGTCGGGGGTGAACACCCGCCGGGCGCCTGGCCGGTGCCCCACTGACGCTTCCCGGAAGATTCCCGTACGTCCGACCCGCAGGGGGTCGACGAGTACTGTGGGACTCGCTTCCGGTCCTCCCGGCGGGAGGCGCGCAGCATTGACACTCAACCGAGCAACCTGAGCAGTGTGCCATACGGGCCACGGGCCTGGCCAATCGGGCCGCAAATAGTACCCCGCGCGACCGACCGGTCAAACGCGGGCGGGGCGTCGGAGTGGTTCCGGGGTCGGTACGGGAGACGCCCGAGGGGATGTACGACGAGCCGTGCCCCGGGCGCACGGCGGGTGCGCGTGCCGTACGACGTGGCCGCCCCGGGAGCGTTCCGAGCGCACGGTGAGGGCGGCGGCCGGGTCGTACGGTGGGCGTTCCCGAGCGCACGGTGGGGGCGGCGGCCGGGTCGTACGGTGGGCGCCCCGCCCCCGTCGCGCAGGGGTGCCCCGCCCCCGGTCCGCACCTGCCCGTTCCGGCGAAATTCGGTCGATCGCCGCCCCCGCCCGCCCCTACAGTGACCGGCCGGGCGGACCCGCCGCCACACCCGTCGCCGCACCGCACCGCCGTCTCCGCACCGCCGTCGTTTCCGCCGCACCCGCCGTCACCAGGGGCTCTCGTCATGCGTACGCACTATCCGCGCACCGCGCACCTGCCCTGGTCCCCCGGGGCCACCTCGGACGACGTACGGATCGGGGACCTCTCCGGACTGGCCGGCCGCGAGGTCGTCGTGACCGAGAAGCTGGACGGCGAGAACACCACGCTCTACACCGACGGTCTGCACGCCCGCTCCCTCGATTCCGCCCACCACCCCTCGCGGGGCTGGGTGAAGGCGCTCCAGGGCCGGATCGGTTCGCGCATCCCCGTGGGATGGCGGGTGTGCGGCGAGAACATGTTCGCCCGCCACTCCATCCCGTACGCCGGTCTGGAGAGCTGGTTCTACGGTTTCTCCGTCTGGGACGGGGAACGCTGCCTGGGCTGGGACCGGACAGTGGCGTTCCTCCGCGACCTGGGGATACCGGTGCCGCCCGTGCTGTGGCGCGGAGTGTTCGACGCCCGCGCCGAGAAGGCCCTGCGGGCGCTGAGGCCGGACACCGGGCGGCAGGAGGGCTACGTCGTACGACCCGCCGACGGTTTCGACGCGGCGGACTTCGGGCGCCTGGTGGCGAAGTGGGTGCGGCCCGGGCACGTACGGACCGACACGCACTGGATGCACGCCGCCGTGGTGGAGAACGGGCTCGGTCCGGCGGCGGCCCTCTGGGCCGTACGGTCCGGCGCGCCCGTCGACGCGGCGGCACTGGCCGAGGCGTCGGGGGCGCCGGGTGAGGTGTCGGACGCGCCGGGCGAGGCGTCGGGGGCGTCCGCGTGGGACGCCGGGGCCGTCGTGCGGGACGCGGTTCGCGGGTCGGACGCGGGGGACGGCGCGGGCGCCGGTTCCGGACCGGATGCCGAGGCCGCCGTCGCGACGGCCGACGCGCTCGACGCGCTGGGCCGCACCGGCGACGACCGGCTGACCGGCGTCCTGGCCGCGTTGCTGCGCCGGAGGCGGCGCACGGAACTGGCGCCCGCGCTGGCACGGACCGTGGGCATGCCGGTGGCCCGCCGCGTCGCCGACCTCGTCGGACTGCACCCCTCGCTGCACCGCCCCTACCCGGACGAGGAACGCCGCACCGGCCTGGCCCGGATGTCGCTCGCCGCCGACCTGGAGGTGCTGCACGCGCTGGCCGCCGCCGTCGCGGGGAGCGACGAGGAGCGCGAGCAGGTGGAGTGGTCGGCGCTGCACGCGCAGGACGTACGGGAACCGGCCGGGCTGGGCGAGGCGTTCGCGGACCTGGCGCCGGTGGCCGCCGACCGCTGCCGGGCGCAGGCCCGCGAGGCGTACGCACTGGGCCGGATCAGCACCGTCGAGGAGGCGGTCGCCGCGACCTGGCGGTGGCGCGGCGGGGACTTCCCGCGCCTGGTCCAGTTGGTCGGCCCGTCGGGCGGCGGCAAGAGTACCTTCGCCCGGAGCCTGCCGGACGTGGACACGTATGTGTCCCTCGACGACCTGCGCGGGGCCCGGGGCCCGCGCGCCGACCAGCGGGCCAACGGGGAGGTGCTGCGCGAGGGCCTGGACCGGCTGGACGCCGCGCTCGCGGCGGGCGGCACGGTCGTCTGGGACGCCACCTCGCTCAACGCGCACCAGCGTTCCCTGGTGCACGCGGTGGCCCGGCGGCGGGACGCGCTGGTCACCCACGCCGTGACCGTGGTCGAGGAGGCGGAGCTGGTCCGCCGCAACGGGCGGCGCGCCCACCCGGTGCCGCCGCAGGTGCTGGCCTCGCAGCTGCGCCGGTACGTGCCCCCGTACCCGGGTCAGGCGCACCGCACCTGGTACGTCGGCGCGAGCGGGACGGTGGAGGACCGGGCGTAGTCGTGTATGGGCGCCTCGGCGTATCGGCGGACGCCCGGACAGCAGGGAGAAGGAAAGGGAGAAGGAAGGGGACGGGGCACGGATGCGTACCAGCGAGGAGATCTACCACCGGGTCCGCTGGGACGCCCGGTTCGATCCGGCGCGCTTCGTGATGGGCGTGGCGCAGCGCGGGAGGGCGCCGAAGCGGGTGCCGCTCCCCCGGTTCACGCCGGGCGGCGAGATCCCCTGGCACCGGGTGCTGTTCATCGAGGCGGACGGCGAGGTGGTGTGGGACCGGGCGGCGGGCGTGGACCGGATCGACGCGACGGAGGCCGGGCGGGTCCGCGCCCCGCGGCGGCTGCCGTCCCCGTACTTCACCTCGCGGGCCCCGCACGCGTTCTGCGCGTCCCGGGGTGCCTGGGCGCCGGTGGAGGGGGACATGCCGTCCCGAGGCGTCCGGACACCGGTGAAGGAAGACGTGCCGCCGCTCCCCGCGTCCGCCGGCCCCCTCCTGACGGTGCTGACCTGGAACACCCTCTGGGACCGCTACGACAGCGACCGCATCGACACCGCCCGGCGCAGGCCGTTGCTGCTGGAGGCCCTGCGCGCGTCGGACGCGGATGTCATCGCGCTCCAGGAGGCCGAACCCGCCCTGCTCGCCCTGCTGTTGGACGCTCCCTGGGTCCGCGAGGGGTACACGTTCTGGGCCGATCCGGGTGGCCGGGACGTCGCCGACTGCGGCCTGCTGCTGCTCAGCAGGCTCCCCGTGCGGGAGGCAGGGCTGCACGAGCTGGGCCCGCACAAGGCGGTCGCCGCCGTCGTGGTGGAGAGTGCGGCGGGGCCGGTCACGGTCGCGGTCACCCATCTCAGCAGCGACCACTCGCCGAACGGCGCGGACCGCCGGGACGCCGAACTGGCCGATATCGCAACCGGGTTGGCGGCCGTCGAGGGCGAGGTGCTGCTGCTCGGCGACTTCAACGACGACGGGGACACACCGCAGGAGCGGCTGGGGATGACGGACGCCTGGAGCCGGGTGCACGGCGCGGCGGACCGGACGCCGACGTTCGACCCGTCGGTCAATACGCTGGCCGCCGTCTCCTCCTTGTCGGGCCGGGCGTCCCGGCTGGACCGGGTGCTGGTCCGCGCTGAGGGCTGGCGGCCGGTGTCGGCGGTGCTGCTGGGCGACGTGCCGACGCCGGACGGGCTGTACGTCTCGGACCACTTCGGGGTGCGGGTGGAACTGACGCCCCGGACCGTGCAGGACGAGGAGCGTTCAGCGGCTGACGAGGCCGACGAGCCGGTCGACGAGGAACGGCCGACCGACGAGGCGTCGGCGGTCGACGAAGCGCGGGCGGCCGAGCTGGTCCGGCGGGTGGCGGCCGGCCTGCCGGATGCCCGGGTCCACCTGGTGGGCTCGCGGCGGATGGGCTGCGCGCTGCCCGGCGCGGACGTGGACCTGGTGGCGGCCCTGCCGGGTGGCGGCGACGCGGCGGGCGACGGGCGCCTGCCCGGCGTACGCGAACGGCTGGTGGCGGCCCTGCCGGACGCCGTCGACGTGCGCGAGGTGACCGGCGCCCGGGTGCCGGGGCTGCGCTTCGGCGTCGGCGGTCTGCGGGTGGATCTGGTGACCGTCCCGACCGGGTCCCTTCCTCCGGCCGAGGCGGTGGACCGCCGCACCGAACTGGGCGAGGCGGCGGCCAGGGCGCTCAGCGCGGTGAGCGACGCGGACGCGGTGCTCGCGGCGGCTCACCCGCACCGGGCGGCGTTCGCCGGGCTGGCCCGGGAGGTCAAGGCGTGGGCGCGGGCACGCGGCCTGGACTCGGCCCCGTGCGGCGGGCTGCCGGGCCTGGCCTGGTCCGTTCTCGCGGCGCGTACCGCGCACGAGTCGGGCGAGCTGCCGCCGCTCCCCCTGCTCCGGCACTTCTTCGCGACCTGGGCGGTTTGGGACTGGGACCACCCGGTCGGCGTCGGGCAGGTCAAGGGGGGCACAGGCGCTGTTCAGCAGCCGCTGACCGTGCTGACCCCGACCGCCCCCGTACGTTCCTGCACCACCCAGGTCTCGGCGGCGGCCCGCGACCTCGTCACCGAAGAGCTGTTCCGCGCCTGGGAGGTCCTGGAGTCCGTCCCCGACAGCGGCCCCGTGCCGCGCGCCCTGCTCCGCGCCCTGCCGCCCCTGCGCCAACGGCACACCGCCTGGGCGCTCGTCTCCGTCCGGCGGGGCGAGGACGAGGGCCGCTTCCGGGGCCGGATCCTGGCCCTGCTGGCCGCCCTCGCCAAGGCGGGCGCTTTGGACGCCCACGCCTGGCCGCGCCCGTACGACACCGACGCGTCCCATGTGCGGTACGCGATCGGCCTCGGCCACACCCCGCCCGACGCGACCCGCCTGGCGGAGATCGGCGGCGAGCTGCTGCGCGGCCTGCCCGGGGCCCACCTCACCCGCGCGAACGAGGCGCCGGCTCTGCGGTAGGAAGCACCCGGCGAGGCGCCGACTCCCCGGTAGGAAGCACGGCGGGCGGACCCCGCACCAGGACCACTCGGTCCGGTCGGCCCCGCCCAGCCGTCCCGGCCACCACCGCCCCCGCCCGGAACGCGGATCCGGGCGGGGCGGCTGGGCGGGGCGGGCCTGCGGACGTGGCCCTGCCACTCAGGCGATCATGAAGCTCTTCACGGGCAGCGCCCGTCCGACGATCCGGACGTCGCCGAGCCAGCCGCGCATCAACTGGTCGAGCTTGCCCCCGTACTCATAGGCGCCGAGCAGCCACGGCAGGCCCGCGGTGGCGAGACCGGTGGCGCGGGTGGCCGGGTTCCGGGCGACGACGCAACCGTCGATGTACATCGTCGTGTGCCTCGTGTCGTTGACGACGGCGACGTGCCACCACCGCTCCCGCAGCAGTTCATGGCTCCAGTTGGTGATGCCTCCCGGCTGGTTCAGCGGCGCCGCCGCCCACTGCATTCCGGGGCCGTCCGACACGGAGAGGGTGGCGACGGGCTCCTCCAGGTCGCCGGAGGTCTTGCCCGCCGCCGCGAGCGTGCCCCGGCGGCCGAGCACGCCGCTCCAGGCGTTGCGTCCGGCGTCCCAGTCGGCGGGCAGACGGAGGAACGCCTCGATGGTGTAGCCGGACCTGAAGGTCATGGCGTTGAGCGGTGCGTTGTCCTCCGTACGCAGATACGCGCCCCGCAGCGGTGACTTCGAGCCGTCGAAATAGAGGCTGCCGTGGCCGGGCTGGTCGGGGTGGTGGCCGCTGGACCAGCGCAGCGCGTCGGGCGCACTGCCGGGGACGGCTTCGCGCACCAGGTCGTTGCTGTGCCCCGACAGGTCGGTGACGCGCAGCGCGGCCGCGGCGGCGGAGCCGTCCGGGTGCGACGGGGAGTCGAAGCGCCAGTACGCAACGGTGCCCGGTATCAGCATCCGCTCGGCCGGACGGGGGCCGCGCGCGGGCACGGGCGCGAAGCCCGAGAACCGCTTCTCGAAGTCGACGGGAACGGCGAACCGGTCCTGCGGGCCGGTCAGCTCGACCTCACCGCGCTCCAGTTCGTTGAGCTTCTCGCCCGCGCGGCCCAGGATCCACGGGGAGATCGTCTCCACGTCGATGGTGTTCCTGGCCAGGTCGAAGCGGTAGAGGCGGATCATCGCGCTACCGCCGTAGTACCGGTTCTGGTAGTTGGTGATGTGCAGATGGACGTCGTTGCCCGCCGCGTTCTTGCGGGTGGTGCGCCCGGCGGGCCAGTAGTGCCCGTTGAGGGTGAGGAAGATCTGGTCGTTCCCGGCGATCAGCTCGTCCCACAGATGCTTTCCGTGGCTGGAGAACTCGGCCTCGTCGCCGTCCGCGTTCGCGTACACCAGCTCGTGGGTGGTGAGGATGACCGGGGTGTGCGGGTGCTGGGCGATGACCTTCTTCGCCCAGGCGAGGCCGGCCGCCGACGGCCGCCAGTCCAGCGCCAGCACCAACCACTCGCGCCCGGCGGCCCGGAACAGGTGGTACGTGTTGTAGCCGTCCGAGGTCGCGCCGCCGAACGTCGGCAGGCGCCGCATCCGCTGCGGACCGAAGGTGTCCAGGTACGGAGTGCGGCCGCGCTGGTCGTCGGTGGACGACTTGATGTCGTGGTTGCCCGCGACGACGCTGTAACCGACCTTCCGCCGGTCGAGCAGTTCGAACGCCTTGCCGATCGCGCTGAACTCGGCCGCCTGACCGCTCTCGGTGAGATCTCCCAGGTGGGAGAGGAAGACGATGTTCTCGTCGCGCCCGTGGTCGAGTACGTAACGCAACGACGCCTCGACCGGTGCCTTGTTGATGCTCGCCCCGTCGAAGAGGTACTGGGTGTCCGGCATGACGACGAACGTGAACCTGGGGCTCTCGACGTCGGGCCGCCGAGCGGCCCCGACGGCGCCGGAGCTCTGCGGGGACCGGGCGGCGGCAGGACCGGCGGACGCGAGCCCGGTGGTCGCGGCGGCGCCCCCGGTCAGTGCGGTGGCCCGCAGGAACGTACGACGGCTGGCGCCGGGCAGGAGCGGGCCGTCGGGCTGGTGGAGCGGGCTGCACATGGATGTCTCCGCGAAGGACGAGCGTCGGTGATCGTCCGCAAGCTATCCGCGCGCGAGGGACGAACCAGACCTCACAGGCGTCACTCGGACGAAGACTCCATGAACTGCGTCCCGTAGGTCTCGGCGCCGGGCCGCGCGATGAGCAGCCGCCTCCCGCTTGGGCAGAACGGCTTGGAACTGGTCCCACAACGGGTCGGTGAGGGATGAGCGCAGGACGGGCAGACGACCTTCGCTCGGCTGCGGCGGGCGTTGACCAGCACGTCCCGACGGGGTGCGCCGCCCTGGCAGTCAGGGCGGCACACCCCGTCGGGCGAGGGTCACCCGGACTGTTCCTGCGGGTTTGCTGCGGGAGCCGGCACGGACATGCGCCAGGCCACGACCGCACCGGTCACGAGCCCCACGGCGGCCAGCAGGGTGGCGACCAGGAACGGATCGAGGGAGTGCAGGGTCGGAGCGAACCCGATCCCGACGCAGACCGCCACCCCGGTCGCACCGCCCAGCTGGTCAGCCGCGCGCTGGACGCCCGAGGCGATCCCGGCGTCGTCCTCGGTGATGCCGCTGACTGCGATGTACTGCAGTCCCACGATGCCGAACCCCATCCCAGCCGCGATCAGGAGCATGGCCGGGATCATCGCCACCCCGCCCGCCTGCAGGGCCGAGACGAGCGCGATCGTGGCCATCGCGACCGCGGTGAGCCCGATGCCGGCAAGCACACACGCGCGTGCTCCCCAGCGGCCCAGCAGACGAGGCACGAGCAGGGAGAACACGATCAGCGAGACCGCCAGAGGCAGCATCATCAGGCCCGCGCCCAGCGGGCCGATGTCCAATCGGTCCTGCAGGTAGAAGGTGAACAGCAGGAACGAGGTCGACAACCCCCCGCTCAGCAGCATCGTGGTCAGGTTGGCCGCCACACGCGTGCGGTGGGCGAAGAAGTGCAGCGGCAGCAGCGGGTTGCGCGAGCGTGCCTCGACACGCACGAACCCGGCCCCGGCGGCCACCGCCCCGGCCAGCGCCCCCGGGGCCACCCATGCGGGCATTCCGGGTTCACCGGCCTCGACCACGCCGAAGGTGAACAGCAGCGGGCAGGCGGTCAGCAGCAACGCGCCGGGAAGGTCCAGCGGCGGGGCGTCCTTGGCCACGGGCCGGTCACCCTCGACCAGGAAGACGGCTGCCAGCAGCACGACCAGGATGAACGGAACCGAGACCAGGAAGATCCACCGCCACCCCAGGTGGGCGGTGATGATTCCGGACAGGACGAATCCGAGCACGAGACCGCAGCTGGCCACCGCCGCCCACACGCTCAGGGCCCGCGACCGACGCGGTCCTTCGGGAAACATCAGGACGATGGTGGCCATCGCGGCAGGCAGCGCGATGGCCTCACCGACGCCCTGCAGCAAGCGCGCGACCACCAGCAGCTCAAAAGTGGGGGTCAGGGCTGCCAGCAGGGACGCGGCGCCGAACAGGCCGGTGCCGAGCAGCAGCACGCGCCGCCGCCCGAGCAGGTCGCCCAGTCGGCCACCGAGCATCAGGCTCCCGCCACCGGCGACCGTGTACCCGACCACGATCCAGGTCAGAGCGTGACTGTCGATGTCGAAGTCGGCGCCGATCGAGGGCAGGGCGATGTTGACCACGGTCACGTCGACCGCGATGAAGAACTGCAGCATGGACACCGCGCACAGCACCAGCCATGCGCGTGCAGGGGACGGGCTGTGCCCGCGTGAAGAAAGGATGCCTGAGAACATCAGGTGCTCCGTTGCTCAGAGGAAGCTCTGAGCAGCACGAACGTGCCGCTCCGGTCTGATCACGAAGCGGCTGGACGTCCAGGAAGAGTGTGTGAGTCGAACGCCCCGCCGCTAGCGGAACGTCCTGGTCACTGCGGCGCAAGCGGCCGCGCACGAAGCAGCAGACATGCCGTGAACGCTACCAGGGAGGAGACACCCGGGTCAGGCACCTGCCTACCGTCGCATGCCTTCACTCGTAGGCCCGTTCGCCAGAGTTTCAACGCGGTCGAAGATCGAGCGTCGTGCCATGCGTGCGGCCACCCACACGCTCCAACTCGTCCGCCGTGTAGGCGGGAAGCCACGATGCGAACAGGGCCCGCATGTGCTCCTCGGTCTGCAAGAGGCCGTTGACGTTGTGGTTGTGGTAAGCCTCCAGCTCAACGGCTGTCGTCTGGCGGCCGACGGCGGTGACCACGGCCGGCCCCGAGATGTCGTCGGGATCGACGTCCCAGCCCGGCTCGTCCGCCCCGGTGTCCCCACGTTCCGTACCGGCCTCGTCCACGCTCATCCGTGCCCCGCTTCCGACGCGCTCACCGTTCTCGACCCAACCCCTGGTGCCCCGGCACGTCACCCCGGACAGCCGGGACAACACTGGGCGGGCCCTGGACAACCCCGTACGCATGGGGCTCATTGCTCTTCACAGTACGCACACCCTGCTTCGCCGAGAGACGTGACGCAAGAAGTCACCCGAACCGAACATTCCGCTCGCACCCGGGAGTTCACCGTTCTGTTCTCCCGCACCCGTCGAGGCGCCAGGCTCGTCCGTCCCCCGCAAGGCGATCCGGGCCGAAATCGACCTGGTACCGCGACCGGTCCACCGGGTCGCGGAAACCCGCGACCCGGTGAGCCGCGTCGCCGCGCTCCACGACGCACAAGGCTTTAAGAACCTGGGGAAAACACCCTCCCCACCCAAACCCGACCCCCGTCCCGCACTCATCACTCGCGCGGGTGACACAGGGCAACTGGGCTGGATTTCAGGCAGGTTTGCTGGCTTATGCTCGCCGCGACAACCGCAGACATGCGACGGCCCCCGACGAGATTCCACCGTCTCAGCCGGGGGCCTGACCACCGAGGAAGAAGAGCCTTCCTGATGGATACCCCGCAGGTTACCGCGCCCCCGTGCGCCCCGTCTCCCGTCCCCGGAGACACGGCACCGTCGTCCGGCGTCATCCACGTCAACTTCCGGCATGCCGCGGGCTACACCGTCATCGGCAACCACCTCACCCAGCACCGCGGCCTCTCCCTCACCGCGATCGGTCTCGCCGCCCACATCCAGTCGCTCCCCGCCGGAGCCAGGATCGGCATCAAGCACCTCGCCGAACGCTTCCCCGAGAGCGAGACCCGCATCGCCGCCGCCCTGCGTGAGCTCGAAGCCCACGGCTACCTCCACCGCAGCCGCGTACGCCTCGCCGACGGCCGCATCGTCACCCGCACCGTCTCGTACAACCAGCCCGGCGCCACCACCCACCCCACCACGGCCCCTCGGCCCCGGACCGCTCCCGGCAAGCCGGCCCCACGGCCCGCGCCCACACCAGCGCCCACGCCTCCACCCCCACCGGCACCCGCGCCCGAACCGCACCCCGGCCCCTCCCCTTCCCCCTCCTCCTCCCCCGCCCCCGCAACACCCCCGGCCCCCGCACCGCAGCCGCATCCCGCCCCCACCGCGCGCACCACACCGCCTCCGCCGCTCCCCCAGCCGCAGGAGTTCACGCCGGAGCTTCAGCGCGCGGCCACCGCGCTCCTCGCCGACCTCCGCCGCCACGCACCCGGGCTCACCCTCTCCGAGAGCGATATCGCCGCCCTCGCCCCCGGCGTCGTCACCTGGCTCGAACGCGGCGCCCACCCCGACACCATCCGCCACGCCCTCACCACCGGCCTCCCCCACCCCCTGAAGCACCCGGCCAGGCTCCTCCGCCACCGGATCACCACACTCCTGCCACCCCCGCTCCCTGGCGCCGCAGAGCTCACCCCGCCCCACCACAGCGTCGCCGTCACCCCACTCCAGAACTGCGACACCTGCGACCGCGCCTTCCGCGCCGCCGACCCCGGTCACTGCCGCGCCTGCCGCGCCGAACAGGCAGCCCCGCACAAAGCAGCCTGACGGACCCGACGGCCGCTCCGCCCTCAACGAGGGCCGTGGCGCCGCACTGCGGCACCGCTCTCAGCCGAGCGGCCGGTCGTTCCGCGTGTCCAGGATCGACCACCGTTCGGTGCCCCCCGGGCCCCGGCCCGTACCCCGTCCGCCCGCCCGTACCCCGTCCGATGGTGCGGACCAGGCAACCCTCCCCCGTCGATCTCCGTCTATCCCCCCGCAGCAGCGGCTCGCCCCCTCCCCGCCGCGGTCTGCGCGGGCATCGGTTACGCAGCACAGGGTCGCCCGGCCGCTCGCTGCGGGGGAACGGACGGAGCACGGTGTGACGGATCGACCCGCGCCGCGCGCATCCCGCACGGGAATGCCGCGCCGCACGCTGCTGACGGCGACCGCCGCCGCGACGGGTTCGGTCGCCCTCGCCGCGTGCACGGCCCCCGCGCCGCCCCGCCGCCAGGACCCCGCCGCGAACCCGCTGCCCGGTCTGCCGATCAGCGCCTCGCGACGGGCCCTGATGATGCAGGTCCTCGCCCATCCGGACGACGACCTGTACTTCATGAACCCGGACACCCAGCAGGCGTTCCGCGACGGAACGCCCCTGGTGTGCGTGTACCTGACCGGAGGCGAAGCGGGCGGCGTCAACCGGATGCCCGGCCGGCCGCTTCCCTCCCCCGACAAGGCCGCGTACTCCTCCGCCCGGCACCAGGGGCTCCGCCAGGCGTACGCGACCCTGCTCGGCCTCGACCGGTTCACGGACTGGCAGGAGTCCGTCATCGACCTCCACGGTGGCCACCGAGCCGAGATCAACCGGCTCGCGCACGACGGCCGCAGCGTCGAGCTGATCCATATCAGCACCGCCATGCACACCACGTACGGACGGCTCGGGCTGCCCAGTCTCTGGCAGGACCGGCGCCTCGTGCTGCCCACCGTCGTCGCCGACGGCTCGCCGCTGCGGCAGGCCGGTTCGTACACCTACGACGGTCTGATCGACGTCCTGGTGGGGCTGTTCGACCAGTACCGGCCGACCGTCGTGCACACCCTGGACCCAGATCCCGACATCCAGCACAGCAGCGAGGCCGAGCGGCGCCGGGACAGCGAGCAGAAGGGCTACTCCGACCACCCCGACCACACCGCGGCCGCGCTGTTCACCTGGACGGCGCTGATCCGCTGGGTGGCGCGTGCCACCCGGGACGGCGGCGAGGTGCCCGGCTTCGTCACCACCGCCTACCGCGCGTACTACAACCGGCACTGGCCCAAGAACCTGCCGCCCGCCGTGCTCGCGGAGAAGGCCGCCCTCCTGGTGCCGTACGGCGGTTCGCCCGACTGGGACTGCGGCAACCCGGCCGGATGCGGCGACTACAACGTGGGCGGCGACCGGCCGCTCACCAACCGGAAGGGCTGGGTGCGCTCCACCCACTACCGCTACCCGGGCCCCCGGCCCGTCCTCGGCACCGAACCGGACGGCCGGCTCGTCGCGTACGGGGTGCTGGGGCTGCGGGCGGTCCGCTGGCGCGAGAGCGCTCCGGGCAGCGGGGTGTGGGACGCACCGGACGACCTCGGCGGCGGCCCGCTCGCCCCGGTGCTCGGCGGCGCGGCCCTGCCGGACGGGCGACAACTGCTCTTCGGGCTGCGGTTCGCCGCGCTCGGCGGGCACGGGGCGGACAACGAGCGCGAGATCGTCGTACTCGAACAGCGCTCCCCCGGCGGCGCCTTCCGCGCCTGGGAGGGGCTGGGCAACCCGGAGCACGGCCAGGACGCGGGCCGCCGGATCGGCGTCCCGGTCGCGGTCACCGCGCCCGACGGACGGGTCCATCTTTTCGTGCGGAACGCGGAGAAAGGTCTCAGCACCCGGGTACGGGACACGGACGGTCGGTGGAGCGGCTGGCGGGACATGGGCGGCGGCGAGGTCCAGGACGGCCTGAGCACCGTGGTGGACGCCGCCGACCGCGTCCACGTCTTCGCGGCGGGCCGGTTCGCGGTGCACCACTGGACGCAGGAGACCCCCGAGGACCCGGTCACCGCGCACACCCAGATCAGCGGGGTACCGGTCCCGGGCGACGGCCCGGCCGCGCTGACGGCCCCGGACGGGGCCATCGACCTCTCCTACCGCGCGGCGGCGAAGGCCGCGCTGACCACCGTACGGACCGGCGAGGTGCCGGACGAGAGCGACCCCCACGACCAAGGCCCGATCACCGACGACCACAGCGGCAACATCGACGACGCCGACCCGCTCACCGACGACCACAGCGGCAACATCGACGACGCCGAGCCGGTCATCGGCGACCGCGCCCGCGGCATCGACGACAACGGCAACGGCCGCGTCATCGACGGCCGACCCGGCTTCACCGGCTACGGCCCGGTGACCGCGGCCGGCCCGGCGCACTCCCCCGTCCTGCTCGGCCGCACCGAAAAGGGCCTGGTCCAGCTCCGTACACCCCGCGGCCTCTCCGTACGGACGCGCGGCCTCCCGCCCCTCGACGCCCCGGCCCTGCACCTCGGGCCGGACGCCCGCCCGGTGGTCGTGGCCCTGGGCGTCGACGCCCACCCCTGGCTCTGGCGCCCCTGACCGGCAAAACGGCGAACGCGCACACATCGCACCCGGCCGAACCCCACGAACAGCCCGTACGCACCGAAGAACCCCGTCGCGCCGAAGAAACCCCCCGCACACACCGAAAGGCCCCGGTCCACCGCGAACGCGGCGGGCCGGGGCCCTTCTTGGTGCTCTGTGCGGAGCAACCAGGTCAGACAGTCACGTACGCAGGTACTTACTTGACGATCTTGGTGACCTGGCCGGCGCCCACGGTCCGGCCACCCTCACGGATGGCGAACTTCAGGCCCTCCTCCATGGCGACCGGCTGGATCAGCTGGACCGACATGACGGTGTTGTCGCCCGGCATGACCATCTCGGTGCCCTCGGGGAGGGTCACGACGCCGGTCACGTCCGTGGTACGGAAGTAGAACTGCGGGCGGTAGTTGTTGAAGAACGGGGTGTGGCGGCCACCCTCGTCCTTCGACAGGATGTAGGCCTGGGCCTCGAAGTCGGTGTGCGGCGTGACCGAACCCGGCTTGATGATGACCTGGCCGCGCTCGACGTCCTCGCGCTTGATGCCACGGAGGAGCAGACCGACGTTCTCACCGGCCTGGCCCTCGTCGAGGAGCTTGCGGAACATCTCGATGCCGGTGACCGTGGTGGTGGTCTTCTCCGGACGGATACCGACGATGTCGACGGTCTCGTTGACCTTGAGGACACCACGCTCGATACGACCGGTGACGACGGTGCCACGGCCGGTGATCGTGAAGACGTCCTCGATCGGCATCAGGAACGGCTTGTCGACGTCGCGCTCGGGCTGCGGGATCGCCTCGTCGACGGCCTTCATCAGGTCGAGGACGGACTGGCCCCACTCCTTGTCGCCCTCAAGGGCCTTGAGCGCGGAGACCTTGACGACCGGAACGTCGTCGCCCGGGAACTCGTACTCGGAGAGGAGCTCACGGACCTCGAGCTCGACGAGCTCCAGGATCTCCTCGTCGTCCACCATGTCGGCCTTGTTCAGGGCGACGACGATGTACGGAACGCCGACCTGGCGGGCCAGGAGCACGTGCTCCTTGGTCTGCGGCATCGGGCCGTCGGTGGCGGCGACCACGAGGATGGCGCCGTCCATCTGCGCGGCACCGGTGATCATGTTCTTGATGTAGTCGGCGTGACCCGGGCAGTCGACGTGCGCGTAGTGACGCTGCTCCGTCTGGTACTCGACGTGCGCGATGGAGATGGTGATACCGCGCTGGCGCTCCTCAGGAGCCTTGTCGATCTGGTCGAAGGCCGAGGCCTCGTTCAGGTCCGGGTACGCGTCGTGCAGCACCTTGGTAATGGCGGCCGTGAGGGTCGTCTTACCGTGGTCGATGTGACCGATGGTGCCGATGTTGACGTGCGGCTTAGTCCGCTCGAACTTCGCCTTCGCCACTGGGTCCTCCTGTGGAGTGGTTCTGTACGCCTTGCTTCATCGGCGCCAGGTGATCTTTGCTGGGATGCCGGGGCCGGAGGCATCCGACACGTCGCTCGTGCTCCGCGTCGGATGCCCCACCAGGCTCCGGTGACAAGCCTAAAGCGTGAGCTCGGGAGAGTTACTCGCCCTTGGCCTTCGCGATGATCTCCTCGGCGACGTTCCGCGGAACCTCGGCGTAGGAGTCGAACTGCATCGAGTAGCTTGCGCGACCCGAGGTCTTGCTGCGGAGGTCTCCGACGTAGCCGAACATCTCCGAAAGGGGCACGAGGCCCTTCACGACGCGAGCGCCGCTGCGCTCCTCCATGGCCTGGATCTGGCCACGGCGGGAGTTGATGTCGCCGATGACATCGCCCATGTAGTCCTCGGGCGTGGTGACCTCGACGGCCATCATCGGTTCGAGGAGCACGGGGGACGCCTTGCGCGCGGCCTCCTTGAAGGCCTGCGAACCGGCGATCTTGAAGGCCAGCTCGGAGGAGTCGACCTCGTGGTAGGCACCGTCGAGAAGAATGACGCGGACGCCCGTCATCTCGTAGCCGGCCAGGATGCCGAACTGCATGGCTTCCTGCGCACCCGCGTCCACCGAGGGGATGTACTCCTTGGGGATGCGGCCACCGGTGACCTTGTTGACGAACTCGTACGAGGACTCGCCGCCCTCGATGGGCTCGATCGCGATCTGCACCTTGGCGAACTGACCGGTACCACCGGTCTGCTTCTTGTGGGTGTAGTCGACGCGCTCGACGGCCTTGCGGATCGTCTCGCGGTACGCGACCTGCGGCTTGCCGACGTTCGCCTCGACGCGGAACTCGCGCTTCATGCGGTCGACGAGCACTTCGAGGTGCAGCTCGCCCATACCACCGATGATGGTCTGGCCGGTCTCCTCGTCGGAGTGCACCTGGAAGGACGGGTCCTCCTCGGAGAGGCGCTGGATGGCGACACCCAGCTTCTCCTGGTCGCCCTTGGACTTGGGCTCGATGGCGACCTGGATGACCGGCGCCGGGAAGTCCATGGACTCCAGGATCACCGGCGACTTGTCGTCGCAGAGCGTCTCACCGGTGGTGGTCTGCTTCAGGCCCATGACGGCGATGATGTCGCCGGCGCCCACCGAGTCGATCTCCTCACGCTTGTTCGCGTGCATGCGGTAGATCTTCCCGATGCGCTCCTTCTTGCCCTTGACGGAGTTCAGCACCGAGGTGCCGGAATCCAGGCGGCCCGAGTAGACCCGGACGAAGGTGAGCTTGCCGAGGTGCGGGTCGCTCATGATCTTGAACGCCAGCGCCGCGAGCGGCTCGTCGTCGGACGGCTTGCGCTTGACGACGACCTCGGGGTCCTTGACGTCGTGGCCCTCGATGGCCTCGACGTCCAGGGGGGAGGGCAGGAAGCGCACGACGGCGTCGAGCAGGGGCTGGACACCCTTGTTCTTGAACGCGGTGCCGCAGAACACCGGGGTGACGGTCGTCTCGCCGCCCTTGCCGGAGTTGATCGTGATGCGACGGATCGCGGCGTAGAGCTGCTCCGCGGTGGGCTCCTGGCCCTCCAGGTACAGCTCCATGATCTCTTCGTCGTTCTCCGCGACCGACTCGAGGAGCTTGCCGCGCCACTCGTCGGCGGCCTCGGCCAGCTCGGCCGGGATGTCGACGACGTTGTACGCCTCGCCCTTGGTCGCTTCCGCGGGGTAGACGAACGCCTTCATCGTCACGAGGTCGACGACACCCGTGAAGTCGGCCTCGGCACCGATCGGGAGCTGCATCACGATCGGGGTCGCGCCGAGGCGGTCCGTGATCATGCCGACGCAGCGCAGGAAGTCGGCGCCGGTGCGGTCGAGCTTGTTGACGAAGCAGATGCGCGGAACGCCGTAGCGGTCCGCCTGACGCCACACGGTCTCGGACTGCGGCTCGACGCCCGCCACACCGTCGAACACGGTGACGGCGCCGTCGAGGACGCGGAGCGAACGCTCCACCTCGACGGTGAAGTCGACGTGGCCCGGGGTGTCGATGATGTTGATGGTGTGGTCAACATCCTCGAGCGGCCAGTGGCAGGTCGTCGCGGCGGACGTGATGGTGATGCCGCGCTCCTGCTCCTGCTCCATCCAGTCCATCGTGGCGGAGCCCTCGTGGGTCTCGCCGATCTTGTACGAAACGCCGGTGTAGAACAGGATCCGCTCGGTGGTGGTCGTCTTGCCCGCGTCGATGTGGGCCATGATCCCGATGTTGCGGACCTTGGCCAGGTCAAGCGAAGTGGTGGCCATAAGGCTCAGTCTTCTCTCGGTCTCGATGTGGGTAGCGACTACCAGCGGTAGTGCGCGAAGGCCTTGTTGGACTCGGCCATCTTGTGGGTGTCCTCACGCTTCTTGACTGCGGCGCCAAGACCGTTGGACGCGTCGAGCAGCTCGTTCATGAGGCGCTCGGTCATGGTCTTCTCGCGGCGGGCGCGGGAGTAACCCACGAGCCAGCGCAGCGCGAGCGTGGAGGCACGGCCGGGCTTGACCTCGATCGGCACCTGGTAGGTGGCACCACCGACGCGGCGGGACTTGACCTCCAGCGACGGCTTGACGTTCTCGAGCGCGCGCTTCAGCGTGATGACCGGGTCGTTGCCGGTCTTCTCGCGGAGGCCCTCCATGGCGCCGTACACGATCCGCTCAGCGGTGGAACGCTTGCCGTCGAGCAGGATCTTGTTGATCAGCGAGGTGACAAGAGGAGAGTTGTAGACCGGGTCGATGATGACCGGGCGCTTCGGGGCGGGGCCCTTACGAGGCATTCTTACTTCTCCTTCTTGGCGCCGTAGCGGCTGCGGGCCTGCTTGCGGTTCTTGACACCCTGGGTGTCGAGCGAGCCGCGGATGATCTTGTAGCGAACACCCGGCAGGTCCTTCACACGGCCACCACGCACGAGCACGATGGAGTGCTCCTGCAGGTTGTGTCCCTCACCCGGGATGTAGGCCGTGACCTCGATACCGGAGGTCAGACGCACACGCGCGACCTTACGGAGCGCCGAGTTCGGCTTCTTCGGGGTGGTCGTGAACACACGCGTGCAGACGCCGCGGCGCTGAGGCGAACCCTCGAGTGCGGGCGTCTTGTTCTTTTCGACCTTGTCCTGCCGGCCCTTGCGGACCAGCTGCTGGATCGTAGGCACTACTTCTCCGGTTTCTGTGTGCCGTTCGTCAAACTAACCTGGAACGTCACCGACCCACGCGGTCGGGTGTGTCGAATCCTGCAGGCCACTGCCGCAAGGCAGGACGGGCGCAGATTGCGGCGGCCGTAGAGGAACTCACCATGCGGCTGAAGACACGCACACGAGTCCAGGCACACCCCAGGCACAAGGTATGAGCGTACCTACCTCGTCGACTCCGGTCAAAACAAATGCGTCTCGCACGGACACGCCGGGGCTTTTCTCACCCTTGAACCCGAGTTCACGCTCTCCTCGAAAGGCGCCGATCACCCGGCTCGGCCGTCTTGCGCCTGGTTCAGCCCATTCCGCTCGAGGTGGCTCCGAATCAGCAGGAGATCGTCCCGGTCCTTCTGCCGCGTGGATCTTCCCTTCCAGGCGAGAACATCCAGAAGGGGGCAGAACGGTATCCCGCAGATGAATTCCGCTCTCTCGATGAGAGAGTCCGGGTCGGACGAACCGGGCAGCCAGGAGTCGAAGAATTCCAGGGTTCCGCCGAAGAGTCGCACCATGCGGCCGTGCCCGGACGGCGCCGGGCCCGGTTCGGCCAAATCGGCGACGGCCTTCCATGCCGCCCCTCTCGCCACGATGTCCAGGTCGCCCACGTTCCGTCTGATCCCATGGGCCAGGAGTGGTCCGCTCCCCGCGACGACATAATCCCGGTGCGCCAGCCCGAGGGACAACAGCCTCCGGACGAGTGGGTGCTCGGTGAGGTGCAAGTGCCTCTCCTTCTAGAGGACGGACAGTCCCACTGCTGAACGAGCGGCCATTCCCATCACCAAGGACGCGATGACGCTGGCCAGTGTACCGATGAGGAAGTATTCGGAGGCGTGTTTGCCGTGGTCGTTCGTGGGGACCCGCGCCAGTGACTTGGCGGCGAGCACAAGAGCCGCGGCTTCGGGCTGGCCGGCGGCGATGAAGACGAAGAGAAGCCCGCGCTCCAGCAAGCCGATGTTCTTGCTTCCGCTCATGAAATCCAGGGCCTTGGTCTTCTCCGGGCCATCCGGCATCGACTCGACCTCCGCGCGTACCGGGGCCGTGGCCGCCCTGCTCAGAGCCCCGCCACCGAACACCGCCAGGAGAAGGGCGGACAGAAAGATCGCCGGCCGGTCGCTGAGCAGGAACTCCCCGCTCAGCGTGGCCGTCTTACTGCCGGCCGTCCACAGCGCCAGAACCGCGGCGAGGGCCATGAGGACCGCACCGACCCGCCTCGCGGCCATCGAGGTGCCACTGCTCAGGGGCAGAGTCAGCGAGAAACCCGGCGACCACGCCCCGGCCGAGTGGTGCATGAGAGCCGAACCACCCGCGAGCAGTACGGCGATCGCGAAGGCCCACCACGCCTTCGCCTCGTCCATGTACGGAGCGATGACGTACGCGCCGTACAACGTCACGAAGGAGACGGTCAGCCACGGGCGGGTGCGTTGCCATCCCGTCCCCCACGGCATCGATAACGCCGCCGACAATCCGAAGAACACCCGTTCCGTTTCCATACTCGCCCCCCAAAGCCGGCCCACAGGACCTGTTGATCGAATCCGGGACTTTACCGCGCCGACCGCGCACGGAACGCGGTTTCACCGAACCCCCGAACCCCCCACGGCACGCCGAAGGGCGGCCACCCCACGGGGTGACCGCCCTTCGGTTCGGACGTACGCCTTACTGGTTGTACGGACCGTAGTCGTAGTCCTCCAGCGGAACGGCCTGGCCGGAGCCCGTGCCGAACGGCGAGTAGTCGATGTCGTCGTAGCCGACCGCCGAGTACATCGCGGCCTTGGCCTCCTCGGTCGGCTCGACCCGGATGTTGCGGTAACGGGACAGGCCCGTACCGGCCGGGATGAGCTTACCGATGATGACGTTCTCCTTGAGGCCGATGAGGCTGTCGGACTTGGCGTTGATCGCCGCGTCCGTCAGCACTCGGGTCGTCTCCTGGAAGGAGGCGGCCGACAGCCAGGACTCCGTCGCCAGCGAGGCCTTGGTGATACCCATCAGCTGCGGACGGCCGGAGGCGGGGTGACCGCCCTCGGTGACCACACGACGGTTCTCGGTCTCGAACTTCGAGCGCTCGACGAGCTCGCCCGGCAGCAGCTCCGCGTCGCCGGACTCGATGATCGTCACGCGGCGCAGCATCTGCCGGATGATGATCTCGATGTGCTTGTCGTGGATCGACACACCCTGCGAGTTGTAGACCTTCTGGACCTCGCCGACCAGGTGGACCTGGACCGCGCGCTGGCCGAGGATGCGCAGCACGTCGTGCGGGTTGGTGGCCCCCACGGTGAGCTTCTGGCCCACCTCGACGTGGTCGCCCTCGCCCACCAGGAGACGGGCACGCTTGGAGATCGGGTAGGCCGTCTCGTCGCTGCCGTCGTCCGGGGTGACGACGATCTTCTTGGTCTTCTCGGTCTCCTCGATGCGGACGCGGCCGGCCGCCTCCGAGATCGGGGCGACACCCTTGGGCGTACGGGCCTCGAAGAGCTCGACGACACGCGGCAGACCCTGGGTGATGTCGTCACCGGCCACACCACCGGTGTGGAAGGTGCGCATCGTCAGCTGGGTACCGGGCTCACCGATGGACTGGGCGGCGATGATGCCGACCGCCTCACCGATGTCGACCAGCTTGCCGGTGGCGAGCGAGCGTCCGTAGCAGAAGGCACAGGTGCCGACCGCGGACTCGCAGGTCAGGACCGAGCGGGTCTTGACCGTCTCGACGCCGGCGGCGACCAGTTGGTCGATCAGGACGTCACCGAGGTCGACGTTGGCCGGCGCGATGACCTTGCCGTCGACGACGACGTCCTCGGCGAGCATGCGGGCGTAGACCGAGGTCTCGACGTCCTCCGTCTTGCGGAGCACGCCGTCGGCGCCCTTCTCGGCGATCCGCAGCTTCAGGCCGCGGTCGGTGCCGCAGTCCTCCTCGCGGATGATCACGTCCTGCGAGACGTCCACCAGACGACGGGTCAGGTAACCCGAGTCGGCGGTACGCAGGGCGGTGTCCGCCAGACCCTTACGGGCACCGTGCGTGGAGATGAAGTACTCCAGCACGGACAGGCCCTCGCGGAAGGACGCCTTGATGGGACGCGGGATCGTCTCGTTCTTCGCGTTCGACACCAGACCGCGCATACCGGCGATCTGCCTCATCTGCATCATGTTTCCTCGGGCACCCGAGTCGACCATCATGAAGATGGGGTTGGTCTTGGGGAAGTTCTCGTTCATGGCCTCGGCGACCTCGTTGGTCGCCTTGGTCCAGATCGCGATGAGTTCCTGCGTGCGCTCGTCCTTGGTGATCAGACCGCGCTCGTACTGCTTCTGGACCTTCTCGTCCTGCGCCTCGTAGCCCGCGACGATCGCCTTCTTGGCCTCGGGGACCACGACGTCGGAGATGGCCACGGTGACACCGGAACGGGTCGCCCAGTAGAAGCCGGCCGCCTTCAGGTTGTCGAGCGTCGCCGCCACGATGACCTTGGGGTAGCGCTCGGCGAGGTCGTTGACGATCTCGGAGAGCTGCTTCTTTCCGACCGAGTAGTCGACGAACGGGTAGTCCTCGGGCAGCAGCTCGTTGAAGAGCGCGCGGCCCAGGGACGTACGCAGCCGGAACGAGTCGCCCTGCTGGTACGGCCGCTCCCCTACGCCGTCGGCCCCTTCCTCGGCGACCGGCGGCACCCAGCCGCGCGGCGGGATGGTGCCCACCGGGAAGCGGATGTCGACCTTCGCCTGGAGCGACAGCTCGCGGGCGTCGAAGGCCATGATCGCCTCGGCCGTGGAACCGAAGGAACGGCCCTGTCCGATGACGTCGCGCTCCTCCTCGTCCGTGGTGAGGAAGAACAGGCCCAGCACCATGTCCTGGGTCGGCATGGTGACCGGACGGCCGTCGGCCGGCTTGAGGATGTTGTTCGAGGACAGCATCAGGATGCGGGCCTCGGCCTGCGCCTCCGCGGAGAGCGGCAGGTGGACGGCCATCTGGTCACCGTCGAAGTCCGCGTTGAACGCGGTGCAGACGAGCGGGTGGATCTGGATGGCCTTGCCCTCGACCAGCTGCGGCTCGAATGCCTGGATGCCGAGGCGGTGCAGCGTGGGCGCACGGTTCAGCAGCACCGGGTGCTCGGCGATGACCTCTTCGAGGACGTCGTACACCACGGTGCGGCCGCGCTCGACCATGCGCTTGGCCGACTTGATGTTCTGCGCGTGGTTCAGGTCGACCAGGCGCTTCATCACGAACGGCTTGAAGAGCTCCAGCGCCATGGCCTTCGGCAGACCGCACTGGTGCAGCTTCAGCTGCGGACCGACGACGATCACGGAACGCGCCGAGTAGTCGACACGCTTGCCGAGCAGGTTCTGACGGAAACGACCCTGCTTCCCCTTCAGCATGTCGCTGAGGGACTTCAGCGGGCGGTTGCCGGGGCCCGTCACCGGGCGGCCGCGACGGCCGTTGTCGAAGAGGGCGTCAACGGCCTCCTGAAGCATGCGCTTCTCGTTGTTGACGATGATCTCCGGGGCACCGAGGTCCAGGAGCCGCTTCAGACGGTTGTTGCGGTTGATCACACGGCGGTACAGGTCGTTCAGGTCGGAGGTCGCGAAGCGGCCACCGTCCAGCTGCACCATCGGACGCAGGTCCGGCGGGATGACCGGCACGCAGTCGAGCACCATGCCCTTGGGCTTGTTGCTGGTCTGCAGGAACGCGGAGACGACCTTGAGGCGCTTGAGCGCGCGGGTCTTCTTCTGGCCCTTGCCGGTACGGATGATCTCGCGGAGCTTCTCGGCCTCCTCCTCCAGGTCGAAGGACTCGAGGCGCTTTTGCAGGGCGGCGGCGCCCATGCAGCCGTCGAAGTACGTGCCGAAGCGGTCACGCAGCTCGCGGTAGAGCAGCTCGTCGCCCTCCAGGTCCTGGACCTTGAGGTTCTTGAAGCGGTTCCACACCTCGTCGAGGCGGTCGATCTCGCGCTGCGCGCGGTCGCGCAGCTGCTTCATCTCGCGCTCGGCGCCTTCGCGCACCTTGCGGCGCACGTCGGCCTTGGCGCCCTCGGCCTCCAGCTCGGCCAGGTCGGTCTCGAGCTTCTTGGCGCGGGCCTCCAGGTCGGCGTCGCGGCGGTTCTCGATCTGCTGGCGCTCGACGGAGACGTGCGCCTCCAGCGAGGGCAGGTCGCGGGTTCGGCGCTCCTCGTCCACGTACGTGATCATGTACGCGGCGAAGTAGATGACCTTCTCCAGGTCCTTCGGCGCCAGGTCGAGCAGGTAGCCCAGGCGCGACGGGACGCCCTTGAAGTACCAGATGTGGGTGACGGGAGCGGCGAGCTCGATGTGGCCCATGCGCTCGCGGCGCACCTTGGCACGCGTGACCTCGACGCCACAGCGCTCACAGATGATGCCCTTGAAGCGGACACGCTTGTACTTGCCGCAGTAGCACTCCCAGTCCCGGGTCGGACCGAAGATCTTCTCGCAGAAGAGTCCGTCCTTTTCGGGCTTGAGCGTGCGGTAGTTGATGGTCTCCGGCTTCTTCACTTCGCCGTGCGACCAGGTCCGGATGTCGTCCGCGGTGGCGAGGCCGATCCGCAGCTCGTCGAAGAAGTTGACGTCGAGCACTTGTCGTCAATCCCTCTTTCGGGGGTTCGAGCCCCCTCGCGTCAGGCGAGAAATATGGGGCACTTCAGCAATGGTCTGAACGGGTCCGGGGAGAGCCGGCCGGATCACGAGGATCCGGCCGGCCAACCCGTCAGACCTCTTCGACGCTGCTCGGCTCGCGCCGGGACAGGTCGATACCGAGCTCCTCCGCCGCGCGGAAGACGTCCTCGTCCGTGTCGCGCATCTCGATGGACATGCCGTCGGAGGACAGCACCTCCACGTTGAGGCAGAGCGACTGCATTTCCTTGATGAGCACCTTGAAGGACTCGGGGATGCCGGGCTCGGGGATGTTCTCGCCCTTGACGATGGCCTCGTAGACCTTCACGCGGCCGGTCACGTCGTCGGACTTGATCGTCAGGAGCTCCTGGAGGGCGTATGCGGCGCCGTATGCCTCAAGGGCCCACACCTCCATCTCACCGAAGCGCTGACCACCGAACTGCGCCTTACCACCCAGCGGCTGCTGGGTGATCATCGAGTACGGACCCGTCGAACGCGCGTGCAGCTTGTCGTCGACGAGGTGGTGCAGCTTAAGGATGTACATGTAGCCGACCGAGACCGGGTCCGGGAACGGCTCGCCGGAGCGGCCGTCGAACAGCTTGGCCTTGCCGGAGGCCCGCACCAGGCGGTCGCCGTCGCGGTTCGGGATCGTGGCGTCGAAAAGACCGGAGATCTCGTCCTCGCGCGCGCCGTCGAAGACGGGGGTGGCGACGTTGGTGCCGGGGGCGACCCGGTCGGCGCCGATGGACTGCAGGCGCTTGGCCCACTCGTCACCGAGGCCGGAGACGTCCCAGCCGCGGCTGGCGAGCCAGCCGAGGTGGATCTCCAGGACCTGTCCCGGGTTCATTCGGGACGGGACACCCAGCGGGTTGAGGATGATGTCGACGGGGGTGCCGTCCTCCAGGAACGGCATGTCCTCGATCGGCAGGATCTTCGAGATGACGCCCTTGTTGCCGTGACGGCCGGCGAGCTTGTCACCGTCGGTGATCTTGCGCTTCTGCGCGACGTAGACGCGGACCAGCTGGTTCACGCCGGGCGGCAGTTCGTCGCCCTCCTCGCGGTCGAAGACGCGGACGCCGATGACCTTGCCGATCTCGCCGTGCGGGACCTTCAGCGAGGTGTCGCGGACCTCGCGCGCCTTCTCACCGAAGATCGCGCGGAGCAGGCGCTCCTCGGGGGTCAGCTCGGTCTCACCCTTGGGCGTGACCTTGCCGACGAGGATGTCACCGGCGACGACCTCGGCGCCGATGCGGATGATGCCGCGCTCGTCGAGGTCGGCGAGGACCTCCTCGGAGACGTTCGGGATGTCCCGGGTGATCTCCTCGGGGCCGAGCTTGGTGTCACGGGCGTCGACCTCGTGCTCCTCGATGTGGATCGAGGAGAGGACGTCGTCCTGCACGAGGCGCTGCGACAGGATGATCGCGTCCTCGTAGTTGTGACCCTCCCACGGCATGAACGCCACCAGCAGGTTCTTGCCGAGGGCCATCTCGCCGTTCTCGGTGGCCGGACCGTCGGCGAGGACCTGGTCGGCGACGACCCGGTCACCCTCGGAGACGATGACCTTCTGGTTGACCGAGGTGCCCTGGTTGGAGCGCATGAACTTGGCGATGCGGTACGTGGTGTACGTGCCGTCGTCGTTCGTCACGGTGATGTAGTCCGCGGAGACCTCCTGGACCACACCGTCCTTCTCGGCCTTCAGCACGTCACCGGCGTCGGTGGCGCAGCGGTACTCCATGCCGGTGCCGACGAGCGGCGCCTCGGACTTGATGAGCGGCACCGCCTGCCGCATCATGTTCGCCCCCATGAGGGCGCGGTTGGCGTCGTCGTGCTCCAGGAAGGGGATCATCGCGGTGGCGACGGACACCATCTGGCGCGGGGAGACGTCCATGTAGTCGACGTCCGCGGCGGAGACGTAGTCGACCTCGCCGCCGCGGCGGCGGACCAGGACGCGGGGCTCGACGAAGCGCAGCTCCTCGGAGAGCGGCGCGTTCGCCTGGGCGATGACGAAGCGGTCCTCCTCGTCGGCGGTGATGTAGTCGACCTCGTCGGTGACCTGGCCGTCGACGACCTTGCGGTACGGCGTCTCGATGAAGCCGAACGCGTTGACGCGGCCGTACGAGGCGAGCGAACCGATCAGACCGATGTTCGGGCCTTCAGGGGTCTCGATCGGGCACATGCGTCCGTAGTGGGACGGGTGCACGTCACGGACCTCGAAGCCGGCCCGCTCACGGGAGAGACCACCCGGGCCGAGCGCGGACAGACGACGCTTGTGCGTCAGCCCGGACAGCGGGTTGTTCTGGTCCATGAACTGGGACAGCTGGCTGGTGCCGAAGAACTCCTTGATGGAGGCGACGACCGGCCGGATGTTGATCAGGGTCTGGGGCGTGATCGCCTCGACGTCCTGGGTGGTCATGCGCTCGCGCACGACGCGCTCCATACGGGCGAGACCCGTGCGGACCTGGTTCTGGATGAGCTCGCCGACGTTGCGCAGGCGGCGGTTGCCGAAGTGGTCGATGTCGTCGGTCTCGACGACGATCGGGCGGCCGGACTCGCCGACCGTCTCGGTCTCACCGGCGTGCAGCTGGACCAGGTACTTGATGGTCGCGATGACGTCGTCGGTGGTGAGCACGCCGGCGTCCAGGGGCTCGTCGGCGCCGAGCTTCTTGTTGACCTTGTAGCGGCCGACCTTCGCGAGGTCGTAGCGCTTGGGGTTGAAGTAGAGGTTCTCCAGCAGCGTCTGGGCGGCCTCGCGCGTGGGCGGCTCGCCCGGACGGAGCTTGCGGTAGATGTCGAGCAGCGCGTCGTCCTGGCCCTGGGTGTGGTCCTTCTCCAGGGTGGCGCGCATGGACTCGTACTCGCCGAACTCCTGCAGGATCTGCTCGGTGGTCCAGCCGAGCGCCTTCAGCAGCACGGTGACGGACTGCTTGCGCTTGCGGTCGATACGGACACCGACCATGTCGCGCTTGTCGATCTCCATCTCCAGCCAGGCACCCCGGGACGGGATGATCTTGGCGGAGAAGATGTCCTTGTCGGACGTCTTGTCGATGGACGAGTCGAAGTAGACGCCCGGCGAACGGACCAGCTGCGACACGACGACACGCTCGGTGCCGTTGATGACGAAGGTGCCCTTGTTCGTCATGAGCGGGAAGTCGCCCATGAAGACCGTCTGGGACTTGATCTCACCGGTCTCGTTGTTGGTGAACTCCGCCGTGACGAAGAGCGGGGCGGCGTACGTGAAGTCGCGCTCCTTGCACTCGTCGATCGAGTTCTTCGGGGGCTCGAAGCGGTGGTCGCGGAACGTCAGCGACATCGACCCGGAGAAGTCCTCGATCGGGGAGATCTCCTCGAAGATTTCCTCCAGTCCGGACTTGGTGGGGACGTCTTGTCCACTGTCCAGAGCAGCCTCGACGCGAGCCTTCCAGGCGGCATTGCCGAGAAGCCAGTCGAAGCTCTCGGTCTGCAGCGCGAGGAGGTTCGGAACCTCGAGGGGCTCCTTGATCTTTGCAAAGGAGATGCGCAGCGGGGCAGTGCTGGCACCGTTGTTCGTATTCGCGGTCGAGGCGTTGCGCGAGGCGGCCAAGAGGGGGTCCTTCCGAGGGCTCGGACTCACTACGCGCGTACCGGTCCCAAGCTGGACGCCAAGACGGTCGGTTCCTGACTCCGGCCGGAAAGGCCAGGTCAGAGACGTGTGATCGCCGGTGCTCAAGCGTGGGCATGCCCCTGGTGACGGGCAGAGGGCAGCTAACAGGCAGCGCAAAGGGACAGTGTAGCCAAACGGCACACTGATGTCCAGTGAGGGTTCTCAGAGACCCACGTTGCTCGCACCAGTTGTTCTCAACACCTATTGGTCCCGCGCGTGCTGCGCTCTTCTTTACTGCCCACTTCGGCCACGATCCATGCCTCGGATTCGGATCGATGTGCTGACGCGTCCTGAGAATCGCGCGCCGCGTCCGGTTCGTCAAGGCCCCTTGCCGGGGGCCGCACAGCGGCAGCCTGCCGAGGCCGGACAGCCGTCCCCCGAGAGGCAACGGCGATGATCACCATACTCGTCGCCGCAGGAAGAGCAAGGCAGCGGTGCCGGGTACGCCGAAGGGCGACCACCTCGATGGGTGATCGCCCTTCGTCACGCGGCCCCGTGCCCTACGGCACGGGCGGTGAAAGGAGTCGGCCGACTCCTGAGGTCACTTGACCTCGACAGCGGCGCCGGCGCCCTTGAGGGCCTCGGCAGCCTTGTCGGCGGCCTCCTTGTTGACCTTCTCGAGGACCGGCTTCGGGGTGCCGTCGACGAGGTCCTTGGCCTCCTTCAGGCCCAGGGAGGTCAGCTCGCGCACGACCTTGATGACCTGGATCTTCTTGTCGCCGGCGCCCGTGAGGATGACGTCGAACTCGTCCTTCTCCTCGACAGCGGCCTCGCCGCCACCGGCGACACCGCCGGCGACGACGACCGGCGCGGCAGCGGCGGCGGTGACGTCGAACTTCTCCTCGAAGGCCTTCACGAACTCGGAGAGCTCGATGAGGGTCATCTCCTCGAACTGCGCGAGCAGGTCTTCCTGGCTGAGCTTCGCCATGATGGCGTCCTTCCACTAATTCGGCTGGTGCCGGATGTACATGTGAGGCGGGCGTACGGGCCCGCTACGACCGCCGCCCCATCGGGGCCGCGATCACTGCGCGAGCCGAATTACTCGGCACCGCCCTGCTCGGCCTGCTTGGCGCGCAGCGCGTCCACGGTGCGGACGAGCTTCGACGGCAGAGCCTGGAAGAGCGAAGCAGCCTGGGACTGCTTGCCCTTGAAGGCACCGGCCAGCTTGCTGAGCAGAACCTCGCGGGACTCGAGGTCCGCGAGCTTCTTGATCTCGTCGGCGGACAGCGCCTTGCCGTCAAGGACACCGCCCTTGATGACGAGGTTGGGGTTGTCCTTGGCGAAGTCACGAAGACCCTTCGCCGACTCCACCGGGTCACCGGTGATGAAGGCAACCGCCGTCGGACCCGCGAAAAGGTCGTCGAGCGAGTCGATCCCGGCCTCGTTGGCCGCAATCTTGGTCAGCGTGTTCTTCACCACGGCGTACTGGGCGTTCTCACCGAGCGAACGGCGCAGCTGCTTGAGCTGGGCCACGGTGAGACCCCGGTACTCGGTCAGCACGGCGGCGTTCGAGCTGCGGAACTGGTCCGTCAGCTCGGCTACCGCGGCAGCCTTGTCGGGCCTTGCCATGAGCGTCGGCCTCCTTCCGGGTGATGAGGACCGCTCAGAAGGGGCCGGGAAAGACGAACGCCCCGGCGCAGGCGCCAGGGCGTAGCTCGACCGAAAAAATCCGGGAGCTCTCCACAGTCACCTGCGCAGGTCGCCCGTACTCGACGGATCCTTCGGTCACCGTTCCCCACTACGAGGGCACAGCAACGACCAGCGGTCTTTGGCTTCTGTGAGAGAGTACGCGACCGGTGTCGCGCCGGGCAAATCCGTCCGTTCCCGCGACGGTACCGGTGCTTCAGCCCGTGGGGGCGCCGGCCTTCTGCTGCTGCTTCATGAGGTCGGTGAACTTGACCGTGTCACCTGCCGACGGCTTCTCCACGGAGACCTTCGTGCCGTAGTCGCTGTAGTGGATGGTCGAGTTCATCTCGCCGGTCTTCATCTTGGCGCGCTCGGTCTTCTTGACCAGCAGGTCGTTCTCGTCCACCCATATGTCGACCTGCTCCGTGGTGATCCCCACCTCGTCCAGCTGCTTCTTCAGCTCGGCGAGCTGGGCGGCGTCGAGCGCCGAGTTCTTCTCGGTCAGCTCGGCGACGTCGAGCGTGCCGGAGTAGTGCGTCGCACGAACCCCGCGCACGTCCTCCTCGCCGACCTTCTTCACATCACCGGAGGCCAGCAGGGACTGCACCGCCTGGGTGGGTGTGGCGTTCTGCATCTGCTGCTTCATCGCCTCGCCGGAGGCACCCGCGAGCTCGGCGAGGTCGGCGTACTCGTAGCTGATCCAGCGCTTGCCGCCGGACTGCTGGGCGAAGCCGTCGCCCATGTTCACGGCGTAGCCGTCCTTGTAGTAGCGGGCCTCCATCGTGCCGCTGCCACCGGTCTGCTTCATGGCGTCCGCCATGCTGCCGCCGGTGTAGGTGATCTGCATGGTGCCCGTCAGACCGTCGGACCAGTCGACGGCGCCGGTCTGCTTCATGGACATGATGGTGCCCATCTCCGTGGTCCCCTCGATCTTCGCCGAGTCCACGCCACCGGTCTTCTTCTGCACCTGACGCAGCGCGGCGACCGGGTCGAATTTCTCGGCGCCGCTGCAGGACGTGACGGACGTCAGCGCCGCCGCCACCGCCACCGCCAGGCCAACGCGTCGCACAGTACTGGTCCTCATGGCCGTTTCCACCCCTCGTTCGACTCTCGGACCCTCACGCTAACGCACAGGTCTGACACAGCCCGCTCATGCGTACGGACACCTCGTGGGTACGGGTACGAGGACGGGCCCCGCACCTGAAGAGGTTGCGGGGCCCGTCGATGTCACACGTGACGCGGCGTACTGCCGAGCGCGGGGGCTCAGACGGCGGCCGGGTCCTCCTCGACGAGGAGGTTGCGGGTGCGGTTGGCGTCCAGCGGGATGCCGGGGCCCATCGTGGTGGCCAGGGTGGCCTTCTTGATGTAGCGGCCCTTGGCGGCGGACGGCTTCAGACGGAGGATCTCCTCCAGCGCCGCACCGTAGTTCTCCACCAGCTTGGTCTCGTCGAAGGAGACCTTGCCGATGATGAAGTGGAGGTTCGCGTGCTTGTCGACACGGAACTCGATCTTGCCGCCCTTGATGTCGGTGACAGCCTTGGCGACATCAGGGGTGACGGTGCCGGTCTTCGGGTTCGGCATCAGACCACGCGGACCGAGCACGCGGCCGAGGCGGCCGACCTTGCCCATGAGGTCCGGGGTGGCGACGACGGCGTCGAAGTCCAGACGGCCCTTCGCCACCTCGTCGATGAGCTCGTCGGCGCCGACGATGTCGGCGCCCGCGGCTTCCGCGGCCGCAGCACGGTCACCGGTCGCGAAGACCAGGACCCGGGCGGTCTTGCCGGTGCCGTGCGGGAGGTTCACGGTGCCGCGGACCATCTGATCGGCCTTGCGCGGGTCGACGCCCAGGCGGAGGGCGACCTCGACGGTGCCGTCGAACTTGACGGAGGCGGTCTCCTTGGCGAGACGGACGGCCTCGAGCGGCGCGTAGTTGCGCGACCGGTCGACCTTGGCGTCCGCAGCGCGGAGGTTCTTGCTGCGCTTCACTTCTGCTCCTGTGTGCTCAGGGTGTGGAGTCGTGGTGCGGGCCAGCGCTCGGCCCTACCACTGCGTACGTGAGGGGCTGGGTCAGCCTTCGACCGTGATGCCCATGGAACGGGCGGTGCCTTCGATGATCTTCGACGCGGCGTCGAGGTCGTTGGCGTTCAGGTCGGGGAGCTTCGTCGTGGCGATCTCGCGGACCTGGGCGGCCGTCAGCTTGGCGACCTTGGTCTTGTGCGGCTCGCCGGAGCCCTTCTCCACACCCGCGGCCTTGAGGATCAGCTTCGCGGCCGGCGGAGTCTTGGTGACGAAGGTGAAGGAACGGTCCTCGTAGACCGTGATCTCCACCGGCACGACCATGCCACGCTGCGACTCGGTCGCGGCGTTGTAGGCCTTGCAGAACTCCATGATGTTGACGCCGTGCTGGCCGAGCGCGGGGCCGACCGGCGGGGCCGGGTTGGCCGCACCGGCGTTGATCTGGAGCTTGATAAGCCCCGTGACCTTCTTCTTCTTGGGAGGCATTGCTCTCTCCGGGTCCTAGTGAGAGTGTTCCGCCACCGTCCGGTCATCCGGACGGAGGCATACCGCGCAACGATAACGGGTATGGCTGCGCGACCAAAAACCGAGCAGGTCAGACCGGCGACGAAACCGGCCCGACCTGCTCGGTAGGCATGTATCCAGAGATCTACCGAAAACCGTCAGTTCTTCTGGATCTGGTCGAAGCTGAGCTCGACCGGGGTCTCGCGGCCGAAGATCTCGACGAGGCCCTTGACCTTCTTCGAGTCGGCGTTGATCTCGTTGATCGTCGCCTGCAGCGTGGCGAACGGTCCGTCGGTGACGGTGACCGAGTCGCCCACTTCGAAGTCGAGCACCTGCACCTCGACCTTGCGGGCCGGCGCCGGCTTGCCCTCGGCCTCAGCGGCCTCGCGGGCGGCCTTCTCCTCCGCCTCCGGGGCGAGCATCTTGACGATCTCGTCCAGGGTCAGCGGGTACGGGTCGTAGGCGTTGCCCACGAAACCGGTGACACCGGGGGTGTTGCGGACGACGCCCCAGGACTCGTTCGTCAGGTCCATGCGGACCAGCACGTAGCCCGGGAGCTTGTTCTGGCGGACGTTCTTGCGCTCGCCGTTCTTGATCTGGACGATCTCTTCCTCGGGCACCTCGGCCTGGTAGATGAAGTCCTCGACGTTCAGCGAGACGGCGCGCTGCTCCAGGTTGGCCTTCACGCGCTTCTCGTAACCGGCGTACGTGTGGATGACGTACCACTCGCCGGGCAGGCCGCGCAGTTCCTCGCGCAGGGCTGCGACGGCGTCGACCGGAGCGGCCTCCTCGGCGTCGCTCTCGTCGTTCTCGGGATCCGCGTCGGCTGCGGCGTCGTCCTCGATGTGCAGGGCGGCCTGCTCGGCGGGCTCCCCTGCGGCGGCGTCGGCAGCTTCGGCCTGGTCCGGCTCCTCGGCGTCCGCCGCCTCGACGATGTCGAGCTCGTCCTCGGCGGACTCGAAGGCGCCCGCCGTCGGCTCGACGGCGTCGTTCAGGTTCGGGTCAGACACGGTGGCTGCTTCTTCCTGGCTACATATGGGTGGAACATGCGAAAGGGGCGCCCATGAGGCGCCCTCCGCGGGATCAGCCGAAGACGTACTTGATGACCCGCTGGAAACCGAAGTCGATCACGGTCACGAGGCCGATCATGACGACGACGAAGGCGATCACCACGGTGGTGTAAGTCGTCAGCTGGGAACGGGTCGGCCAGACGACCTTGCGCAACTCGGCGATGATCTGGCGGTAGAACAGGGCGAGGCGACCCAGGGGGCCCTTCTTACCGCGCTTGCCGCCCTTCCGGGTCTTCTTCTTCGACTCGGGTACTTCATCCTCGGCATCAGGCATGTCGATGGAGCCCACGGCGTCCGTCACGCTTCTCACCTGATTCCGGGTCGTGGCCGTGCCGCGCCCGGTGGAGCCGCACGGCGGTGCATTGAAGTACGTACATGCGCACACTTCCTGGCGAAGAAGTGTGTAGCAGGGCCGGAGGGACTTGAACCCCCAACCGCTGGTTTTGGAGACCAGTGCTCTACCAATTGAGCTACGACCCTTTGTGGTTTCCACCAACCTACCGCATCTTCCCGGGTGCTCCGGGAGGGGAAGCGATGTGGTTGGTGAAGGCCAACGACAGGTGAGTGTACGTGCTCGGCGGCCCGGCGTCGAACAGATAGCCCGCGACGTCTCCCGCCGCATGGCGTCCGCGGCCCGTCCGGATGCCGCCAAGGTCCCGTCCGCTCCCTGAACACCGCGCGCCGCCGGGCCCGGCGGTCTGGAACCATGGAGGCCATGAGCGCTGCAACTTCTCCGTCCGAGCGCCGGGTCTCCGCCCGAGTCGGCGCGATCTCCGAGTCCGCCACCCTCGCCGTCGACGCCAAGGCCAAGGCCCTCAAGGCCGCCGGCCGTCCGGTGATCGGCTTCGGCGCCGGTGAGCCCGACTTCCCGACCCCCGGCTACATCGTCGAGGCAGCCGTCGAGGCATGCCGCAACCCGAAGTACCACCGCTACACCCCGGCGGGCGGGCTTCCCGAACTCAAGGCCGCGATCGCGGAGAAGACGCTGCGCGACTCCGGCTACGAGGTCGACGCCTCCCAGGTCCTGGTGACCAACGGCGGCAAGCAGGCCATCTACGAGGCGTTCGCCGCGATCCTCGACCCGGGCGACGAGGTCATCGTCCCGGCCCCGTACTGGACCACCTACCCCGAGTCGATCCGGCTGGCCGGCGGCGTCCCGGTGGAGGTCGTGGCAGACGAGACCACCGGCTACCGGGTCTCCGTGGAGCAGCTGGAGGCGGCGCGCACGGAGAAGACCAAGGTCCTCCTCTTCGTGTCGCCCTCCAACCCGACCGGCGCCGTGTACAGCGAGGCCGAGGCCGAGGCGATCGGCCGCTGGGCCGTCGAGCACGGCCTGTGGGTGCTGACCGACGAGATCTACGAGCACCTGGTCTACGGCGACGCCACGTTCACCTCGCTTCCGACGATCGTGCCCGAGCTGCGCGACAAGTGCGTCGTGGTCAACGGTGTCGCCAAGACGTATGCGATGACCGGCTGGCGGGTGGGCTGGCTCATCGGCCCGAAGGACGTCGTCAAGGCCGCGACCAACCTCCAGTCGCACGCCACGTCCAACGTCTCCAACGTCGCCCAGGTGGCCGCGCTGGCCGCCGTCTCCGGGGACCTGGACGCGGTCGCCGAGATGCGCACCGCCTTCGACCGGCGCCGCCGGACCATCGTGCGGATGCTCAACGAGATCGACGGCGTGCTGTGCCCCGAGCCCGAGGGCGCTTTCTACGCCTACCCCTCGGTGAAGGAGCTGCTCGGCAAGGAGATCCGCGGCAGGCGCCCGGCCACCTCGGTCGAGCTGGCGGCGCTCATCCTGGACGAGGCCGAGGTCGCGGTCGTGCCGGGCGAGGCGTTCGGCACGCCGGGCTATCTGCGCCTCTCGTACGCCCTGGGCGACGACGACCTCGTCGAGGGCGTCTCGCGACTCCAGAAGCTCCTGGCGGAGGCCAAGGCGTAGCAGCGCTGGAATTCCCTCGCCGACCCCCGGCCCCGGCCGGGGGTCGGCGATTTGTTCGTGCGCCATCCCGGATGGGGAAAGCGGCTACCGCCGGACCCCGCGCGTGCGGCAAGATCCTGGAATGGAGCGTGACGTACGGCTGTTGCCCAAGGCCCACCTGCACCTGCATTTCACCGGGTCCATGCGGCCCACGACCCTGCTCGAACTCGCCGACAAGTACGGCGTGCGCCTGCCGGAGGCCCTGACCGGAGGCGAACCGCCCCGGCTGCGGGCCACGGACGAACGCGGCTGGTTCCGCTTCCAGCGGCTCTACGACATCGCCCGCTCCTGCCTGAGAGCCCCCGAGGACATCCAGCGGCTGGTGCGCGAGACGGCCCAGGAGGACGTCGCCGACGGTTCCGGCTGGCTGGAGATACAGGTCGACCCCACCTCGTACGCCCCGCTGCTGGGAGGGCTGATCCCGGCGATCGAGATCATCCTGGACGCGGTGGACGCCGCCTCGCGCGGGACCGGTCTGCCGATGCGGGTGGTGATCGCGGCGAACCGTATGAAGCACCCGCTGGACGCCCGGACCCTGGCCCGGCTCGCGGTGCGGTACGCGGACCGGGGCGTGGTGGGCTTCGGCCTCTCCAACGACGAGCGCCGGGGCATGGCCCGGGACTTCGACCGGGCCTTCGCCATCGCCCGGGACGGCGGTCTGCTGGCCGCCCCGCACGGCGGTGAGCTGTCGGGCCCCGCCAGCGTGCGGGACTGCCTGGACGACCTGGACGCCTCCCGGATCGGGCACGGCGTCCGGGCCGCCGAGGACCCGCGGCTGCTGCGCCGACTGGCGGAGAGCGGGGTGACCTGCGAGGTGTGCCCGGCGTCGAACGTGGCGCTGGGCGTCTACGAGAAGCCCGCCGATGTCCCCCTGCGCACTCTGTTCGATGCCGGGGTGCCGATGGCGCTGGGCGCGGACGACCCGCTGCTCTTCGGTTCCCGGCTGGCCGCCCAGTACGACCTCGTACGGCACCACCACGCGTTCACCGACGAGGAGCTCGCGGAGCTGGCCCGGCAGTCCGTACGCGGCTCCGCCGCACCGGCCCCGGTGCGCGCGGAGCTGCTGGCGGGCATCGACGACTGGCTGGCGCAGCCCGTCGGCTGAGCCGCGGTCCGCGTCGGCCCGGATCCGTCCGCCTCCGCCCGATCGGGTACCGGACGGTCGGCGGCGGTCCGCGCGGCGGCGCCAGACCGCCTCACGGCCGATGCGGCCTATGCGACGCCCACGCCGGCCGACGACCGGGTCGCGGTGAGGCAGGACGTGGGCGCGGCGCACTGAAGGGTCCCGCCGGGCGGTGGCGTGCCAAGAGGCGTGCGGCCTGGCGTACTGGCGTGCGCCCGAGGCGCCGCCGGGCGGTGGCGTGCGGGACTGGTGCACGTCCGGGAGCGCCGCCGGCCGCCGACCATCCGTCGTACGCGCCCTACAGGCTCACGTGTCCGCGTCCTACAGGCTCACGCCGACCGTGACGGGCTCGTTGACGAGCGTGACGCCGAACGCCTCGTGGACGCCGGCGACGACCTCGCGTGCGAGTGCGAGAAGGTCCTCGGTGGTGGCGCCGCCCCGGTTGGTGAGCGCGAGGGTGTGCTTGGTGGAGATACGGGCCGGTCCGGTGCCGTACCCCTTGGTGAAACCGGCCCTGTCGATGAGCCAGGCCGCGGAGGTCTTGGTGCGCCCCCCGTCCGCGGGGAAGGCGGGGGGCGTCACGTCGGGGCCGAGCCGGTCCCTGACGCGGGCGAGGAACGCCTCGTACTGGGCCGCTTCCAGGATCGGGTTGGTGAAGAAGGAACCCGCCGACCAGGAGTCGTGGTCCTCGGGGTCCAGGACCATGCCCTTGCCTGCGCGGAGCTTGAGCACGGTTTCGCGAGCGGCCGAGGCGGGCACGCGCTCGCCCTGTTCGACACCCATGGCGCGGGCTGTCTCGGCGTATTTCAGGGGCGCGGACAGACCGCCCGCGTCCTCCAGCTCGAAACGGATACGGAGCACCACGAAGCGGTCGGGTTCGGCCTTGAAACGGCTGTGCCGGTACGAGAACGCGCATTCTGCGTTGGAGAGGGTGACCGTTTCGCGGGCCTGCCGGTCGTAGGCCACGACCTCCGTGATCGTGGAGGCCACCTCCTGGCCGTAGGCGCCGACGTTCTGGATCGGCGTCGCCCCGGCGGAGCCCGGGATTCCGGCCAGGCACTCGATGCCTGCGAGACCCGCCTCGACGGTACGGGCGACAGCGTCCGTCCAGACCTCTCCGGCGGCCAGCTCCAGCGTGGAGCCGTCCAGGGCGAAGCCCTCGGTCGCGATGCGCAGGGCGGTGCCGTCGAAGCCCTTGTCGCCGATGACCAGGTTGCTGCCGCCGCCGATGACGAGGAGCGGGGTACCGGTGTCGTCGGCCTCGCGCACGGCCTCGATCACCTCGGCGTCGGTCGTCGCCGTGAGGAGGCGGGTGGCGGGACCGCCGAGACGGAAGGTGGTCAGGGGGGCGAGGGGGGCGTCGTGGAGTTCCAGCACGGGGACAAGAGTACGGTCCGTGGTCCCACCGCTCGGGCGGGGCCACGGACCGGGGCGCCGGGAAGGGGCTGTGTCCACCTGTGCGGGACGCGAGGGCCGCTCAGGCGGCGACGAGGACGCGCTCCCCCGCCGTCCCGTCCGCCGCCCGGCTCTCCGGCGCCGGGGCGCTGCCGCGGCCCGGGACCAGCAGGGCGACGAGGGCGGCCGGGGCCACCGCTCCGGCGCCGAGCCACAGCGCCGGGACGGTGCCGTCCGTGAAGAGGAGAAGACCGTGGCGAGCACGGTCGGTGCCCCGCGCCGGCCGGCGTACGCCGGGAGACGCGGCGAGGGGCACCGCCCCCCAGGACGGTGCCCCTCGCGCGCTCGCCGGTCCGCGCTCGCCGGTCTCAGGCGAGCTGCACCACGGCCCGGGCCATGCCCAGCACCTTCTTGCCCTCGCTCATGGCCGTCAGGTCCACCCGCACCCGCTTGTCGTCGAGCAGGGCGGCCACCTTGGCGCCGACCTCGATCAGGGCGCCCTCGTCGTCGTTCGGCACGACGACCGGTTTGGTGAACCGCACCCCGTACTCGACGACCGCACCGGGGTCGCCCACCCAGTCCGTGACTACACGGATCGCCTCGGCCATGGTGAACATGCCGTGCGCGATCACGTCCGGCAGTCCGACCTCGCGGGCGAACTTCTCGTTCCAGTGAATCGGGTTGAAGTCCCCGGAAGCGCCCGCGTACTGCACCAGCGTCGCCCGGGTCACCGGGAAGGACCGCGTCGGCAGCTCCGTGCCGACCTCGACCGACTCGTATCCGATCTTCGCCGTCATCACGCCTCCTCGGCGGCTCGCGCCACCAGCTTCGTCCACGCGGTCACCACGTGTTCACCCGACGCGTCGTGGACCTCGCCGCGGATGTCCAGGACGTCGTTGCCCGCCAGGGACTTGATGCCCTCGATCGTCGAGGTGACCGTCAGCCGGTCCCCCGCCCGCACGGGGCGCGTGTAGGCGAACTTCTGGTCGCCGTGCACCACGCGGCTGTAGTCCAGACCCAACTGCGGGTCCTGTACCACCTGCCCGGCGGCCTTGAAGGTGATCGAGAAGACGAACGTCGGCGGCGCGATCACATCGCTGTGGCCGAGTGCTTGGGCGGCCTCGGGGTCGGCGTACACCGGATTCGTGTCGCCCACCGCCTCGGCGAACTCGCGGATCTTCTCGCGGCCGACCTCGTACGGCGGGGTGGGCGGATAGGTCCGCCCCACGAAGGACTGGTCGAGCGCCATGAGCTCGCTACCTCCTGATGAAAGGTGAAAAGGGCCGAAACAACAGACAGCCCCAATACAACGACACGAGGCCGCCCCCATCGGGGACGGCCTCGTGTACGAGCCTGATTCAGCGCGTTTCGCGGTGCGCGGTGTGCGAGTTGCAGCGCGGGCAGTGCTTCTTCATCTCAAGACGGTCCGGGTTGTTGCGCCGGTTCTTCTTGGTGATGTAATTCCGCTCCTTGCACTCCACGCAGGCCAGCGTGATCTTCGGGCGGACGTCGGTGGCAGCCACGTGAGTGCTCCTTGACGGACGGATGGACGGATGAACGCAAAAAAGAGTAGCCGATCGAAGGACCGACCCCGCAATCGGCTACCGTGGGTAGCGGTGACCGGACTTGAACCGGTGACACAGCGATTATGAGCCGCTTGCTCTACCGACTGAGCTACACCGCTTTGATGAAGGGTCCCCCCGCCGAAGCGGGGATTCCCGATCACCAGAGCCCCAATGCGGAATCGAACCGCAGACCTTCTCCTTACCATGGAGACGCTCTACCGACTGAGCTATTGGGGCGAGCGAGGAAGACATTACACGCTCGGTCGCCGGTTGCCCAAATCGGTTTGGGGGCCTCGCTCCCGGCGGCCGGTCCGCCCGCCCGTCATCCGCCTCGCTCCCGCTTGCCGGCCGCCTGATCAGCGCCTCGACCATCACACAGGCCACGGCCGTTCCACCCGGACCCGCACGAAGCAGCGGCCACCGCCGCCCCTTTCCCAGCAGCGCCGCCCCCCTTTTCCCGCGGCCCGGACAATGCCTCGCCGCCCCATGGGCCACGGTGTTCGCCCCAGCTCACCTCTGGCGGCCACCGCCGTCCCGGACGCCCGCCCGCGGCCCGGACGCCTTCGGAGCCACACCGGTACGACTATTTCGCTCCTCCTCGAACCGGACCGAACACGCCCCTAGGCTCGACTCACTCTGCGTGATCTTCCGCGCCTTTCCAGTCGCCCTCTCCCCTCCCTCTCACCCCTTCTTCCTTCCTTTCCGTCACCACCCTTCGCACCCCTCGCACCCCCCGCCAGGGACTTCCCGTTCCAGGAGCGCGATGCCCGACAGCCACCCGCGGCCGTCCGACGACCACGCCGACGACCCTGCCGACGCGTCCGGCGGACCCGATACCGCCACGACCGCCGAGACGAACCCCCTGGTGCTCTGCGGCGCCCGCCTCACCGACGGCCGCGTCGTGGACGTGCGGCTCGGTGGCGGACGCATCGAGGCCGTCGGCACCGCGGGCAGTCTGGCCGCCCCCGGCGCCCGGGTGGACCTGCGAGGCCATCTGCTCCTCCCGGCTCCCGTGGAACCCCACGCCCACAGCGACACCGCGCTCACCGCCGACGGCACGGGCCCCGGCATCCCGGGCCCCGTATCGCACCGACCCCAGGACATCCAACGCCGGGCCACCGAGGCCGCGCTGCTGCAGCTCGGCCACGGCACCACCGCGCTGCGCGCGCACGTATGGATCGGCTCGGTCCAGGGTCTCGCCTCGCTCGACGCCGTTCTCCGGGCCCGGGACTCGCTGCGCGGGCTCGTCGAACTCGCACCGGTGGCCGTGCCCCGGCTGCTCACCGGCGTCGCGGGCGCCGACAACCTGGCCATGCTGCGCGACGCGGTGAAGACGGGGGCGTGCGCGGTCGGCGGCTGCCCCGACCTCGACCCGGACCCGGCGGGCTACGCGGAGGCCGTGCTGGAGATCGCCGCCGAGTACGGCTGCCCCGTCGACCTGCACACGGACGGTGACGACCCGGCTCGGCTCGGGCGGCTGGCCGCCGTGGCGGGCGGAGTACGGTCCGGGGTCTCCGTCGGCCCGTGCGCCGGTCTGGCCCGGCTCCCCTCACAGTCCGCGACCCGGGCCGCCGATCAGCTCGCCGCGGCCGGGGTGACGGTGATCTGCCTCCCGCAGGGCGGCTGTTGCGGGGTGGAGGGCCGGGGCACCGCGCCCGTGGGGCTGTTGCGCGCGGCCGGGGTACGGATCGCGGCGGGCAGCGGGGCGCTGCGGGACGTCACGAACCCGGTGGGCCGCGGGGACCCGCTGGAGGCCGCGTATCTGCTGGCCTCGCAGAGCGGGCTGGGGCCCGACGAGGCGTACCGGGCGGTCTCCTCGGCTGCCAGGAAGGCGATGGGTCTGCCCGAGGTCCGGGTCGAGGCGGGGTTTCCGGCCGAGCTGCTCGCCGTGCGCGGGGAACAGCTCTCAGGCGTGCTGTCGCTCGCGTACAGCCGGATCGTGGTGCACCGCGGCCGGGTGGTGGCACGGACGAGCGCCGTGCGCGAGTACTGCGACTCGGAGACCGTCGTCGCCCTCGGCCTGCCGCGCCAGGGCCGTCCGGATCCGTTCGGCTGGCCCTGAGCACGGCGGCCCACAGCGGCGTACGGTCGGAAGCATGCGCATTGTCATCGCAGGTGGACATGGCCAGATCGCGCTGCGGCTGGAGCGGCTGCTCGCCGCGCAGAGGTACGAGGCGGTCGGCATCATCCGTGATCCGGAACAGGGCGCGGACCTCCGGGCGGCGGGCGCCGAACCGGTCGTCCTGGACCTGGAGTCGGCCTCCGTGGACGACGTGGCGGCGGTGCTGCGCGGGGCCGACGCGGCGGTCTTCGCGGCCGGCGCGGGCCCGGACAGCGGCGCGGCGCGCAAGGAGACGGTGGACCGCGGCGCGGCGGTGCTGCTCGCTGACGCGGCCGAGCGGGCGGGTGTACGGCGCCTGGTCGTGGTCTCGTCGATGGGCGCCGACCCCGATCGTCCGGGCGACGAGGTCTTCGACGCGTACTTGCGGGCGAAGGGAGCCGCAGACGCGTACGTGCGCTCCAGGACCGCGCTGGACTGGACGATCCTGCGCCCGGGCATGCTGACGAACGACGCGGGCACGGGGATGGTCCATCTGGCTGTCTCGACCGGCCGTGGACCGGTGCCGCGCGACGACGTGGCGGCGGCGCTGCTGGAGCTGCTGGAGACTCCGGCGACGGCGGGGCTGACGCTGGAACTCGTCTCGGGACACGTGCCGGTGGCGGTCGCGATCAAGGACGTGGCGGGAAACTGAGCCCGGCACCAGCGGGGTGCCGGCCCTGCGGCCACGTACGGTGCCCGCGCCGCCCAGGCGTCGGAAACGACCACGTGTGGCTCCGGGCCGCGCGGATCGGCGTCGGCCACGTACAGCTCTGCGCCCCGCGGATCGGAGACGATCACGTGCGGCGCCCGGCGCCTCGCGGGTCGGTGACGCCCTCAGTCGCGCGGGGCCGGGCGGACCGTGATGCCGTTGCGCTCCAGCAGGGCGGCGGTGACGCCGTCGCCCTCACGGAGCTCTCCCGTGAACGTGCCGTCGTAGACCGTGCCGCGCCCGCAGGAGGGGCTGCGGCTCATCAGCAGCGCCTCGGCGCATCCTGACCCGCGCGCGGCCTGCAGCGCGCGCTGCGCGCCGTCCACGAACTCCCGCGTCACGTCGCGCCCGGTGTCGTCGACGACGCGGGCGCGGCCGTCCAGGACGTCGTGGCCGTCGCCGCCGACGATCTCCGCGGGGCGGCGCGGGGTGGGCAGTCCGGCGGCCACCTCCGGGCAGAAGGACACGGGCCGGCGCTCCCCAATGGCCTCGGTCACCGCGTCGGACGCCTTGCCTTGGCCGTCGAAGCGGCACGGCACACCGCGCAGACAGGCGCTGACCAGTACAGGTGCGGACGCAGGTACGGGTACGGGTGCAAGTTTCATGATCACGACCTTCGCGGCAGACCCGGGGCGCAGGCCGGCGGGCCACGGAAACGAAGAAGGCCCCTGTTCTGTGAACAGGGGCCTTTTCCTGTGGCGGCGCCAGGATTCGAACCTGGGAAGGCTGAGCCGGCAGATTTACAGTCTGCTCCCTTTGGCCGCTCGGGCACACCGCCTGGGATTGCTGCCCTTGAGACCGCTTTTTGGCGGCGCTCCCTGGCAACGACGTAAACGATACCCGATGCCCGGGGGTGCTCCGCCACCGGATTGATCAGCGGCTCGATCGGTGCGGATGGCCAAGGGCTGTCCCTGATCCGTGACGGATCAGCATGCGGCGTCGGATGCGGTGCGTCGCAAGCCGGAGAGGCGTCCGCGTCCCGGATGTGTGCGGATGTTCCGACAACGCGGCGAGGTAGCCGCGGCTGTCGTCGCGCACCCGCCGGGGATCAGGGGACAGCCCTTAGGCTTTGACCGGCGGGGGGCGGGGCCGGGAGGCCCGCGACCACCCCCGTACACACCTCGTTTTCCAGCACGTTTTCCAGCACCCCCGATCCAAGGAGCCACACGTCATGGCCGACTCCAGTTTCGACATCGTCTCGAAAGTCGAGCGGCAGGAGGTCGACAACGCCCTCAACCAGGCCGCCAAGGAAATTTCGCAGCGTTACGACTTCAAGGGCACCGACGCCTCGATCGCCTGGTCCGGCGAGAAGATCCTGATGTCGGCGAACGGCGAGGAGCGGGTCAAGGCGATCCTCGACATCTTCCAGTCCAAGCTGATCAAGCGCGGCATCTCGCTGAAGGCGCTGGACGCGGGCGAGCCGCAGTTGTCCGGCAAGGAGTACAAGATCACTGCCTCGATCCAGGAGGGCATCTCCCAGGAGAACGCCAAGAAGGTGGCGAAGATCATCCGCGACGAGGGTCCGAAGGGCGTCAAGGCTCAGGTCCAGGGCGACGAGCTGCGGGTCAGCTCGAAGAGCCGGGACGACCTCCAGGCGGTCCAGGCCCTGCTGAAGGGCAAGGACCTCGACTTCGCGATCCAGTTCGTGAACTACCGCTAGAGCTTCGTGAACCGCCGCTGGTTGCAGTGCCCATCCCGGCACTGGAGCAGGACCCCTGCCTCCGAAAGCACCGGCTTCCGGCGTCGGTCTTCGGCCGGGGAGTGCGCGTCGCGGCGCGGCGCGGAGGACTCCAGGCCCCGCCCCCTCGGCGCGCGCTCCCCGGCGTTCGTCATGCGCCCGTTCGGCCGTTCGGCCGTTCGGGCACATCGCGAACCGGGCGTATGCCAGGCTGGGGAAGTGTCCTCCGAGTCCGCCCTCCCCGATGTCTGGCACACCCCGGCCGAGCCGACGCCGTTCGAGGGCGGTGAGGTCTTCCTGGGGGCCGATGCCGGGTCGGTGCTGGACTTCTGGCGCTACGCGATGCCCGATCTGCGGGCCAACACGACCCGGGGCCTGCTCGCGGAGTTCCTGGTCCACCGCGCGGTCGGCGCCGAGCAGCGCAACGCGGAGTGGGAGAGCTTCGACGTGCTGGCACCGGACGGGCTCAGGATCGAGGTCAAGACCAGCGCCTACCTCCAGGCGTGGGGGCAGCGCCGGCTGTCCGAGATCCGCTTCTCCCGGCTGCGCGGGCGGACCTGGACCCCCGAGGGCGGCGGTGCCACGGAACAGTCCTACAACGCCGACGTCTACGTCTTCGCGCTCCACACCGCGCGCACCCACGCCGCGTACGACCCGCTCGACATCGGCCAGTGGCGCTTCCACGTCGCCTCCCGGGCACTCGTGGAGGACACCGGGCAGGCCAGCCTGGGCCTGGCCTCCGTACGGAGGCTCTGCGGCGAGCCCGTCGGCTACGGGGGGCTCGCTGAGCGCATCACGGCCTGTGGCCGGTCACGGCCCGCGCCCGGCACGCTCGACGTCCCGACCACTCGTCGGCCCGGCTGACCGCCGCCTCCAGCGCTGTCCACCCCGGGCGTGATGTCCGAATACCGCCGGTCGCGGGGCGGCCGGGGACGCAGACTGGTGGGTGCCGGGCGGTGATCCTGTCGCCCGGCGCGACGGGCGCGGAGAGGACGAGCCATGACCATGTACGCGACGGTCGACAGCCCGCTGGGTGAACTGCTGTTGGTCGGCGAGGGGGCCGCCGACGTGGCCGGAGGGGTCGCGCTCGCCTCGCTCTCCCTGCCCGGCCAGAAGGGCGCCGCCGTCGTCCGGGACGACTGGGTGCGCGCGCCGGACGTCTTCGACGGGATCGCCGCACAGCTGCGGGAGTACTTCTCGGGGCGGCTGACCCGTTTCGACATCGCGTACGCCGCCGGCGCGGGCACGGACTTCCAGCGCCGGGTGTGGGCCGTGCTCGACACCGTCCCGTACGGGGAGACCGTCTCGTACGGGCAGGTCGCCGAGCGGGTCGGAGCGTCCGGGGCGGGAGTGCGGGCCGTGGGCACGGCGATCGGACGCAATCCGCTGCTGGTCGTGCGGCCGTGCCATCGGGTGATCGGCGCGGACGGGGCCCTGCGCGGCTACGCGGGCGGCCCGGAACGCAAGGAACGGCTGCTGAGGCTGGAAGGCGCTGCGGCGGTGCGCTGACGTGTCCGGACTCTTTCCCAGACCGCGGGCCGTCGTCGCGCCCGGGGCCGTGCATGTGCCGGAGTGGCTGTCGCCCGCGCGTCGGCGGGAGCTGGTGGCCGCCTGCCGGGAGTGGGCGCGCGGGCCGGTGCCGCTGCGGCACACGGTGCTGCCGGGCGGCGGTGTGATGTCGGTGCGGACGGTCTGCCTGGGCTGGCACTGGCAGCCGTACCGCTACTCGCGCACGGCCGACGACGTGAACGGCGCGCGGGTCGCCGCGTTCCCCGACTGGCTCGCGGAGCTGGGCCGGGAGGCGCTGGTGGCGGCGTACGGGGACGAGAGCCCGGCGCGGACGTACGCGCCGGACGCCGCCCTCGTCAATTTCTACGACGACGCGGCGCGGATGGGCATGCACCAGGACAAGGAGGAAAGGTCCGGTGCCCCGGTGGTGTCGCTCAGCATCGGCGCCACCTGCGTCTTCCGGTTCGGGAACACGGAGAACCGGGGAAAGCCCTGCACGGACGTGGAGTTGGCCTCCGGCGACCTGTTCGTCTTCGGCGGACCGTCGCGCTTCGCCTTCCACGGCGTACCGAGGATCGTCCCCGGGACGGCCGATCCCGCGTCGGGGCTGACTCATGGCCGCCTCAACCTGACCCTCCGCGAGACGGGACTCGGCCCCCTCGGTGCTCCCGGGCGATCCCGACGGTCCTCACGGTCCTGACGGTCCTGACGGTCCGGGTGAGCCGGGTGAGCCGGGTGGTCCGGGGGCGTCGACGGCCGCGGGGCATACGCGGGCGCCGAAGTCGGGCCAGGGTTCCATGTCGGCTTCCTCGTCCTCCGACTCCTCGCAGTGCCACGCGGTGCCGTCCAGCCAGGCGTGCAGCCACTGGGCGAGATCGGGCTTGTCCACGTACCAGGCGCGCTCCGGCTCGTCGGCGTTCGGTTCGAAGAGCAGGACCGTGGTGCGCTCGCTGCGGCAGTCCACGCAGGAGTACATCCCGCAGCCCAGGCTGCATATCGGCAGCACGCCCTCCGGCCACGGCCACTCCCCCTCCTCCGCCTCCTGGCGGAGTGCGAGGTACCGCGCGACGGCCGACTCCTCCCCGTCCGGCGTCCGGTCGCCGATCAGCGGCAGGAAGCCGTACGCGGGCCCGAAGCCGCCGTTGGCCGTCCGGGTGTACAGCGCGGTCAGCAGGGGCGGCAGGGGGAAGCCCAGGGCGGCCTCGGCCCGTTCGACGCCCTCGGCGGACAGGGGCGCCGGGAGCGGGCGCGCCGCCCGGCGCGGCCCGGTGCGCGCGGTCTCGTCCACGGTCGCCAGCAACCGCTCGGTGTCCTTCATGCGTTCATGGTGAATGACGGCACTGACAATCGGCCGGAACGGCGGTCCACGCAACGGGGGCGGCGCTGCCGGGCGAAACGCGTGGAAGGCTGGGAAGCATGAAGCTGCTGCAACTGATCCTGAACGTCCTGTGGGTGGTCTTCTGCGGGTTCTGGATGGCCCTCGGATATCTGGTGGCCGCGATCATCTGCTTCGTGCTCATCGTGACGATCCCGTTCGGCATCGCGTCCCTGAGGATCGCGGGCTACGTCCTGTGGCCGTTCGGGCGGACGACCGTGGAGCGGCCCGACGCCGGGGCGCCCTCGTTCGTCGGCAACGTCGTCTGGCTCGTCTTCGCCGGGTGGTGGCTGGCGCTCGGGCACCTGCTGACCAGCATCCCGCTGTTCGTGTCGATCATCGGCATCCCGTTCGGCTGGGCGAACCTGAAGCTGATCCCGCTCTCCCTCATGCCGCTGGGGCGCGAGGTGGTCCCGACCGACGAGAGGTTCGGAGCGCGATAAGCGGTCGGGGCGCGACAAGCGGTCAGCCGGCGCAACAAGCGGTCGGGGCGCGACAAGCGGCCCGCACGGAAACCCCCGCACGGGGTGACTCGTGCGGGGGGGACCGGTGCGCGGGGCGAGAGGTCTCTACGGGCGGCGGCCCGCCATCTGCTCCAAGCGGGCGATGCGCTCCGCCATCGGCGGGTGCGTCGAGAACATCTTGGCCATGCCCTGACCGGGGCGGAAGGGGTTCGCGATCATCATGTGGCTCGCGGCCTCGATCCTCGGCTCGGGAGGCAGCGGAAGCTGCTTCGTGCCCGCGTCGAGCTTCCGCAGGGCAGCGGCGAGGGCCAGCGGGTCGCCGGTGAGCTGGGCTCCCGAGGCGTCGGCCTCGTACTCGCGGGAGCGGCTCACGGCCAGCTGGATGACGGAGGCGGCGAGCGGGCCGAGGATCATGATCAGCAGCATGCCGAAGATGCCGGGGCCCTCGTCGTCGTTGGACCGGCCGACCGGGACCAGCCAGGCGAAGTTGACCAGGAACATGACGACGGAGGCGAGCGCCCCGGCGACGGACGCGATCAGGATGTCGCGGTTGTAGACGTGGCTCAGCTCGTGCCCGAGGACGCCGCGCAGCTCTCTCTCGTCGAGGATCTGGAGGATTCCCTCGGTGCAGCAGACCGCCGCGTTGCGAGGGTTGCGGCCGGTGGCGAAGGCGTTGGGGGCCTGGGTCGGGGAGATGTAGAGCCGGGGCATGGGCTGCCGGGCGGCCGTCGAGAGCTCACGGACCATGCGGTACAGCCCCGGGGCCTCGAACTCGCTGACGGGGCGGGCCCGCATGGCCTTCAGCGCCAGCTTGTCGCTGTTCCAGTACGCGTAGGCGTTGGTGCCGACGGCCACGAGAAGCGCGATGATCAGGCCCGTACGTCCGAAGAAGCTTCCGATGACGATGATGAGCGCGGACAGACCGCCGAGAAGTACGGCGGTCTTCAGCCCGTTGTGCCGGCGGTGCACGGTACGCCCTCCAAGTGGTGCGGCAGGGGGACCCTTTGCTCGGTGGTCTCCACTTCCCCAGTGGAGCCTCCCGTACGGGTCAACGCCAGGCGGGGTGAGCTAGTTCCCTTGCCCGTACCGCCGCCGGGCGGGGCCGGTCCGGGCCGCACCGTCCGGGCGGGCCCTGCGCCGTACGGGTGGCGGGGCCGTGCGCACCCCGTCGTCCGTGTCCGTAACATGCCCCGTCGTCCGTGTCCGTGGCGTGGCCCGTCGTCCGTACCGCACCCGTGTCCGTACCGTGCCCCGGCAAGATCCGTGCCGTGCCCGGGTGGGATCCGTGCCGGGGTGGGTCAGCGCTGGGCGGGGAGCCCGGCGACCGCGAGGGCCTGGGGGTCCGGCTCGACCTCGCTGGTGCAGTGGGCGCAGCGGGAGGCGACGGCCGGGATCTCGGTGTAGCAGCGCGGGCAGTCGCGCATGGCGGCCTTGATGTCGACCTTCTCGTCGGCCTTGGAGAAACGGTTCTGGACCTTCGCCATGGGCACGACGACGCCGAAGTAGAGCACCGCCGCGGTGATCAGGAAGGCGATGGCGGCGGCCAGGAACTTCCCGTACGGGAAGACCGTGCCCTCGATCGCGAACTCCGCGGAGCTGAAGTCGCCGACCGAACCGGTGGCGAGACCGATCAGCGGGGTGATGAACGCGGTGCTGAACCCGGTGACGACGGCGGTGAACGCGGATCCGACGGCCAGACCGATGGCCATGGAAATGATGTTTCCGCGCAGGATGAAGTCCTTGAACCCGTTCAGCACTGCTCTTGCTCCCTCTGGGACCTGGTGTGGTGTCGCGATGTGCGGCGATAGACCTTGCCCTGCAGGGACCGTCCCGGGCAAACCGATCTTGGGCAGGTCAGAAGAGACTGACGGCGGCGAATTCCAGGATGGTCTGCGGGGCGCCGGAGAGCACGATGCCCGCGACGGCGGTGACGGCGATCGCGAGGGTGACGGGGACCGGGGCGAGGTGTCTCGTGGGGGCGGGTGCGACCGGGATCGCGGTCTGTGGCTCCCCGGCGGGCCGATCCGGGACCTCCTCCGGGGTCCGCTCCGGGACCTCGTCCGGGGCGCGGAAGAGCGCCGCCGTCCACCGCAGGTAGTAGTACAGCGCGATCACCACGTTGACGGCCATGACGACCGCGAGCCAGCCGAGTCCCGCGTCGACGGCTGCGGAGAAGACCGTGACCTTGGCGAAGAGGCCGATGATGCCGGGCGGCAGTCCGGCGAGGCAGAGCAGGAAGAAGGCCAGTGCGAGGGCGGTGAGGGGGCGATCGGCGTAGAGGCCACGGTAGTCCGAGAGCCGGTTCCCGGGGCGGGTACGGGCGACGAGCGCGGCGACCGCGAACGCGCCGAGGTTCACGACGGCGTACATGAGGGCGTACGCGACGGTGGAGCCGATGTGCCGGTCGCTGGCGTACGCGGCGGCGGCGATCGGCACCAGGAGGTAGCCGGCCTGGCCGACGGAGGACCAGGCGAGCAGGCGTACGGCGCTGCGGGCGCGGGCGGCGTTCTGGCGCAGGGCGGCGACGTTGCCGACGGTCATGGTGAGCGCGGCGAGGACGGCGAGGGCCGGCCCCCAGACGTCGGCGTAGGCCGGGAACCCGATCACGGTGACGAGGATGAGGCCGGAGAAACCGGCTGCCTTGCCGACGACCGAGAGATAGGCGGCGACCGGCAGGGGGGCGCCGACGTATGTGTCAGGGACCCAGAAGTGGAAGGGCGCGGCAGCCGTCTTGAACGCGAAGCCGACGAGGGTGAGGACGACGCCCGCCTCGGCCAGGGTGCCGAGCTGCCCCGGTACGTCGTCGAGCCGGGTGGCCAGTTCCGTGAGATGGAGGGTGCCGGTGGCCGCGTACACGAAGCTGACGCCGAGGAGCATGACGGCGGTGGCGACGACGGAGGAGAGGAAGAACTTCAGCGCGGCCTCGGAGGACCGGCGGTCGCCGCGCTTCAGACCGACGAGGGCGAAGGCGGGCAGCGAGGCGACTTCGAGGGCGATGACGAGGGTGGCGAGGTCGCGGGCGGCGGGCAGCAGCACGGCGCCGGACGCGGAGGACAGCAGCAGGAACCAGAACTCGCCGGCCGGGAGCCTGCGGGTGTCGTCGAGCGAGAGCAGGGCGGTGAGCAGGGCGGCGACGAGGACGAGGGCCTGGATGACGAGGGCGAAGTGGTCGGCGGTGTAGCTGCAGGCGCCGGTGACGCCGGTGCCGGTGGCGGCCGGGGTGAGGCAGAAGGTGGAACGGTCGCCGTCGCGCAGCGGGAGGAGGAGGGCGAGTGCGGCGACGAGTCCGGCGAGGGTGATCAGGCCGAGGAGCGGCTTGCGTTCCCTGGGCAGGAAGAGGTCGGCGACGAGGACGATCAGGGCGGCGGCCGCGACGACGGCGGGAGGCGCGATCGCGAGCCAGTCGACGGACTGGACGAAGCTGGTGGCGCTGTCGGCGGCCGTGCTGACGAGACCGCTGCCGCCGTGGGTCGCGGCGACGAAGCCGGTGGCGCTGTCCGCGGCCGTGGTGACGTGGGCGGTGGCGGCGTCGGGCACGGCGGTGACGACACCCGGGGTGACGCTCGGGGCGACGGCGGCTGTGGTCACGACTTGCCTCCTGCGAGGAGCTTTTGCACGGCGGGGTCGGTGAGGCCGAGGAGGACGGCGGGCCACAGGCCGGCGAGGACGGTGAGGGCGACGAGCGGGGTCCAGGTGGCGAACTCGTACCCCTGGACGTCGGCGAGTCGCGGTTCCTCCCGCGTCCCACCGGTCTCGCCCATGCAGACGCGGCGTACGACGATCAGCATGTACGCGGCGGTGAGCAGGGTGCCGAACGCGGCGATCGCCATGAAGGTGAGGAAGGCGGGGCGGCTGAGTCCGTCGGCGGGGTCGAAGGACCCGAACAGGGCGAGCATCTCGCCCCAGAACCCGGCGAGGCCGGGCAGGCCGAGGGAGGCGATCGCGGCGAAGGCGAGGAGGCCGCCGAGGCGGGGCGCCCGGCCGTAGAGCGCGGCCCCGGTCGCGCCGGAGAGGGTGTCGAGGTCGGCGGTGCCGTACCGGTCCTTGACGGCGCCGACGAGGAAGAACAGCAGGCCGGTGATGAGGCCGTGGGCGATGTTGGCGAAGAGCGCACCGTTGACGCCGGTGGGGGTCATGCTCGCGATGCCGAGGAGCACGAAGCCCATGTGGCCGACGGAGGAGTACGCGATCAGGCGCTTGAGGTCGCCCTTGGATCCGGGGCGGGCCAGCGCCAGGCAGGCGAGGGATCCGTAGACGATGCCGACCACCGCGAAGGCGGCGAGGTAGGGCGCGAAGGTGTGCATGCCGTCGGGGGCGGCGGGGAGCAGGATGCGGACGAGCCCGTACGTGCCCATCTTCAGCAGGACACCCGCGAGCAGCACCGAGCCGACGGTCGGGGCGGCGGTGTGGGCGTCGGGGAGCCAGCTGTGCAGCGGCCACATCGGGGTCTTCACGGCGAGCCCGATCCCGATCGCCAGAACGGCGATGACCTGCACGGACGTGGTGAGCCCACGGCCGTTGTCAGTGGCGAGTGCCACCATGTCGAAGGTGCCGCTCTTCAGCCCGATGAGGAGCAGGCCCAGCAGCATGATCACCGAGCCGAGGAGGGTGTAGAGGATGAACTTCCAGGCGGCGGCCTGCCTGCCCGCACCGCCCCAGCGGGCGATCAGGAAGTACATGGGGATGAGCACCATCTCGAACGCCAGGAAGAACAGCACCAGGTCGAGGACGGCGAAGGTCGCGAGGGTGCCGGATTCCAGGGCGAGGACGAGAGCGACGAACGCCTTCGGGGAGGGGCCCGCAGGCATCTTGAAGTAGCTGTACAGGGCGCAGAGGAAGGTCAGCAGCGCGGTCAGTACGAGGAGGGGGAGCGAGATGCCGTCGATGCCCAGGTGGATGCGGACGTCGAGCGCCGGGATCCAGCTGATGTCGGTCGTCGCCTGCATCTTCGACGGGTGGTCGTGGTCGAAGCCCGCGACGAGGAGGAGCGTGGCGGCGAGGACCGCCCCGGTGACGGTCACACCGTGGCGGAGCACGGCCTGGTCGGGGCCGGTGCCCTTCAGCCCGGGCGGGGCGGGCAGCAGGGCGGCCACGGCGCCGACGAGCGGGGCGAGGACGACGAACGCGAGAAGGAACTGCATCACGGATTCACTGATATCGATCACGGCTCACGACCCGGCGTTGGCGTTGGCGAAGACGATGGCGGCGATCGCCAGGACCAGGGAACCGGCGAGCAGTGCGCTGAGGTAGGTCTGCACGTTGCCCGTCTGGGAGCGGCGGACGGCGGCGCCGAGCCAGCGCGCTCCGGTACCGGAGCCGCGTACGTAGGTGTCGACGACCTCGCGGTCCAGGAAGCGGACCAGGTCGGCGGCGGCCCGGACGGGACGGACGAACAGCGCCGCGTACAGGCGGTCGAGGTGGAAGCCGGTGGCGGCGTGGCGGTGGAGCGGGCCGAGCAGGAGGCGGCCCGGGTCGGCCGGGTCGGGGGCGTCCCCGGCGGTGCCGTAGGCGGCGGTGTGCGCGGTCAACGCCTCCGCCTCGACGAGGGCGGGTTCGGCGTCGGGGTGGGGGGCGACGGTGCCGACGGCGGTACGGGCGGCGAGTGCCGAGGTGTGGCGCCAGGCGCCGTAGGTGACGAGGCCGCCGACGAGTCCGATGCCCGTGGAGAGGACGGCGGTGGTGAGGGAGGGGGTGAGGCCGTGGTCGTCGAACCAGTCGCCGATCGCGCCGACGGTCAGCCCGAAGGCGATGGTGGGAACGGCGAGGATCCACAGGACGGTGGTCATCGCGACGGGCTGGCGGCCGTGGTCCGGGGCCTCGGCGCCGCGGCCACGGAAGGCGAGGAGCCAGAGGCGGGTGGCGTACGCGGCGGTGAGGGCGGCGGTGAGCAGTCCGGCGACGAGGACGGTCCAGCCGGCGGCGGACGGGGCGACGTGCCGGTCCCCGAGCGCGGTGTGCTCGGCGGCGACGAGGACGGCTTCCTTGGAGAAGAAGCCGGAGAACGGCGGGATGGCGGCGAGCGCGAGCAGGGCGACGGTCATCGTCCAGTAGGCGTCCGGGATGCGCTTCGCCAGGCCGCCCATGCGGGACATGGCGGCCAGTGAGTTGGTCCCGGCGGCGTGGATGACGACGCCCGCCGCGAGGAAGAGGACGGCCTTGAACGCGCCGTGCGAGAGGAGGTGGAAGACGGCGGCACCGCGGTCGCCGACGGCCAGGGCGCCGGCCATGTAGCCGAGCTGTCCGATGGTCGAGTAGGCGAGGACGCGCTTGATGTCGTCCTGGGCGAGGGCGGAGAGGGCGGACCCGGTCATCGTGACCGCGGCCATGACGGCGAGGACGACGAGCGCCGCGCCGGACTGGGCGAAGACGGGGAGGAGCCGGGCCACGAAGTAGACGCCGGCGGCGACCATCGTCGCGGCGTGGATCAGCGCGGAGACGGGAGTGGGGCCGGCCATCGCGTCGGGCAGCCAGGTGTGGAGGGGGAACTGCGCGGACTTCCCGGCCACGCCCGCGAGGAGCAGCAGGGCGATGAGCGTGGGGTGGTCGAGGCCGCCGTTCGCGACGGCGCCCAGGATGCGGGTGATGCGGAACGAGCCGGTGTCGGCGGCGAGCGCGAACAGCCCGATCAGGAAGGGGACGTCGCCGAGTTTGGTGACCAGGAACGCCTTGAGGGAGGCGGCGCGGGCCTCGGGCGTCTCCCAGTAGTGGCCGACGAGGAAGTACGAGCAGATGCCCATGATCTCCCAGCCGACCAGGAGCACCATCAGGTCGCCGGAGTAGACGACGAGGAGCATCGCGGAGGTGAAGAGGGAGACGAGAGCGGTGTACGAGGGGTAGCGGGGGTCGTCGCGGAGGTAAGCGGTCGAGTAGATCTGCACGCAGGTCGCGACGAGCCCGACCAGGACGGCGACCAGGACCGCGAAGCCGTCGAGGTGCAGGGCGAGGTCGATCGGCACGGACCCGGTGGGGGTGAGCCGGGTCGCCGCGTCGACGGCCGGCCCGCCGCCCTGGCGCGCGGCGACGACGACGGCGAGCAGGAAGGCGGTGAGCGTGGGCAGTACGGCGAGGGGGCGTACGAAGCCGGGGGCGATGCGTCCGGTGAGCAGACCGCCCGCGGCGCCCAGGAACGGAAGGAGGGGGACGAGGACGGCGAGGGTCGTGGTGGTCACGGGGTGGCCCCTGCCTTCTGTGCCTTCCCTGCCGGAGCAGTGGCCTGGTCTGCGGTGTCGTGGTTCCCGTCGGTGCCGGGGGGCGGCTCGTCGGGGAGCGTCTCGGCGGCGTCGGTCTCGGCGGTGTCACGGAGGCGGTCGATGTCCGAGGTGCCCCGGTTGCGGTACACGGCGAGGACGATGGCCAGGCCGATGCCGATCTCCGCCGCCGCGACGGCGATGGTGAAGAGGGTGAGGGCCTGTCCGGCGTGGAGGGTGTCGCGGAGCCAGACGTCGAAGGCGACCAGGTTGAGGTTGACGGCGTTGAGCATCAGCTCGACGGACATCAGGACCAGGATCGCGTTGCGGCGGGCGAGCACCCCGTACAGCCCGGTGCAGAAGAGGAGGACGGCGAGCACGGCGGGGTAGGCGAGGTGCATCAGCTCTGCTCCTTACCGCGCTTGCGGGACAGGACGACCGCACCGACAAGGGCGGCGAGCAGCAGGACGGAGAGCGCCTCGAACGGCAGCACCCAGTGCCGGAAGAGGGAAGCGCCGGTCGCTTCCGTAGAGCCCCCGACCGGTCCGTCGAGGTCGATCCAGGTGGTACGGAAGGCGTCGACGACGACCCAGACGAGCGTGCCCGCGGCGGCGACCGCGACGCCGAGCGCCACCCAGCGGTTGCCGGAGTCGGCGTCCGGGGAGCGGCCGATGGGGGCCTTGGTGAGCATCAGCCCGAAGAGGAGGAGGACGACCACGGAGCCGACGTAGATCAGCACCTGTACCCAGGCGATGAACTCGGCGGTGAGCAGGAGGTACTCGACGGCGAGTCCGCCGAGCGCCACGACGAGCCACAGGGCGGCGTGCACCAGTTGCCTGGTCGTGACGGTGACGAGGGCGGCGCCGAAAGTGGCGAGACCGACGAGCACGAACGCGATCTCGATCCCGGTCGGGGAGAGGAAGCCGGAGGGTGCGGAAGGGAGGGACTGGGCGGCCCCGGCGGCGGACTGGGCCGCGATGGCTGCGAGTGTCACGCCTCTCCCTCTGCTTCCTTCGGTTGCTTCTGTTCCTGCTGCTGGTGCTGCTGTTGCTGCTGGTCCTTGTGGGTGCGCCGGGTCTCGGTGGGCTGCTGGGCCTCGGTGGCACGCCGGGTCTCGGTGGCCTGTTGTGCCTCCTGTGCCTCCTTGGCGCGCTGGGCCTGAAGCTTCTCCGCCGTCTTGCGGGCGGCGGCCATCTCCTTCGGCTCCTCGGCCCCCGGATCGAGCGCGGGCGGCTCAGGCACCGTCCACATCCACTCGCGGAGCTTGTCGCGCTCGTGGGTGAGTTCGAGGATGTCCGTCTCGGCGTACTCGAACTCCGGCGACCAGAACAGGGCGTCGAAGGGGCACACCTCGATGCAGATGCCGCAGTACATGCAGAGCGAGAAGTCGATCGCGAAGCGGTCGAGGACGTTGCGGCTCCGCTCGCGTCCGCCCGGGGCGGCGGCCGGCACCGTCTCCTTGTGCGAGTCGATGTAGATGCACCAGTCCGGGCACTCACGGGCGCAGAGCATGCAGACCGTGCAGTTCTCCTCGAACAGCGCGATGACGCCACGGGACCGGGGCGGCAGTTCGGGCTGGACATCCGGGTACTGCGCGGTGACGTTCTTCCGTGTCATTGTCCGCAGGGTGACGGCCAGGCCCTTGGCCAGGCCGGAGCCGGGAACGGCCATCAGTTGATCGCCACCTTCACGATGCCGGTGAGCGCGATCTGCGCGAGAGCGAGCGGGATGAGCGTGGTCCAGGCGAGCTTCTGGAGCTGATCCTCGCGGAGCCGGGGATAGGTCACCCGCAGCCAGATGACGACGAAGGCGAGGATCGCGGTCTTGAGGAGCGTCCAGACCCAGCCGAGTCCGTCGGCGCCGAACGGGCCGTGCCAGCCGCCGAGGAAGAGGACGGTGGTCAGTCCGCACAGCACGACGATGCCCGCGTACTCGGCGAGCAGGAACAGCGCGAAGCGCAGCCCGGTGTACTCGGTGTACGCGCCGAAGATGATCTCCGAGTCGGCGACCGGCATGTCGAAGGGCGGGCGCTGGAGCTCGGCGAGCCCCGCCACGAAGAAGACCAGCGCGCCGGTGATCTGCCAGGGCAGCCACCACCACTCGAAGGCGTCGAGGATGCCCGGGAGCGAGACGGTCCCGGCGGCCATCGCGACGGAGGCGGCGGCGAGCAGCATCGGCAGTTCGTACGCGAGCAGCTGGGCGGCTGTGCGCAGTCCGCCGAGAAGGGAGAACTTGTTGGCCGAGGCCCAGCCCGCCATCAGCGAGCCGAGCACGCCGACGCCCATCACGGCGAGCACGAAGAAGATGCCCGCGTCGACGACCTGCCCGACCGCGCCCTCAGCGGGGCCGATCGGGAGGGCGACGAGGACCAGGAGGTACGGGAGCAGCGCGACGGCCGGTGCGAGCTGGAAGACGCGGCGGTCGGCGTCGGCCGGTACGACGTCCTCCTTCTGCGCGAACTTCACGCCGTCCGCGACGAGCTGCGCCCAGCCGTGGAAGCCACCCGCGTACATGGGTCCGAGGCGGCCCTGCATATGGGCCATCACCTTGTGCTCGGTCTGCCCCACGACGAGCGGGAGGACCATGAACGCGACGAAGACGATGGCGAGACGGAGGGCGACGTCGAGTACGTCGTTCACGCGGTATCGCCTCCGTCGGGACGGTCGGGGGTTTCGGGCGGGGTGGAGTCGGGCGACTCGGCGGAAGCCGGCGACGTGGTGAGGTCGGGCTCGGCAACGTTCGGCGACGCGGCGGAGTCCGGAGACGCGGCGGAGTCCGGACCGGGGGTGCTCCCAGGGGTGCCGCTCTCCGGGGCGGTCCCGGGTGCGTCGAAGGCCGGGCGGGCGTGGTGCCAGGGCGCGTCGCCGCTCTCGACCCTCGGCGGTGGGCCGGACGGCGCTCCCGTGGCTGCCGGGCCGGTCGAAACCGAGTCGGCCGAGGCCGGGCCGGTCGAAGCCGAGGCCGAGCCGGTCGTCGGCGGCTTCGGGGCCGTGTCCCGGGCAGGCGTCGTGGGTGCGGCCGGTCCGGTGCCCGGCTCGGCGGCGGCCTGCCGTTGGCTGGCGGAACCCTGGGAGGCGCTGCGCGTGCGGCGCGGGCGTGCGGGGGGCGCGGCCTCTGCGGCCTCGGTCGACGTCGCCGTCGGCCGGCTGCTGGCCGAGCCCTCGCTCGCGCTGCGGGTGCGCCGTACCGCACGGTCGCCCGCCGCACGCGGGGTGCGGGCGGGGCGGGACGGGGCGGGCGGGAGCTGGCCCTTCAGCGGGCCCCACTCGTTCGGGTCGGGGACGCCGGGCGGCAGCATCGTGCGCCGCTTCGGGCCGCCGTGCTCCGACTCGCCCGGTTCCTTCGCGCCCGGCCACGCCTTGGCGACGCGGGCCGCCAGAACGAAGTCCTTGCGCAGCGGGTGACCCTCGAACCCCTCGGGCAGCAGCAGCGGCACCAGATGGGGGTGGCCCTCGAAGCCGATGCCGAACATCTCGTGCGTCTCGCGCTCGTGCCAGGCGGCGCCCGCGTAGACGTGGACGGCCGTGGGGAGCGACGCGGCTTCGTGCGGAACGGTCGTACGGACGAGGAGGCGCCGGACCGCGCCCTGTGCCAGGGCCGCGACATGGGCGCACACCCGGAAGCCGGTGCCCGGCTCGTCGACCGCGCTCAGCCAGTCGAAGTAGGTGCAGCCCAACCGGTCGCGGGCCGTTTCGAGGGCGGCGGTCCAGGAGCGCGCGGGCACGTCGACGGTCAGCAGGTCGTATGCGAACTCGGCCGTCGCGCCCTCGCCGAAGAGTTCGGCGGCGGCGTCCGGCAGCCGGTCGTAGTCGGTGGAGTCGTGCGCGTCCCGCTCGTGGGGCGCACGCTCCTCGCCACCTTCGCGGTTCGCGCGGTCGCGGTGGTTTTCCGTTCCTCCCGTCACTTCCGCTCCTCCCCCGGTACCGGTGGGGCGGTGACCAGGCCGCTGCGCAGCGCGGCGGTGGAGGGGCGGGCGCCGCCCGTTGCGTACCGCTCGCCCAGCGACTCGCGGGCGATCTTCTCCTGGAGCTTGAGGATGCCCTGGAGCAGTGCCTCGGGTCGGGGCGGGCAGCCGGGGACGTAGACGTCGACCGGAATGATCTGATCGACCCCCTTCGTCACGGAGTACGAGTCCCAGTACGGGCCGCCGCAGTTGGAGCAGGCGCCGAAGGAGATGACGTACTTGGGCTCGGGCATCTGCTCGTACAGCCGCTTCACGGCCGGGGCCATCTTGTCCGTCACCGTGCCGGAGACAATCATGAGGTCGGCCTGGCGGGGGCCCGGGGCGAACGGGATCACGCCGAGCCGGATGAAGTCGTGCCGGGCCATGGAGGCGGCGATGAACTCGATGGCGCAGCAGGCGAGCCCGAAGTTGAAGACCCACAGGCTGTAGCGGCGACCCCAGTTCAGGACCACCTTCATCGGCTCGGGCGCGAGACGGGACAGGACACCGAGCCGCCTGGGCTCGGGCAGGAACGTGGGGACGGGCTGCGGTTCGGTCGTCCCCGCCCCGTGCCCCGCCCCACCTGCCGAGAGGTCGCCCGTCCCGGAGTGCGGTTCGGTACCCGTCCCGGGCGCCGGTTGCGTTCCCGGACCCGCTCCGGGCCGGTGCTCGGGGGGCGGCGGGCTCGTCACGTCCATTCGAGGACGCCCTTCTTCCATGCGTAGAGCAGTCCTACGGCCAGGAAGCCGAGGAAGATGAACATCTCCACCAGGGTCGTCGCCCCGTATCCGGGAGCGGCGAACACAGTCGCCCAGGGAAACAGGAAGATCGAATCGACGGCGAAGACCACGTAAAGGAAGGCATACACGTAATAACGAACCTGGGTATGTGCCCATCCTTCACCCACCGGGTCCACGCCGCACTCGTACGTCAGGAGCTTTTCCGGGGTGGGCACCACGGGGCGCAGCAGGCGCCCGGCACCGAACGCGACGGCGACGAACAGTACGCCGATCACGGCCAGCATTCCGACCACCGCGTAGCCGTGGAAGTAGTCCGACGCGAGAACGGTCGGCTCCCGCAGGTCCGCCACGTCCGTCCCCTCGCTCCCTCGATCGATCCGTTCGGCGATGCTGTACGCAGTCGCGCGCAGTTGTACGCACGGGAGTCTAGGCCCTGTTAAAGAGACGGTAAGCAGCCGCGTCGGACGAGGGTGAGCAACCGCGTCGGACAACGGGTGGGGTTATCCCCACTTCACGCCACCCAGGAACCCCATGGCATGCGCGGCCCCGGCCCGGCAGGCTGGGGGCATGACCATGAGCCCCCTTGTGCCCGCCGACGACGTGCCACCGCCCGCCCGCTTCGCTCTCGACCGGTGGACGTGGAAGGAAATCGCCCACCTCCTGGCGAACCTTCCCATGGCCGTGGCCGGATTTCTCTACGCGGTGCTCATGGTCGGGGTCGGTGTGGGGCTCTCGGTCACGGTGATCGGGCTGCCGCTGCTCGCCGCCGGTCTGCACGGGGCGCGACTGGTCGGCAGGGCCGAGCGGGCCCGGGCGCGGGCGATGCTCGCAGTGCGCGTCGACGAGCCCAGCCCGATGGTGCTGTCCCGCACGGAACAGGGGTTCTTCCCCTGGCTGTGGTCGAGCCTGAAGGATCCGGTGGGCTGGCGGGCGGTGCTGTACTCCTTCATCCGGCTGCCGTGGGGGGTGCTCACCTTCTGTGTGGCGTGTGTCAGCTTCTTCGTGCTGTGGCCGGTGCTCCCTTTCATCGCGCGGTTCCTCACCAATGCCGACCGGATGATGGCGCGCGGGCTCCTCTCGCCCTCGGACGAGCTGGAGCGGCGGATCGCGGAGCTGGAGTCGGACCGGGGGGTGGTCGTGGACACCGCCGCCGCCGACCTGCGCCGCATCGAACGCGACCTCCACGACGGCGCACAGGCCCGCCTCGTCGCCCTCGCCATGGACCTCGGCCTCGCCAAGGAAAAACTCACCCACGATCCCGAGGCCGCCGCCCGCATGGTCGACGAAGCCCACGGCGAGGTGAAGACCGCCCTCCAAGAACTCCGCGACCTCGCCCGCGGCATCCACCCCGCCGTCCTCACCGACCGAGGACTCGACGCCGCACTCTCCTCCATCGCCTCCCGCTGCACCGTCCCCGTCACCGTCTCGGTGGATCTGCCCGCGCGCCCGGCGGCGGCGATCGAGGGCATCGCGTATTTCACCGTGTCGGAGCTGTTGCAGAACGTCAGCAAGCACAGCGCGGCCCGCTCGGCCTCCGTGGACGTGTGGCGCGCCGAGAACCGGCTCATGCTCCAGGTCACCGACGACGGCCGCGGCGGGGCGCGGCTGGACGGCGGGACGGGCATGGCCGGGCTGGCCGAGCGGCTGGGCGCCGTCGACGGGCTGTTCGTCCTCGACTCGCCGGCGGGCGGCCCCACGACGGTCACCGCGGAACTGCCCTGGCGAAACCGGGAAGGCGAAGGGGGCCGGGGCGGTCAGGGTCGGGATCGGGGCCGGGGCCCGGACAGCCGCCAGGAGCCGGGCGGGCGCCGGGGCCGGGCCGGGCGCCGGCGCGGCCAAAGCAGCGCGGCAGCATCGGCCGAGCGGGCCTGAACGCGCCTGAACACGCTTGAACAAGCGCGAACAAGCGCGAACAAGCCCAAGCAGCCCGAACAAGCGCGAATGCGGCAAAACGCTCCGGACCCTCTCGGTGCGCCCGCGATCGGCGGCCATGGCGCGGAGGACCGGTCACGACGGGGCCGGTCCTCGGCGCCGTCGTGACCGACGCCCCTGCGGGGTGGGGAAAACCCCCGGGCGAAGAGGGATACCGCCCTCATGGTGGGCGGGCTCACGGCCCAGCACCCTTGGAGTACGGCCAAGAGAACGACTACGGCTGCGAGAACCCAGGCCCATGGGCGCCTGCGCCGCCCGACGGACCATCCCGATCCGCCACGGCGGTCCGCCGACCGGACCGCCCCGGCGAACCGCAGGCCCAGCCCCGGACCGCGGGTCGCCGAGCAGAACGACCAGACCGCAGACCGCAGACCGCCGAGCAGAACGAGAAGAAACGGACACCAGCCCATGGCCACGGCATACGGACCTGACTCCCGGGACCACCAGCGGTCCGGAGCCGGATTCGGGGATCACGCCCCGGTGCGGCACTTCCTGCCCGCGGGGCTGCGCGCACCCTTCGAGGGCAGGACCCTGCGGGAACTCGGTCACCTGTCGCTGAGCCTGTTGATCAGCCCGGTCCTGTTCGCCTTCGCGATCAGTCTGACGGCCCTGGGCCTCGGGACGTTGATCACCTTCCTCGGGGTGCCGATCCTGGCCGGCGCGCTGGCCATGTGCCGGGGCTTCGGCGCGTTCGAGCGGGTCCGGGCGCGCGGGCTGCTGCATCTGGACGTCGCGGACCCGGAGCCGGTACGCGGCAGGACCGGCGGCCTGATGTCCTGGATGGGAGCTGTCCTCAAGAGCGGGGCGTCCTGGCGCCACCTGCTCTACATGGTGCTGCACTTCCCCTGGGCAATCTTCGCCGGCGTGGTCTCGCTGACGTTCTGGGTGACCGGGTGGGCCGTCTTCACCTACCCGCTGTGGCAGTGGGCGTTCCCGATGTACGCAGGGACCGGGGGCATCCAGCTGTACGGCGACGACCACCACCGGGTCTACCTCGACTCCCCCTTCGAGCTGGCCGCGACCAGCGTGTGCGGTCTGGTGCTCGTCCTGTTCACGCCGTGGCTCATCCGGGGTCTGGCGACCGTGGACCGGCTGATGGTGGCGGGGCTGCTCGGTCCGTCCCGGTTGGCCACGCGCGTCAGCGAGCTGGAGTCGGACCGGGGGGTGGTCGTGGACACCGCCGCCGCCGACCTGCGCCGCATCGAACGCGACCTCCACGACGGCGCACAGGCCCGCCTCGTCGCCCTCGCCATGGACCTCGGCCTCGCCAAGGAAAAACTCACCCACGATCCCGAGGCCGCCGCCCGCATGGTCGACGAAGCCCACGGCGAGGTGAAGACCGCCCTCCAAGAACTCCGCGACCTCGCCCGCGGCATCCACCCCGCCGTCCTCACCGACCGAGGACTCGACGCCGCACTCTCCTCCATCGCCTCCCGCTGCACCGTCCCCGTCACCGTCTCGGTGGATCTGCCCGCGCGCCCGGCGGCGGCGATCGAGGGCATCGCGTATTTCACCGTGTCGGAGCTGTTGCAGAACGTCAGCAAGCACAGCGCGGCCCGCTCGGCCTCCGTGGACGTGTGGCGGGCCGGGAACCGGCTCATGCTCCAGGTCACCGACGACGGCCGCGGCGGCGCCGATCCGTCCTCGGGCACCGGGCTCGCCGGGCTGGCCGAGCGGCTGGGCGCGGTGGACGGGGTGCTGGTCGTGGACTCGCCGCCGGGCGGCCCGACGCGGATCACGGCCGAGCTGCCCTGGCGTGGCTGAGACCGGAGCGGCCTGCGTACGAAGAGCCCATGGCGCAACGCCCACCGCGCCACGGGCCTTCGTACGCCGAGCCCCCGCGCACGCCTTCCGTATCCCGTGCTTCCGCCCCACGGCCTTCGCATCCCGTGTGCCCGTCCGCGTCCAGGCTCGAAATCAAGCCTGGACGGCGGCCGGGCACACGAATCCGTGAGTACGGCGAATACTGGGATGCTGAACGCCGTACGAACCGGGCCGCGAACAGCGCGGAGTCGGCAGACGGCACGGAACCGGCAGATGGTGCGCGGGACCGGCGAGCTGTGGGGGAACAGGAAGTCATGGTGGAGGACAGGGTGCGGGTGGTCATCGCCGAGGATTCGGTGCTGCTCCGTGAAGGGCTCACCCGGCTGCTGACCGATCTCGGGCACGAGGTCGTCGCGGGTGTGGGCGACGCCGAGGCACTGATCAAGACGGTGCACGATCTGGCCGGTCAGGACGCGCTGCCCGACGTGGTGGTCGCCGACGTACGGATGCCGCCGACCCACACCGACGAGGGGGTCCGCGCGGCCGTGCGGCTGCGCAAGGAATACCCCGGGGTCGGGGTCCTGGTCCTTTCGCAGTATGTGGAGGAGCGGTACGCGACCGAGCTGCTGGCCGGTTCCAGCCGAGGTGTCGGCTATCTGCTGAAGGACCGCGTCGCCGAGGTCCGCGAGTTCGTGGACGCGGTGGTCCGGGTGGCGCGGGGCGGCACGGCGCTGGACCCGGAGGTGGTGGCGCAGTTGCTGGGCCGCAGCCGCAAGCAGGACGTCCTGGCCGGACTGACGCCGCGCGAGCGCGAGGTGCTCGGTCTGATGGCCGAGGGGCGGACGAACTCCGCGGTGGCCAGGCAGCTCGTGGTGAGCGACGGGGCCGTGGAGAAGCACGTCAGCAACATCTTCCTGAAGCTGGGCCTGTCCCCCAGTGAGGGGGATCACCGCCGGGTGCTGGCCGTGCTGACCTATCTGAACTCCTGAAGAGCTGACAGTCTGTCAGATATCCGATGGACCGGCCGGGACTCGCCGCCCCGGGGACGGCGATCCCGCCGGCGAGGTCCCGCACGCTCCCGCCGACGGGGCCCCGCAAACCCCGTCGGCGGGGCCGTGCAAGCGAAGCGCCGACGACGGTCCTACAACCAAAGAACGAACGCACAGCATCTTCATCGAACGACTTGGGGGGATCACGAAACATGACGAACCGGTACGGAACCGCGTCTCATGACCATGTCCACCATGCGACCGGTCCAGGGAAGGCGACCCTTACCGACGTAAGGTGGGCTTCGGGACCGTCGGCGGGCAGGCCGGTCCCGAGCCGCCGTGAGGGAGGTCCAGTTCAGTGACCAGCCAGGTCAGTAGCCCAGCCGGACAGGCCGATGAGGCCGGCGAGGCGCTCGTCGGGGAGCCGTATGCCCCCCGTTCCGGGCACGCGGGCGCCGGGGACAAGGAAGTCCGTCGTCTCGACCGCGTGATCATCCGGTTCGCGGGTGACTCGGGTGACGGCATGCAGCTCACGGGTGACCGTTTCACGTCGGAGACGGCGTCGTTCGGGAACGATCTGTCGACGCTGCCGAACTTCCCCGCCGAGATCCGGGCCCCCGCCGGGACCCTGCCAGGCGTCTCGTCGTTCCAGCTCCACTTCGCCGACCACGACATCCTCACCCCCGGCGACGCCCCGAACGTGCTCGTCGCGATGAACCCCGCCGCGCTGAAGGCGAACATCGGCGACGTGCCGCGCGGCGCGGAGATCATCGTGAACACCGACGAGTTCACCAAGCGCCCCATGGCGAAGGTCGGCTACGACAGCAACCCCCTGGAGGACGGCTCCCTGGACGCCTACAGCGTCCACCCCGTCCCCCTGACCACGCTCACGATCGAGGCGCTGAAGGAATTCGGCCTGTCCCGCAAGGAGGCCGAGCGCTCGAAGAACATGTTCGCGCTGGGTCTGCTGTCGTGGATGTATCACCGGCCCACCGAGAACACCGAGGCGTTCCTGCGGGCGAAGTTCGCGAAGAAGCCGCAGATCGCCGAGGCGAACGTGGCCGCGTTCCGGGCGGGGTGGAACTTCGGCGAGACCACGGAGGACTTCGCCGTCTCCTACGAGGTCGCACCCGCCACCCAGGCGTTCCCGGCGGGCACGTACCGCAACATCTCGGGGAACCTGGCGCTGTCCTACGGGCTGATCGCCGCGTCCCGGCAGGCGGACCTGCCCCTGTACCTGGGGTCGTATCCGATCACTCCGGCCTCGGACATCCTGCACGAACTCAGCAAGCACAAGAATTTCGGTGTGCGCACGTTCCAGGCCGAGGACGAGATCGCCGGGATCGGTGCGGCCCTCGGTGCCGCGTTCGGCGGTTCCCTCGCGGTGACGACCACCTCCGGGCCGGGCGTGGCGTTGAAGTCGGAGACGATCGGCCTGGCGGTGTCCCTGGAGCTGCCGCTGGTGATCGTGGACATCCAGCGGGGCGGTCCGTCGACGGGTCTGCCGACCAAGACGGAGCAGGCGGACCTGCTGCAGGCGATGTACGGGCGCAACGGTGAGGCCCCGGTGCCGGTCGTGGCCCCGCGTACTCCGGCGGACTGCTTCGACGCCGCCCTGGACGCGGCCCGGATCGCCCTGAGCTACCGCACCCCCGTCTTCCTCCTCTCCGACGGCTACCTCGCCAACGGCTCCGAACCGTGGAAGATCCCCGAGCCCGACGAGCTGCCCGACCTGCGTGTCCGGTTCGCGACCGGCCCCAACCACACCCTGGCCGACGGCACCGAGGTGTTCTGGCCCTACAAGCGCGACCCCGAGACACTGGCCCGGCCCTGGGCGGTGCCCGGCACCCCGGGACTCGAGCACCGCATCGGCGGCATCGAGAAGCAGGACGGCACCGGCAACATCTCCTACGACCCGGCCAACCACGACCACATGGTCCGCACCCGCCAGGCCAAGATCGCGGGCATCCAGGTCCCCGACCTGGAGGTCGACGACCCCGACAGCGCGCGCACGCTGGTGCTGGGCTGGGGCTCCACCTACGGCCCCGTCACCGCGGCCGTCCGCCGCCTGCGCGCCGAGGGGCACCCCATCGCCCGGGCCCATCTGCGTCACCTCAACCCCTTCCCCGCCAACCTCGGCGAGGTCCTGGCCCGCTACGAGAAGGTGATCGTGCCGGAGATGAACCTCGGCCAGCTCGCCACCCTCATCCGGGCCACGTACCTCGTCGACGCCCGCAGCCACACCCAGGTCAACGGAATGCCGTTCAAGGCCGAACAGCTCGCGACGGCCCTCAAGGAGGCCATCGATGCCTGACACCAACCCCCTCCTCCAGCTGGTGCCCAGGGCCGAGGCCAAGCAGTCCATGAAGGACTTCAAGTCGGACCAGGAAGTCCGCTGGTGCCCCGGCTGCGGCGACTACGCCGTCCTTGCCGCCGTCCAGGGCTTCATGCCCGAACTCGGCCTGGCCAAGGAGAACATCGTCTTCGTCTCCGGCATCGGCTGCTCCTCCCGCTTCCCGTACTACATGAACACCTACGGGATGCACTCCATCCACGGCCGCGCCCCCGCCATCGCCACCGGCCTGGCCACCTCCCGCCGCGACCTGTCCGTCTGGGTCGTCACCGGTGACGGCGACGCCCTCTCCATCGGCGGCAACCACCTCATCCACGCCCTGCGCCGCAACGTCAACCTGAAGATCCTGCTGTTCAACAACCGCATCTACGGGTTGACCAAGGGCCAGTACTCCCCCACCTCCGAAACCGGCAAGATCACCAAATCCACCCCCATGGGCTCCCTCGACACCCCGTTCAACCCGGTGTCCCTGGCCCTGGGCGCGGAGGCGTCCTTCGTCGCCCGCACCATCGACTCGGACCGCAAGCACCTCACCAGCGTCCTGCGCGCCGCCGCGGACCACCCCGGCACCGCCCTGGTGGAGATCTACCAGAACTGCAACATCTTCAACGACGGCGCCTTCGAGGCCCTCAAGGACAAGGACCGCGCCCAGGACGCCGTGATCCGCCTCGAACACGGGCAGCCGATCCGCTTCGGCGCGCCGGACCAGGACGGACTCGGGTCCAAGGGCGTCGTCCGCGACCCCGCCACCGGCGACCTGGACATCGTCGCGGTCACCGACGACAACCAGGACCGGATCCTGATCCACGACGCCCACGCCGCATCCCCCACCACCGCCTTCGCGCTCTCCCGCCTCGCCGACCCGGACACCCTCCACCAGACCCCCATCGGCGTCCTGCGCAGCGTCGACCGGCCCGTCTACGACACACAGATGGCCGAACAACTCGACACCGCCGTCGAACAGAACGGCAAGGGCGATCTCGCCACCCTCCTCGCGGGCAACGACACCTGGACCGTCGCCGGCTGACGAGCGGCCACCGAGCGTCCGCGACCGCCGGACGGGCTGAAATCGAGGCCCGTCCGGCGTTTGCGTACCGGTGGACGGCCGTCCGGACCACCACCATGTGGCCATGGCCCTGGACCGTCCCGTGCACGAGCGTGCCGCGTACCGCGTCAAGCGGCTCCTGCTCGGCCGCGCGCTCACCACCGAGCGCATCAGCGAGGAGAAACTGAACAACCGGACGGCGCTCGGCGTGCTCGCCTCCGACTGCATCAGCTCGTCCGCGTACGGCTCGGAGGAGATGCTCCGGGTCCTCGTGCCGGTCGTCGGCGCGGCCGCGTTCACCCTGCTCATGCCGGTGACCGGTGCGATCCTGTTCGTCCTGCTGCTACTGACGCTCTGCTACAGCGATGTCGTGATGATCTACACCCGGGCGGGCGGTTCGTACGTCGTCGCGCGGGAGAACTTCGGGCCGGACGTGGCACAGATCGCCGCCGTGGCCCTGCTCGTCGACTACATCGTCACCGTCGCCGTGCAGGTCTCGGCCGGCACCAACGCCCTGATCTCGCTCGCCCATCTGGTCGGCAACGGCTTCACGGGCCTCGACCACCTCCAACTGCCGGTGTCCGTCGCCGTGATCGTGATCCTGGCGTACGGGAATCTGCGCGGGGTCCGGGAGGCGGGCCGTGCCTTCGCGCTGCCCGCCTACCTCTTCATGGCGGCGGTCGGCCTGGTCCTGCTGGTCGGGGCGGTGCGCGGGCTCACGGGCGAGCTGCCGCACGCCGATCTGCGGGCCGAGGGAGTGGTCCCGGTCGGCACCCCGGGCGACGGCTGGCTGTACGGGACCTCGCTCTTCATCGTGCTGCGCTCGTTCGCGAACGGGGGTTCGTCGCTGACCGGGCTCGAAGCGATCTCCAACGGCATCTCCACGTTCCGCCAGCCACAGGGCCGCAACGCCCGCCGCACCCTGATCGCCATGAGCCTGATCCTGGGCGTCCTCGTGCTGGGGGTGTCCACGATGGCGCACTTCACCCATGCCGTGCCGTACGTGGACGGCACACCGACCGTCATCGCGCAGGAGGCCCATCTGGCGTTCGGAGGCGGCCCGCTCGGCACGGCCGGGCTGGTCTTCGTGCAGCTGGCGACCGCGCTGGTGCTGTACACCGGCGCCAACACCCCGTTCACCGGTTTCCCGTACCTCGCCAGTTTCGTCGCCGCGGACCGGTTCCTGCCCCGGCAGCTGACCCGGCGCGGGCACCGGCTGGCGTTCTCCAACGGCATCATCGCGCTGGCCGTGGTCTCGCTGGCACTGCTGCTGGTGACCGGTGCCAGCGTGGACCGGCTGGTGGCGCTGTACGCGATCGGCGTGTTCACCGCGTTCACCATGGCCGGGTCCGGGCTCACCGCGTACCACCTGCGCCGCCGCGAGCCGTACCGGCGGCTGAAGATCGCCGTCAACGCGCTGGCCGCGGGCGTCTCGGCCGCCGTGGTGCTGATCTTCGCGGTCACCAAGTTCACCGAGGGCGCCTGGCTGGTCGTGGTGGTCTTCCCGCTGGGGGTGTGGGCGCTGATGCGGATCAACCGCGAGTACCGGCGCGAGACGGCCGCGTTGCAGCACTCCCGGGCCCCCGGGAGTGACCGGGCGCGGTTCCGCCGCCATCTGGTCTTCGTCCTCGTCGAGACGCTGGACCTGGCGACGCTGAAGGCCCTGCGGTACGCCCATGAGCTGCGGCCGGACGAGATCCGGGCGGTGCACTTCGCGATCGACGAGGCGTACGGTCGGCGGCTGGCCGACCGGTGGGGCACCACGGCCGCCACCTCCGTGCCGCTGGAGCTGGTGGCGTGCCCGGACCGGCGGCTGCGACACGCGATGATGCAGCTCGCCTCCCGCACCACGCAGGAGGGGGACACCTGGCTGACGGTGCTGGTGCCCCGGCGGACGTACCGCAACGTGCTGGGCAAGCTGCTGCACCGAGGCACGGGCGAGCAGATGGCGAAGACCCTGGCGCGGCTGCCGCACGTGGCGGTGACGATCCTGCCGTTCGACGTCTCGCGGGCGCTGCGACAGTTGGAGGAGGGGCACGCACCGCAGCCGGACTGAGAGGGGTTGCGAGCTGCTGCCGGTTTGCTGCACCGAAGTGAGTCGTAGTGAGCGGGAGTGCGTACGGACGCCTCGGCGAGCGGCGTCGCCGGGGCGCAGCCCTCACCCACCAGGCGGGCAGCCCTGTGTCATAGCCGTATCGTCATACGGTCATGACACAGGGCGTCCGACGGCGATACCGTCGTGCAGATCGACGCAGCGCCCGACCCAGACATGCCGGGAGGAGCCGTGAGGTCGGTGGGGTCCATAGGGTCCACGGGGTCCACGAGGGGAACGAACGAACAACGCGCCGGACTGCTGTCCGGCATCGGCGCCTACGGACTGTGGGGCCTCGTCCCGCTGTTCTGGCCGCTGCTGAAACCCGCGGGCGCGATCGAGATCCTCGCCCACCGCATGGTCTGGTCCCTCGGGGTCGTCGGCGTCGCTCTGCTGGTGCTGCGCCGCTGGTCCTGGCTCGGCGCACTGGTGCGCCAGCCGCGAAAGCTCGGCCTGATCACGGCAGCGGCTGCCGTGATCACGGTCAACTGGGGCCTTTACATCTGGGCCGTGAACGAGGGCCACGTCGTCGAGGCGTCGCTGGGCTACTTCATCAATCCGCTGGTCACCATCGCCATGGGCGTCCTGCTGCTCGGCGAACGGTTGCGCCCGGCACAGTGGGTGGCGGTGGGTACGGGCACCGCGGCGGTGCTGGTCCTGGCGATCGGGTACGGACGGCCGCCGTGGATCTCGTTGACGCTGGCGTTCTCCTTCGCGACGTACGGCCTGGTGAAGAAGAAGGTCGCCATGGGCGGACTCGAATCGCTCACCGCCGAGACCGCCGTGCTGTTCCTGCCCGCCCTCGGCTATCTGCTGTGGCTCGGCGCGCGGGGCGAGTCGACGTTCGGCTCCGAGGGCCTCGGCCACACGGCACTGCTGGCCGCGACCGGTGTCGTCACGGCCACCCCGCTCGTCCTGTTCGGGGCGGCGGCGATCCGCGTACCGCTGTCCACGCTGGGCCTGTTGCAGTACCTGGCGCCGGTGTTCCAGTTCGTGCTGGGCATCCTGTACTTCCATGAGGAGATGCCGCCGGAGCGATGGGCCGGGTTCGCCCTGGTCTGGCTGGCCCTCATCCTTCTGACGTGGGACGCGTTCCGGACGGCGCGCCGGACGAGGGCCGAGGCGGCACGGACCCTGGCGGCGCGGACGGCGACGCAGACTTCCCCGTCGGCAGCGCTGCCGTCCGGGGACTCCGCTTCACCCCCCACCACGACCCCGGCACCGTGATCGGCGCGGCCGGAACGGCGGACGAACCCGCGAACAGACGGACACGGGTTCGGCGCCGCTGCCGATGCGCAAGTACCGTAACGGGCTGCCGGTCACCGACACGGATCCGTTCGAGTCATTGCGCCCCGCGCCGGACGCCCCGTAGGACCGTCCATGGCTGATCGCCCAGTGGCGGCTGGAGGAGATCCTTCGCGACCGCCTGCGGAGTACGGAGTCCGCGTGGAACTCGGTTGGGAGGCAGTCGGGTTGACGCAGCACGCCGACTCGGTGGCCGTCGAGCTCGCCGACGGCCGCAGCACCCGATCGCGCCCGCCGGGACGACCGGGCCGTCGGTGACTAGTGCCGCGGCAGGCAAGGTTTGCCCGTCAAGGAGCACGTCCGGTGCGTGCTCTCGGTGTGCCGGCCGGAAGCCCTCGTACTGGACCGTACTTGGGTTTTCGGCCGGTGCGGCGAGAGAGCGTGCCGGGCGTCGCGACGGGGCGAACGTTGCCTGATGCGGTACTACCTGGACCGCGTCGTCGGCACCGGACCGGCCGCCTGACGTACGGCATTCAGGCGGGCTTGGGACGTGTCACGGTGAGGCATCGATGAACTACCACCCGTTTATATTCTTCTGACATGCCATGAGCCGATCCACGCGCATGTCCGGGGCCGTCCGCGTGCTCCTGCGTACCGTCATCGCGACCCTGTCCACGCTGTCGTTCCTCGTCGGCCAAGCCTCGCCCACGGCGCACGCGGCCGACGGCGCGGAACGCGCGCGTCCGTCCGGCTCCGGACCTGCCGGTCCGGGGTTCCGCCTCCAGGACGGCCGTTCGCACCATGCCCGGACCCCGGAGAACCGAACGGCTTCCCCGGCAACCGGTTCCCCACGCGTACCCGCGCCTGCACGCGCCCCCGCGCTCGCGTCCGCACCCATGTCCACGCCCGCGCTCGTCGCCGATCCCGCGCGCCCCCTCCTCGGCCTGGTGTACGCCGACGGCCCGATGAGCATCGGCGTGCGCGCGTCGGGCGCCGGGGAGGCCCCGCGAAGCTCCGGGGGCCCGAACGCTCCGGCATCCGTGGCCATGGACGGGGGCCACCTGACGCTGAGCGCGTCGGGCGCCGGTCACCCCGGACTCTCCCGTGCGGGTCTCGCGTTCACCGCGACCGGCCTCCTGGCCGTCGCCTGGGCCGTCGGGGGCGGCGGCCCCCGCACGATGCGACGCGGCGCCCGGCACTGAGCGGTGCCCCGACGAGGGCCGGGTGCGGGGACGGTCGGCCGGAAGATGCTGCCCGGATCGCCGGCTCGACCGGCCCGGGCCGGTCGAGCCGGGTCGCCCGCCTGCCTGCCCGTCCGTCCCGCCTGTCTGCCTTCCCGCGCCTGCCCGTCCGTCCCCGCCTGCCCGCGCCCGTCCGCCCGTCCGCCCGTCCGCCCGTCCGCCCGGTGAGCCGTACCACTCGGCCGGGTACGGCGCCGACGCGGCCCGTCAGCCGGGGGTGGCGTGCCGGGCGCGGTGGGCCCGCACCTTGTGGAGGTTTCCGCAGCGTTCCATCGCGCACCAGCGCCGCCTGCCCGGGCGCGAGGTGTCGACAAAGATCAACGCGCAGCGGTCCGAACCGCATTCGCGGACGCGGTCGGCGTACGGGCCGGTGAACAGTTCCACGGCGTCCCGTGCCACGGTCGACAGCAGGGCCGTTCCGGTCGCGCCCGGGGCCCACGCGAAGGCGCCGGACGCGGTGTCGACGCGAGGGACGAGCGGTGGTTCGGCCGCCGCCGCGTTCACCGTGTCGAGCGCGCCCGGGTCGAGCGGGCGGCCGTGCGCGCGGGCGCCCGCCAGCTCCCACAGAGCGGCGCGCAGCGCGTGCGCCCGGCGCAGTTCCCCCGCGCTCACCTCCGGCGACAGCCCGCCCGGCAGTCGGCATGCGTCCGCCCAGCGCGCCAGGTCGGCCGGGGTGTGCAGCACCTCGTACGCCGTGTACCGCGCGTGCCCGCCGGTGGGCAGCAGCTCCAGGCACAGGGCGCCGGGATCGAAGCGGTAGGGACGGCCCTCCGGGGTATGGAGAATCAGTCCCGGGGGCTCCTGCGCGGACTCGGTCATGTAACCAGAATAAGCGGTTTCCGCGCGTGTGGGCGGTATCGCCAATGCCCGGCTCCGGGGCGCGGCGGGGCCTGCACCCGGACATCGGCCCCCGGCCCCGGCCCCGGTTCAGTCCGACGCCACGTCCTGGGGGTACCAGCGCAGCTCCACCATGTTGCCGTCCGGGTCCTGGACGTACACCGACTGCGCCGTGCCCCGGGCACCGGAGCGGCTGACCGGGCCCTCCAGCACGGTGAAGGTGCCCGAGTCGATGACCTCCCGCCAGTCCAACGGCTCGACGACCAGGCAGAAGTGGTCGACATTCGACTCGGAGCGCGGCCGATCCACCAGATCGATGATCATCGTCGGGCTGACCCGCACCGACGGGAACGGGAATTCACCGGCCCGCCACTCGTCCACGTTCATCGGTTCCAGGCCGAGCGGGCCGCAGTAGAACCCCAGCGACCGCTCGACGTCCCGCACATTGAGCACCAGATGATCGAAGTCCTTGACTCTTACTCGCACGGCACAACCTCTCAGTTCAGCCATTGACATGTGGTTCGGTCGGTTCGCTCGGGGGAGCCACGGTGTCCGCGGAGTCTCCCGAAGCCGCAGGGTCCGCGGGCGCCGGGGCGTGCGGAGGCCACGGGACCTCGGCCAGCAGGGGCAGGAGCCGCTCCTCCTCGTCGTCCAGATGCGCGTTCAGCTCCACGGACATCCTCTCCAGCTCCGTACGGCAGCGCGCGGGATCCGCGACGCCGACGCCGGCGAGCAGCGCCACCAACTCGTCCTGACCGCGCGCGATCGCACGGTGTTCCTCGGCCAGCCGGGCGAACGTGCCGGTCAGGTGCGGATGGTGGCAGGCGATTCCGGGGAACAGGGTTGGGCCCACCGCCCGGCCGACGCCGCCTGCCACTCCCCGCGCAGCGTCCGCCCGCCGGCCCGCGGTCCTACCGGATCGCGCGGTCCGCCCGCCCGCTCTCCGTGCTCGGGCCACGCGCTCCTCTCGCCCCGGGCACTCCCGGCGGCCCCAGCACCCTGGAGACCTCCGGCACCTCAGAAAGCCCCGACACCCCGGGGACCACCGGCGCCCCGGACGCTTCCGGCGCCTGCGCACCCAACGCCCGCAGCACCTGCGTGACCAGAGCCGCGATCGTCGCCTCGTCCGGCACCGGCTTGCGCAGCACATAGCGGTAGTACACCGGCCCGTACAGCATCTCCACCGCCAGCGGCAGATCGGCCCCGGTCGGGATCTGGCCCCGCTCCTGGGCACGTCGCAGGTGTGCGACCGCTTCCTCGAAGCAGGGGTCGACCAGCTTCGTCCTGACCGTCTCCGCCAGGGCGTCGTCGTGATGGACCTCGGAAAGTATCCCGGCGTACGCGGGACCGAAGGGCGGCGTGGACAGCAACCGCACCATGCCCAGCAGGTTCGCCCGCAGGTCGGCAGCGATGTCCCCGGTGTCGACGAACGGCGTGGTGCCGACCAGGGCGTCGGTGAACGCCTCCAGGATCACCGCACTCTTCGCGGGCCACCAGCGATAGATCGTCTTCTTGCTGACACCCGCTCTCGCCGCGATCGCCTCGATGGTGACACGGCCGTACCCCTTCTCCGTGCACAGTTCGAGCGCGGCTTCCAGGGTCGCCCTTCGTGATCTCTCGCTGCGGCGCAGTGAACTCGGCGATGTGATCATTCGGTGAGCATAGGTGCGTCCGCACCCGTCCTTGTTGACAGCCCGTCGCCACAAGTCGAACAATGCTGAAGCGGAAACGGAACGTGCCGTGTCGCATCGTTCCCGCTGTTCGCACCGTTCGTGCCGCGACGAGCCGATCGGGGGACGGCTCGCCCGGCCGACGGTGCGAGGGTGGTGTTTCCTACCCCGTGGCCCGAGGTCGGCGCACCGTGTGTCAGGACGTGATGTCCTTCGCTGTGAAACGGGCCCAGGCCGCCGAGCCGAACACCACCGCGTACAAGCCCTGAAGGCCCAGGTTCTTGACCAGCTCGTCCCAGTAGACGGGCGCGCGCAGCAGATCGGCGTACGACATCCAGTAGTGCGGGAAGAGATACGGATGGATGCCGCTCAACTGCGGGATCGTGTCCACGATCTGCACGGTGATCAGCAGACCCACGGTCGTGGCCATGGCCGCGATCCCGCTTGAGGTGAGGGTCGACACGAACACTCCGAGCGCCGCGAAGCCGATCAGCGACGCCGCGACCGCCAACGCGATCAGACCCGCCCTCAGCAACCCCTCGCCGAAGCCGACCCGGGTCCCCGAGATGGTGGTGACGTCGCCAACGGGGAAGAGCAGGGCACCCGTCGCGAGCGCCGAAAGCGCCACGACCAGGGTCGCGACCAGGCAGAAAGCGAGGACGGAGGCGTACTTGGTCAGCAGCAGACGGGTCCGGCCCGCCGGGGCGACCAACAGATAGCGCAGCGTGCCCGCGCCCGCCTCCCCGGCGATCGAGTCGCCCGCGACGACGCCGACGGCCATCGGCAGGAAGACGGGGAGCGTCACGGCGAGGGCCGCGAAGACCAGGAAGAGGCCGTTGTTGGTGACCTGGGAGAGGAACGCGGGGCCTGCCGCGCCGTCACCCGGCCCGGGTGAGGAACCGTGGCCGGTCTCGATCCGCACCGCGATCCCGATCAGTACGGGAACGGCGGCCAGCACACCGAGCAGCGCCAGGGTGCGCCATCGGAAAAAGGTGATGGTGAGTTCGGAACGGAGGAGTCCGAACGTCCACAGCCGCCTGCGCGCCCCTCCCGCCGCGTTCACGCCGTCCGCCCCGCTCGTCGTGCCCGCCGCGCCCGCGCCCGCGCGTACGGTTCCGGTTTCAGCCCGCGACATCGAATCCCTCTCCGGTGAGTGCGACGAAGGCGTCCTCCAGCGACGCCCGTTCGACGCCGAAGGACCGCACGCGCACGCCGGCACGCACCAGCGCCGCGTTGAGGTCCGCGAGTTCGACGTCGCCCGGTGGCGCGTCGGCGCTCACCCGCTCGCCGTCGACCGTGACGCCGGTGAGGGCCCGCTCCTTCAGGACGCGGGCGGCCTCGTCCGGGTCCGGGGTCGTGACGGCCAGCCGGCCCCGGGCGCCCGCCGCCAGTTCCGCGACCGGGCCCTGTATGACCAGCCGGCCGCCGGCCATCACCGCGGCGTGCGTGCAGACCTGCTCGATCTCGTCGAGGAGATGGGAGGAGAGGAAGACGGTGGTGCCGTCCGCCGCCAGCTCCCGGACCAGGGTGCGGATCTCGCGCATGCCCTGCGGGTCCAGGCCGTTGGTCGGCTCGTCGAGGACGAGCAGACGGCGCGGCCGGAGCAGGGCGGCCGCGAGACCGAGGCGCTGCTTCATGCCGAGCGAGTACGCCCTGGCCTTCTTCCCGGCTGCCGGGGCCAGTCCGACCCGGTCCAGGGCCTGCCCGACCCGGGCGCGGCGGGTGCGCGGATCGGCGGTCGGGTCGGCGGAGTCGTAGCGCAGCAGATTGTCCCGGCCGCTCAGGAAGCCGTACAGCGCGGGCCCTTCGATCAGCGCCCCGACCTGCGGAAGCACTGCACGGGCCGCACCCGGCATGGCCCGGCCGAGCACCTGGGCCGTGCCGGACGTCGGCTCGATCAGGCCCATCAGCATCCGGATCGTCGTGGTCTTGCCGGAGCCGTTCGGGCCGAGGAAGCCGAAGACGCTGCCCGCGGGGACGACGAGGTCGAGGCCGTCGACGGCGGGCCTGCCGCCTCCGTAGCGCTTGGTGAGGCGCCGCGTCTCGATGACCGGGCCCGGCTCGGGCACGTTTCCGGGCTCTGTCATGCGTGCTCCCTCGGTCGGGCCGGCCGACTCCGGCGGACCGGGTCCGGACGGACCTGGATGTGCGGGCGGGCGGACCCGGGTGTACGGACGGACCCGCCCCGCCGTACGAAGAGTACGACGGGGCGGGTGAACGACCACGGAGACGCAACAGCGATCCGCGGCCCGGGCGTCAGGAGGCGCTGTTGGCCGCCCCGACCAGGGTGTCCGGCGTGACGGCGCCGACGTACACCTTGCCGTTCTCGGTCATCAGCGCGTTGACCAGGCGGGTCTTGAAGACCGTGCCCGTGCCGAACTTGCCGGAGACCTGGTCGCCCAGCGCGTCCAGGAACTGCTGCGCCTCGGGCGGCATGTCGTCGCCCGACGCCTTCGAGGGAAGGCCGGCGCCGCCGGGAACGGTGATCTCGGCGATCGCGTTCCAGCCCTCACCGATGACCTTCGGCTCCTTGAACCCCTCTGCGCCCTTGCCCTGGGCGCCCTTCTCCCCGGCGCCCGGTACCCCGGCGCCCGGGAAGAGGCCGAGCCCCTGGGGCCCGTCGGCCTTCCGCTGCGCCTTCACGTCGTCCGCCTCGGTCACCTCGGCGCCCTTGGGCGGGGTGAACGTGAACGAGGAGGCGGCCGGCTTGGCGAAGTCGACCTGGGTGAACCCGGCGTCGACGACGGCCTTGCCCCCGCCGCTCGGCAGCAGGGTGAACTTGAGCGGCACGCCGTTCTTCGCGTCGACCGCGACCGTGACCGAGCCGACCGTGGAACCGCTCTGCTTCGGCTTGACGACCAGCTTGTACGCGTCCCGCCCGGCGATCCGTGCCGTGCCGTCGACCGTCACCGAGGTGGTGGCGTCGGCCGCCTTCAGGACCTCCTCGGCAAGCGCCTTCGGCGTGGTCGGCATGGCGGACCCGGGAGCCGGGGCCTGACGCCCGTGCTCTCCCGCCGCGCCGTTACCGTCCGCCGCCCCGCGCTTCCCCTCGGCGTGGTACGCCTGGTTGCTGCCGCTGTCGTACGCCCAGACCTCGTCGCCGTTGCGGATCAGGCTGTACTCGGCCGCGTTCTCCAGGATGGAGATCCGCTGCCGGTCGGGGCCGTCGGCGGCGATCCGCAGGGTGTGCGTGCCGGACGCCAGCTCCGTCAGCTTCGCCTGCGGGTCGGCGCTCGAACCGCCCTCGCCGCCGTCGGGACCGCCCTGGGCGAAGGAGCCGGCCAGGCCGCCGAGCGACGGAAGACCGAGGTCCGTGCTGATCCTCACCGTGCCGGAGAGCTGCTGGGTGTCCGAAGCGGCGATCTTCTCGATGAGCTGCTGTGCGGTGATCTTGGGCAGATCGGGGTCGCCGGTGCTCGCGAGTGCGGGGACGAGCCCGATCGTCGCGGCCGCCACCCCCGCCACCGCGACGGGGACGATGTAACGTGCCGCCTTGCGGCGGACGGCGGTGCGCCCGGCCCCGCTCTCGGTCGCAGCGTTGTCGTTCGGTGCCATGTGTGCCCTACCTCCGTGGTCGGCGGCTTCCGTCCGGATGCACGCGTCCACTCCGAGCCGCCATTCTCACCCGATTCGTTCAGGAGTGGATGTACTCCATCCGACCAAACCGGCGGCGCGAAGGCGTCAGCCCGGGGAAGCAACTCCGCCTACCTCTTCGGTATGACACGGCTCGCGCCCGCCCTACCCGACCCGTAGGGGCTGCATATGGCCAAAGGCATACCGGACAGACGCCTGCGGGCGCGCACCTCCGGCGCCCGGCCCACGACACCGTGCGCCGGCGCTCAGCCCGCGCGACGCACCACGGCGCTCAGCCCGCGCGGTGCACCACCGCGTCGCACATCTCCTCCAGCGCGGCCTTCGCGTAGCAGTCGGGCAGCGGGGCCAGCGTCCGGCGCGCCTCCTCCGCGTAGCGGACGGTGTCCCGCCGGGCCTGCTCCAGGGCCGGATGGGCGCGCAGCCTGCGCAGCGCCTCGGCGTGGCGGGCGTCGTCCGCGAGGCCGCCGTCGAGGAGCTCGACCAGCTCCACGTCCTCCGGCCTGCCCTCGGCCGCCGCCTGGGCCCGCAGGCGGAGCACCGGCAGGGTGGGGATGCCCTCGCGCAGGTCGGTACCGGGGGTCTTGCCGGACTCGTGGGAGTCGGAGGCGATGTCGAGCACATCGTCGGCGAGCTGGAAGGCGACGCCGAGCCGCTCGCCGTACTGGGTGAGGATGTCGACGGTCGACTCGTCCGCACCGGCCATCAGCGCGCCGAACCGGCAGGCCACGGCGATCAGCGAGCCGGTCTTGCCGCGCATCACGTCCAGGTAGTGCTCCACCGGGTCGCGGCCGTCCGGGCCCGCGGTCTCCAGGATCTGGCCGGTGACCAGCCGCTCGAACGCCTCCCCCTGGATGCGCACGGCCTCCGGTCCGAGGTCGGCCAGTATGCGCGAGGCACGGGCGAAGAGGAAGTCGCCGGTCAGCACGGCCACCGAATTGCCCCAGCGGCTGTTGGCGCTGTCGACGCCCCGCCGCACGTCCGCCTCGTCCATCACGTCGTCGTGGTAGAGCGTCGCGAGATGGGTCAGCTCCACGACGACTGCTGCCGGCACCACACCCGGCGCGTCCGGCTCACCGAACTGGGCGGCGAGCATGGCCAGCAGTGGCCGGAAACGCTTGCCCCCCGCGCGTACGAGATGCTGCGCGGCCTCCGTGATGAAGGGGACGCCGCTCTTGGTGGCATCGAGCAGCCCGGACTCGACAGCAGCCAAACCGGCCTGGACATCGGCCTCAAGAGCGCGGTCCCGCACGCTCAGTCCGAACGGCCCGACGACGGTCACGAGGGGATCTCCTGTCTGCTGACGATCACACGGAATGTCGATGTGTCGCTGCCATCACTCAACTCAGCGTATCCGGTCCGCTTTGGATCACCGTGGGCGGCTTCCCGCCACCGCCGGTATGTTCGGGATCAATTCATACGATCAGGAGTGCTCCTTTTGTCTCGCACGACAACCGATACCGAACCGACGCAGTCCCCGCCCGCCGACGACCATGCCTTTTTCGGCCAACCACGGGGGCTGATGACGCTCTCCGGCCTGGAGGTCTGGGAGCGGTTCTCGTTCCTGGGCATGCAGGCGATCCTGGTCCTGTACTTCGCGGACACCGTCGCCCGGGGCGGCATGGGCATGGAGGCGGGCACGGCGGCGTCCGTCTCGGCCGCCTACGGAACCCTCGTCTACCTGGTCTCCGTGGCCGGCGGCTGGCTCGCCGACCGGATCCTCGGCTCGTACCGGGCCGTGCTGTACGGCGGGATCCTCATCGCCTGCGGGCATTACGCCATGGCGGTGCCCTCCGACGCCATGACGTGGACCGGCCTCGGTCTGATCAGCGCCGGGACGGGCCTGCTGAAGCCCAATGTGGCGTCCATGGTCGGAACGCTGTACCGCACCGACGACGAGCGCCGCGACGCCGGATTCGCCCTGTACTACATGGCCATCAACATCGGCGCGTTCCTCGGCCCGCTGGTCACCGGCTGGCTCGGCGACCACGCGAGCTGGCACTGGGGGTTCTCCGCCGCCGCCGTGGGCATGACGCTCGGCCTGATCCAGTACGTACTGGGTCGGCGTCACCTGAACGGCCGAAAGGACGGCGCCGAATTCGCGCTGGCGCCGCACGCCATGCGGCGCGCCGTACGGCTGATCGTGACCGGTGCGGTCGTCGTCGCCGTCCTCGCCACCGCGCTGGCCCTGGCGGGGTGGCTCACCATGGGCCGGTTCGTCGATGTGCTCACCCTCGCCTCGGTGATCGCCCCGGTCGTGTACTTCGTGGTGATGTTCCGCAGCCCGCGGGTCACCGCCGAGGAACGCGGCAGGCTGCGCCCGTACGTGGTGCTGTTCCTGGCCTCCGTGGTCTTCAACTTCATCCTCTTCCAGGCGTACTCGACGATGATGCTGCTCGCGTCGACCAACGCCCGCACCGAGATCCTCGGCTTCCACTTCCCGGCCGGCTGGTACGCCTCCGCGCTCGGCGCGTTCGAGGTCGCGCTCGCGCCGGTGGTCGCCGCCGTCTGGGCCCGGATGGGCCCGCGCCAGCCGCACGCCTCCAACAAGATCGCGATCGCGACGATCCTTGGCGGGCTGTCCTTCCTGCTGATGGTGCTGCCGACGTCCGGGCACTCCGGCGACACGTACCGGATGGCCGCCTGGTGGATCGTCGGCTCGTACCTGCTGCTCGGGCTCGGCGACATCCTGCTGGAGACCTCCGGCATGTCGGCGACCACCAAACTCGCGCCCAAGGCGTTCTCCGGCCAGACGATGGCGCTCTGGTTCCTCTCGCTGGCCCTCGCCAACGGCATCCAGGCCCAGGTCGTGAAGCTGTACGGCGAGGTCTCCACCCCCGCCTACTTCGGTGTCAACGGCGCGATCGCGGTGGTGGGCGGCGTGGCCGTCATCGCCGCCGCCCCCTGGCTCAGGCGCACCATGCACCCCGTCCGCTGACCACGCGCGGCCCGTCCACCGACGCACCACGCACACGCCCCGTCGACCGAGGTACCGCCATGCGCATCCGCACCACGTTCCCGTATGACACGACCCGTGAGGACGTCCGCATCCCACTGCCGGACGGCACCCTGCTGTACGCCCGGATCTGGCGGCCGGTCACCGACGAACCGGTCCCGGCGCTCCTCGAATACCTGCCGTACCGGCTGAGCGACTGGACGGCCCCGCGCGACTGGCAGCGCCACCCCTGGTACGCGGGCCACGGCTACGCCTCCGTCCGGGTGGACGTGCGCGGCCACGGCAACAGCGAGGGGATGCCGGGCGACGAGTACGACGCGACGGAGCTGGCCGACGGCGTCGCCGTCGTCCACTGGCTGGCCCGGCAGGAGTGGTGCTCCGGCCGGGTCGGCATGTTCGGCATCTCCTGGGGCGGGTTCAACTCGCTCCAGATCGCCGCGCTGGCCCCCGAGCCGCTGAAGGCGGTCGTCACGGTCTGCTCGACCGACGACCGCTACGACAACGACGTCCACTACATGGGCGGCTCCGTCCTCGGCGTCGACATGCACGCCTGGGCGGCCACCATGCTGGCCTTCGTCTGCCGCCCCCCGGACCCGGCGCAGGTCGGCGAGGGCTGGAAGGACATGTGGCTGAAGCGGCTGGAGGGCGTCGAGCCGTTCATCCACACCTGGCTGGCGCACCAGACCCGCGACGACTACTGGCGGCACGGCAGCGTCTGCGAGGACTACTCCGCGATCCAGGCCCCCGTCCTCGCGGTGGGAGGCTGGCACGACCCGTACCGCGACACCGTCCTGCGCCTCGTCGAGCACCTGCCGCCGGACCGGGTGCGCGGACTGATCGGCCCCTGGTCGCACCAGTACCCGGACCGGGGGCTGCCGCCGGGCCCGGCGATCGGCTTCCTCCAGGAGACGCTGCGCTGGTGGGACCAGCACCTGAAGGGCGAGGACACCGGCGTCATGGCCGAGCCGCTGCTGCGGTCCTGGATCAGCGAGTCGCACCGGCCCGCCACCACGTACGAGACGCTGCCCGGCCGCTGGGTCGCGGACGGCGTCTGGCCGTCCCCGAACGTGTCGACCGTCGCGTACGCCCTCCGGGGCGGTCCGCGGATCGTCGACTCGTCGCAGCGCACCGGCCTGGACGCGGGACGGTTCTTCCCGTTCGGCAACGACGCCGACCTGCCGCCGGACCAGCGCGACGAGGACGCCGCGTCGGTGTGCTTCGAGTTCCCGGTCGAGGACGCCCCGATCGAGATCCTGGGCCGGCCGCGGGTGAGGCTGCGCCTGCGCATGGACGCGCCGCGCGGGCAGGCGGTCGCCCGGCTCTGCGACGTGGCACCGGACGGCTCCTCCACCCTGGTCACCCGCGGCGCGCTCAACCTCTCCGCCCGGCACGGCCGCGACCGGGCGGTGGACTGGCCGGTGGGCGCGACCGAGGACGTGGTCTTCGAACTGAACGGCATCGGGCACACCTTCCCGCCCGGCCACCGGATCAGGCTCGCGGTCTCCTCCGCGTACTGGCCGTGGATCTGGCCGCAGCCGGGGTCGGTGGGCTTCACCCTGGACGCCGACGACAGCTTCCTCGAACTGCCCGTGCGCCGGCACACCGAGGACCCGGAGATCCGGTTCGAGGAACCGGAACAGGCCCCGCCGCTCGGCGTCGTCCACCCGGTGCCGCTCGACGGACAACAGCGTCCCGAGCGCCTGGTGGTGCGCGACGTCGCCAAGGGTGAGTGGCGGCTGGAGGTCGACCCGCGCTACGGCGGCACCCGCGTCTACCCGGACGGCCTGGAATTCACCGAGGACGCCCTGGAGACCTACACGGTCCAGGAGGACGACCCGCTCTCGGCGCGCACCCGTTCCGACTGGTCGATCCGGCTGCACCGGCCGGAGATGGCCTGGGACGTGCGGATCGAGACCCGTTCCGAGATCAGCGCGGACGCCACCGACTTCATCACGTCCGACGAGGTGGTGTGCCGGGACGGCGGCGAGGTCGTCTTCCACCGCACCTGGGAGAAGCGGATCCCGCGCACGGCCGGCTGAGCCCGGGTCCCGGCCGCGCACGGGCCCGCCGCCGAGAGGTTCCGCCGTACCCCGTACGCCCCGGGGCGCGGCGGAACTTTCCGGTTCTCGCGGACAGTTGGGGCACGCCCGGGGCACTCCCACGGGCGGCGGCGCCGACGTGACGACCCGGGGGCGGCAGGGAGTGGATCAGGGCGGCGCGAGCCCGCCCCTTATCGGCCCCCAGGTCGTAACGTGTCCCCCAAGCGACCTGGAAAGCGAGGCGGCAACACATGCCCGAGCAGAGCAGTCCGCTCGACCTGGCCGAAGGCGACCCCTTCGGCCCGCACAACCTTCCGTACGGTGTGTTCTCCACCCCCGGCCACCCCGAGGACCGCCGGGTCGGCGTCCGCATCGGCGACCACGTGCTGGACGCCGGGGCCGCCGCGCACGCGCTCGGCTCGCCCTACGCGCGGCTCCTCGCCCAGCCGGACCTGACCGCCCTGCTGGCCGCGGGCCGCACCGCCTGGCGGGACGTCCGGCGGGCCCTGACCGCATGGGTGACGGTCCCGGCGCACCGCCCGGACATCGAACCGCTGCTGCACCCCGTCGAGTCCGTCACGCTGCACCTCCCCTACCAGGTCGCGGACTACGTCGACTTCTACGCGAGCGAGCATCACGCCACCAACGTCGGGAAGATCTTCCGGCCGAACGGCGAAGCGCTGACGCCCAACTGGAAGCACCTCCCGATCGGTTACCACGGCCGGTCCGGCACCGTCGTGGTCTCCGGAACGGACGTGGTGCGCCCGTCCGGCCAGCGCAAGGCTCCCGCCGACGCGGCCCCGGTCTTCGGCCCCTCCGTCAAGCTGGACATCGAGGCCGAGGTCGGGTTCGTCGTCGGCGTCGGCTCCGAGCAGGGCCGCCCGGTCCCGCTCGGCGACTTCCGCGAGCACGTCTTCGGGCTCTCGCTGCTCAACGACTGGTCGGCGCGCGACATCCAGGCGTGGGAGTACGTCCCGCTCGGCCCGTTCCTCGGCAAGTCCTTCGCCACCTCCGTGTCGGCGTGGGTGACCCCGCTGGAGGCCCTGGAGGCGGCCTGGACCGCGCCCCCCGCCCGGGACTTCCCGCTGCTCCCCTATCTGGAGGACGGCGGCGAGGAGCAGGACGGCGGGCTGGACCTGCGGATCTCCGTCGCGATCAACGGACAGACCGTCGCCGAGCCGCCGTTCACCACCATGTACTGGACCCCGGCCCAGATGCTGGCCCACATGACGGTGAACGGCGCGTCGCTGCGCACCGGCGACCTGTACGGCTCCGGCACGGTCAGCGGCGCCGAGCCGGACCAGCGTGGTTCGCTCCTGGAGCTGACCTGGAACGGCCGCGACCCGCTGGACCTCGCCGACGGCAAGCGGACGTTCCTGGAGGACGGCGACACGGTCACGATGACGGCCTGGGCCCCGGGACCGGACGGCACCCGGGTGGGCCTGGGCGAGGTGACGGGGCGGATCGTGCCGTCGGTGTGACACCTGCTGGTGGACGGCCGCGCCCCTGACAGGGGCGCGGCCGTCCATGGCACTCCGTCCCCTTCCCGGTCGATCTCGACCTCACCGCGATCACCCCGCGCCGCCGGGCGGCGGCCCCGCAGTAACCCCGGCGCCACCGCCCGCCCGGCTCACTCGTACTCGGGCGGCGGCTCCTCGTCCCAGTCGAATCCCGGGTCGTCGTCGTGCGCGGCCGGGGCCGCCGAGGTCGAAGCGGTGCGCGCGGGAGCGGCCGGAGCCGGGGCGGGTGCGGCCGGGGCGACCGGCGCAGCGGCGGGCGTGGCCGTGCTCGGCCCCGTCGCGGGTCCCGCCTCCGTCGCCGGGTCGACCTGCGCAAACGCGTCCTGCCGCGGCGCCGCCGCGTCCGTGAACTCGGCCAGCACCTCCAGCACCCCCTCCCCGTACGTCGCCAGCTTCTTCTCGCCCAGGCCGCTGATGCCACCCAGCGCGGCCACCGACTCCGGCCGCACCGTCGCGATCTCGCGCAGCGTCGCGTCGTGGAAGATGACGTACGCCGGAACGCCCTGCTCCTTCGCCCGGGTACCGCGCCAGGCCCGCAGCGCCTCGAAGACGGGGACGGCCTCCGGCGCCAGCTCGGCGGTGGCCTGCGAGGACTTCGCCTTGCGTTCGCCCTTCGCGGAGCCGGAACGCGAGGCGGGCTTCGCGGCCTCCTTGCGCAGCGGCACCTTCCGCTGCCCGGCGAGCACCGCCCCGCTCTCCTCCGTCAGCACCAGCGTGCCGTATTCGCCCTCGACGGCGATCAGCCCCTGGGCCAGCAACTGCCTTACGACGCCCCGCCATTCGGCCTCGGACAGATCGCCGCCGATACCGAAGACCGAGAGCTGGTCGTGGTCGAACTGGATGACCTTCGCGGTCTTGCGGCCGAGCAGGATGTCGGTGATCTGGCCCGCGCCGAACTTCTGCCCGCGCTCCCGCTTCAGCCGTACCACCGTCGACAGCAGCTTCTGCGCGGCCACCGTGCCGTCCCAGGTCTCGGGCGGGGTGAGGCAGGTGTCGCAGCTGCCGCAGGTCGCGGCGGTGGGCTCCTGGCCGAAGTACCGCAGCAATTGGCCGCGACGGCACTGGGCCGTCTCGCACAGGGCCAGCATCGCGTCGAGGTGGGAGGCGGCGCGGCGGCGGAACGCCTCGTCGCCCTCCCCGCTCTGGATGAGCTTGCGCTGCTGGACGACGTCCTGGAGCCCGTACGCCATCCACGCCGTGGACGGCAGCCCGTCACGGCCCGCGCGGCCGGTCTCCTGGTAGTAGCCCTCGACCGACTTCGGCAGATCGAGGTGGGCGACGAAACGGACGTCCGGCTTGTCGATGCCCATGCCGAAGGCGATGGTCGCGACGACGACCAGTCCCTCCTCGCGCAGGAACCGGGACTGGTGCGCGGCGCGCGTGCCCGCGTCCAGACCGGCGTGGTACGGAACGGCCTCGATGCCGTTGCGGCACAGGTAATCGGCGGTCTTCTCGGTCGCGTTGCGCGACAGGCAGTAGACGATGCCCGCGTCCCCGGCGTGCTCCTCCTTGAGGAAGGAGAGCAGCTGCTTCTTCGGATCGGCCTTGGGCACGATCCGGTACTGGATGTTGGGCCGGTCGAAGCTGGCGACGAAGTGCTTGGCGTCGGGCATGCCCAGACGCCGGGTGATCTCCTCGTGCGTGGCGTTCGTCGCGGTGGCCGTCAGGGCGATGCGCGGTACGTCGGGCCAGCGCTCCCCGAGGACCGACAGGGCCAGGTAGTCGGGGCGGAAGTCGTGGCCCCACTGGGCGACGCAGTGTGCCTCGTCGATCGCGAAGACGGAGATCTCGCCTCGCGCGAGCAGGCCCAGCGTGGAGTCCAGCCGGAGGCGCTCCGGGGCCAGGTAGAGCACGTCCAGCTCGCCCGCGAGGAACTGCGCCTCCATGGAGCGGCGCTCGTCGAAGTCCTGCGTGGAGTTGATGAAGCCGGCCCGCACACCGAGCGCCCGCAACGCGTCGACCTGGTCCTGCATCAGGGCGATCAGCGGCGAGACGACCACGCCCGTACCCGACCTGACCAGGGCCGGGATCTGGTAGCACAGGGACTTCCCGCCACCGGTCGGCATGAGCACGACGGCGTCGCCGCCCGCCACCACGTGGTCGACGACGGCTTCCTGCTCGCCGCGGAACGCCTCGTACCCGAACACGCGGTGCAGGGTCCGCCGTGCTTCGCTCTCGGTCACATCCATGGTCCCGCCCGTCGTGCTCATCCGCTGGCCCCCGGCGCCGTACGTGCCGTACCGCCACCGCTCCCTGCCACGATAGGCGCCGCGTACGACAACGCCGGACGGGCTTGACTTCCCAGGCCCGTCCGGCGCCGCCTCGGCCGGGGTGCCGGCCGCGCGCGTGTGCGCTACCTCACGAAGACCCCCGCCTGGCCCGCCAGGTCCAGGAAGTACTGCGGGGCCAGGCCCAGCACCAGTGTGACCGCGACACCGACCGCGATCGTCGTGATCGTCAGCGGGGACGGGACGGCGACCGTCGGGCCGTCCGCCTTCGGCTCGCTGAAGAACATCAGCACGATGACCCGGATGTAGAAGAACGCGGCAATCGCCGACGAGATCACACCGACCACGACCAGACCGGTCGCGCCCCCGTCCGCCGCCGCCTTGAAGACGGCGAACTTCCCGGAGAACCCGGAGGTGAGCGGGATACCGGCGAAGGCCAGCAGGAACACCGCGAAGACCGCGGCGACCAGCGGGGAGCGCCGTCCCAGCCCCGCCCACTTGGACAGATGCGTCGCCTCGCCGCCCGCGTCGCGCACCAGGGTGACGACGGCGAACGCGCCGACCGTCACGAAGGAGTAGGCGCCCAGGTAGAAGAGGACGGACGAGACGCCGTCCGGGGTGGCCGCGATGACACCGGCGAGGATGAACCCGGCGTGCGCGATCGAGGAGTAGGCGAGCAGCCGCTTGATGTCGGTCTGGGTGATGGCGACGATCGCACCGCCCAGCATCGTGACGATCGCGACGGCCCACATGACCGGCTGCCAGTCCCAGGTGAGGCCCGGCAGCGCCACATACAGCAGACGCAGCAGCGCGCCGAACGCGGCGACCTTCGTGGCAGCGGCCATGAACCCGGTGACCGGGGTCGGCGCTCCCTGGTAGACGTCCGGGGTCCACATGTGGAACGGAACGGCGCCGACCTTGAAGAGCAGACCGGTCAGGATCATCGCCCCGCCGATCAGCAGCAGTGCGTCGTTGCCCATGGTGGCGGCGAGCGCCGGGTCGACCTTCGTGACGGAGCCGTCGACCACGCTCGCGATCTCGGCGTACGAGACGGAGCCCGCGTACCCGTAGAGCAGGGCGATCCCGAACAGCAGGAAAGCCGACGAGAAGGCGCCGAGCAGGAAGTACTTCACCGCCGCCTCCTGCGACATCAGCCGCTTGCGGCGGGCGACGGCGCACAGCAGGTAGAGCGGGAGGGAGAAGACCTCCAGGGCCACGAAGAGCGTCAGCAGGTCGTTGGCCGCCGGGAAGACCAGCATGCCCGCCACCGAGAAGAGGAGCAGCGGGAAGACCTCGGTGGTGGTGAACCCGGCCCTGACCGCGGCCTTCTCGCTGTCGCTGCCGGGGACCGAAGCGGCCTGGGCGGCGAAGGAGTCGACCAGGTTGCCGTGCGAGGCGGGGTCGAGCCGGCGCTCGGCGAAGGTGAAGACGGCGACCAGCGCGGTCAGCAGGATGGTGCCCTGCAGGAACAGCGTCGGGCCGTCGATCGCGAGGGCGCCCATCGCCACGATGCCCGCCTTCGTCGTACCGTGTCCCCCGGCCGCGAGGCCGATGATCGCGGCGAACGAGGCGGCGAGGGCGACGACGGTCAGGAAGACCTGCGTGTAGTGGCGGGACCGGCGCGGCACGAACGCCTCGACGAGCACGCCGACGACGGCCGCGCCGATCACGATGAGCACCGGCATGAGCTGGGTGTACTCGATGACGGGTGCCTGGAACTTCTCGCCAGGGGCGGCCGAGGTCATCCCGCCCGCCGTCGCCCACAGGCTGTGGACAGCTGTTGCGCTCACTTGGCGGCCTCCACCTCAGGCTGGGGGTCCTTCTTCTGGACGTCCGACATGGTGTGCTGCACCGCCGGGTTGACGATCTCGGTCAGCGGCTTGGGGTAGACCCCCAGGAACAGCAGCAGCGCGATCAGCGGCAGGACCACCGCCATCTCCCGGACCTTGAGGTCCGCCATGCCCTTGACCTCCGCCTTCACCGGGCCGGTCATCGTCCGCTGGTAGAGGACGAGGACGTAGAGCGCGGCGAGCACGATGCCGATCGTGGCGACGACGCCCGCCGCCGGATACGCGCTGAACGTGCCGACCAGGACCAGGAACTCGCTGACGAACGGGGCGAACCCGGGCAGCGACAGGGTGGCGAGAGAGCCGATCAGGAACGTGCCGGCCAGGACCGGCGCCACCTTCTGCACCCCGCCGTAGTCGGCGATGAGCCGCGAACCGCGCCGGGTGATCAGGAATCCCGCCACCAGCATCAGCGCGGCGGTCGAGATCCCGTGGTTGACCATGTAGAGCGTGGCGCCGGACTGGCCCTGGCTGGTCATCGCGAAGATGCCCAGGATGATGAAGCCGAAGTGCGAGATGGACGCGTAGGCGATCAGCCGCTTGATGTCGCGCTGGCCGACGGCGAGCAGCGCCCCGTACACGATGCTGATCAGGGCCAGTACGACGATCACCGGTGTCGCCCACTTGCTGGCCTCCGGGAAGAGCTGGAGGCAGAAGCGGAGCATCGCGAACGTGCCGACCTTGTCGACGACCGCGGTGATCAGGACGGCGACCGGGGCGGTCGCCTCGCCCATCGCGTTGGGCAGCCAGGTGTGCAGCGGCCACAGCGGGGCCTTCACCGCGAAGGCGAAGAAGAAACCGAGGAACAGCCAGCGCTCCGTGCTCGTCGCCATGGAGAACGAGCCGCCGGCACGGGCCTCGGCGATCTCGGAGAGCGAGAACGTCCCCGCGACCACGTAGAGCCCGATCACGGCGGCCAGCATGATGAGCCCGCCGGCCAGGTTGTAGAGGAGGAACTTCACCGCCGCGTACGAGCGCTGCGCCGCCGCGTTCTCGTCGCTGCCCGCGTGTGCCCGGTCCCCGAAGCCGCCGATGAGGAAGTACATCGGGATGAGCATGGCTTCGAAGAGGATGTAGAAGAGGAAGACGTCGGTGGCCTCGAAGGAGAGGATCACCATCGCCTCGACCATCAGGATCAGGGCGAAGAAGCCCTGGGTGGGCCGCCAGCGCGAGGACTTCGTCTCCAGGGGGTCGGCGTCGTGCCAGCCCGCCAGGACGATGAAGGGGATGAGCAGGGCGGTGAGCGCGATGAGCGTCACTCCGATGCCGTCCACGCCCAGTTCGTACCGGACGCCGAAGTCCTTGATCCAGGCGTGCGATTCGGTGAGCTGGTAGCGGGCGCCGCCGGGCTCGAACCGGGCGAGCGCGACGCCCGCCAGGACGAGCGTGGCCAGCGAGAACACCAGCGCCGTCCATTTGGCGGCGGTACGCCGGGCGGCCGGGACGGCGGCGGTGGCGATCGCGCCGACCGCCGGGAGCGCCGCCGTCGCTGTCAGGAGGGGAAAGGACATGGTGATCAGACCGCCCTCATCAGCAGGGTCGCGGCGATGAGGATCGCCGTACCGCCGAACATCGAGACCGCGTAGGAGCGGGCGTAGCCGTTCTGCAGCTTGCGCAGCCGGCCGGAGAGCCCGCCCATGGCGGCGGCCGTGCCGTTGACGACGCCGTCGACCAGGGTGTGGTCGACGTACACCAGGGAGCGGGTGAGGTGCTCGCCGCCGCGGACCAGGACCACGTGGTTGAAGTCGTCCTGGAGGAGGTCGCGGCGGGCCGCCCGGGTGAGCAGCGAGCCGCGCGGGGCGGTGACCGGGACCGGCCCCCGTCCGTACATCGCCCAGGCGAGGGCGACGCCGACGACGAGCACCACCATGGTGGCCGCCGTGACGGTCGTGGCACTGATCGGGGCGTGTCCGTGGCTGTGTCCGGTGACCGGCTCCAGCCACTTCAGGAAGCGGTCGCCGACGGAGAACAGCCCCCCTGCGAAGACCGACCCGAAGGCCAGGACGATCATGGGGATGGTCATCGACTTCGGGGACTCGTGCGGGTGCGGCTCGTTGCCGTCCGCGTCCGGCTGCCAGCGCTTCTCGCCGAAGAAGGTCAGCAGCATCACGCGTGTCATGTAGAACGCGGTGATCGCGGCACCCAGCAGGGCGACCGCCCCGAGGATCCAGCCCTCGGCGCCGCCCTTCGCGAAGGCCGCCTCGATGATCTTGTCCTTGGAGAAGAAGCCGGACAGTCCGGGGAAGCCGATGATCGCCAGATAGCCGAGGCCGAAGGTGAGGAAGGTGACCGGCATGTGCTTGCGCAGCCCGCCGTACTTGCGCATGTCGACCTCGTCGTTCATCCCGTGCATGACGGAACCGGCGCCGAGGAAGAGTCCGGCCTTGAAGAAGCCGTGCGTCACCAGGTGCATGATCGCGAAGACGTATCCGATCGGGCCCAGACCCGCGGCGAGGACCATGTAGCCGATCTGCGACATGGTCGAACCGGCGAGGGCCTTCTTGATGTCGTCCTTCGCGCAACCGACGATCGCACCGAAGAGGAGCGTGACCGCGCCGACGATCACCACGACCAGTTGCGCGTCGGGCGCGGCGTCGAAGATCGCGCCGGAGCGGACGATGAGGTAGACGCCCGCGGTCACCATGGTCGCGGCGTGGATGAGGGCGGAGACCGGGGTCGGGCCCTCCATCGCGTCACCGAGCCAGGACTGGAGCGGCACCTGGGCCGACTTGCCGCAGGCGGCGAGCAGCAGCAACAGGCCGATCGCCGTCAGCTTGCCCTCACCGGTCTCCCCCGTCGCCGCCAGGACGGGGGCGAACGCGAACGTGCCGAAGGTCGTGAACATCACCATGATCGCGATCGACAGGCCCATGTCGCCGACCCGGTTGACCAGGAACGCCTTCTTGGCGGCGGTGGCCGCGCTGGGCTTGTGCTGCCAGAAGCCGATCAGCAGGTAGGACGCCAGGCCGACGCCTTCCCAGCCCGCGTACAGCAGCAGGTAGTTGTCGGCGAGGACCAGCAGCAGCATCGCCGCGAGGAACAGGTTCAGATAGGCGAAGAAGCGGCGCCGGCGCTCGTCGTGCGCCATGTAGCCGATCGAGTAGAGGTGGATCAGGCTGCCGACGCCGGTGATCAGCAGCACGAAGGTCATCGACAGCTGGTCGAGCTGGAAGGCCACGTCGGCCCGGAAGCCCTCCACCGGGATCCAGCTGAACAGCTTCTGGTGCAGGGCCCGTTCATCGGCGGCCCGCCCCAGCATGTCGGTGAAGAGCACCGCGCCGATGACGAAGGACACGGCGGCGAGCAGGGTGCCGATCCAGTGTCCGGAGCGGTCGAGCCGTCGGCCGCCGCAGAGCAGGACCGCCGCTCCGAGCAGAGGCGCCGCGATGAGCAGCGCAATCAGGTTCTCCACGATTCAACGTCCCCTTACAGCTTCATCAGGCCGGCGTCGTCGACCGAGGCCGAGTGGCGGGAACGGAACACCGACACGATGATCGCGAGCCCCACCACGACCTCCGCGGCGGCGACGACCATCGTGAAGAACGCGATGATCTGGCCGTCGAGGTTGCCGTGCATCCGGGAGAAGGTCACGAGCGCGAGGTTGCAGGCGTTGAGCATCAGCTCCACGCACATGAACAGGACGATCGCGTTCCGCCGGATCAGCACCCCGGACGCGCCGATGGTGAACAACAGGGCGGCGAGGTAGAGGTAGTTGACCGGATTCACTTGGCGACCCCCTCTGTTTCGTTGTCGCTGCCTTCGTTGTCATTGCCGTTGCCCCGGCCGCGCGCCCCGCCGGCGCGGCCCTCGCCCCCACGGCCGAGCCGCTCCTCGGAGCGCTGTTCAAGCGCCCTGAGCTGCTCCAGGGATTCGCCCGACACATCGCGGATCTGGCCGCGGTCGCGCAGGGTGCGCATGACGGTGAGCTCGGCCGGGGTGCCGTCCGGGAGCAGACCCGGGATGTCCACGGCGTTGTGCCGGGCGTAGACGCCGGGCGCCGGCAGCGGCGGCACCTGCGATCCGTCGCGCACCCGCGCCTCGGACAGCTCCCGCTGGGTGCGGGCCCGTTCGGCGCGTTCCCGGTGGGTGAGCACCATCGCGCCGACCGTCGCCGTGATCAGCAGGGCGCCGGTGATCTCGAAGGCGAACACGTACTTGGTGAAGATGAGGGCGGCCAGTCCCTCGACGTTCCCGCCGTGCGCGGAGTTGGCGGTGCCGAGCCCGTTGAAGCTGTTCATCGAGGCGTTGCCGATGCCCGCGATCAGCAGGACGCCGAAGCCGATCCCGCAGCCCGCGGCCAGCCAGCGCTGGCCCTTGATGGTCTCCTTCAGCGAGTCGGCGGCCGTGACGCCGACGAGCATGACGACGAAGAGGAACAGCATCATGATCGCGCCGGTGTAGACGACGATCTGGACGATGCCGAGGAAGTAGGCGCCGTTGGCGAGATAGAACACCGCCAGGACGATCATGGTCCCGGCGAGGCTCAGCGCGCTGTGCACGGCTTTTCTCATCAGTACGGTGGACAGCGCGCCGATCACGGCGACGATGCCCAGCAGCCAGAACTGGACGGCCTCGCCGGTCGAGGTCTGGGAGGCCGCCGCGGCCAGGAGCGTCATGCGTCCACCTCCTGCGCCGAGCCGTCGTTCTCACGGTCGCCGCTCGTCCCGGACGCATCGTCGACGGGCTTCTCGCCCTTGGAGACGGCGGTCTGACGCACCGTGCCGGGCGCGGCCTCGGTGACCAGGCCCCGGTAGTAGTCCTGTTCGTCCATCCCCGGGTAGATCGCGTGCGGAGTGTCGACCATGCCCTCCTCCAGGCCCGCGAGCAGCTCGTCCTTGGTGTAGATGAGGCTCGCGCGGGAGGTGTTGGCGAGCTCGAACTCGTTGGTCATCGTGAGCGCCCGGGTCGGGCACGCCTCGATGCACAGCCCGCACAGGATGCAGCGCGCGTAGTTGATCTGATAGACGCGGCCGTAGCGCTCGCCCGGGGAGTAGCGCTCCTCGTCGGTGTTGTCCGCGCCCTCCACGTAGATCGCGTCCGCCGGGCAGGCCCAGGCGCACAGCTCGCAGCCGATGCACTTCTCCAGGCCGTCCGGGTGACGGTTGAGCTGATGCCGGCCGTGGAAGCGCGGCGCTGTCACCTTCCGCGTTTCCGGATACTGCTCCGTCAGCCGCTTCTTGAACATGGCCTTGAAGGTCACGCCGAAGCCGGCGACGGGGTTCTGGAACTTCTCTCCCGAGGGCTCCTTCGACTCAGACACCGTCAGCCTCCTTTCCGTCACTCGAACCTTCGTCACTCTCAGTATCCGACCCGCCACTGACAACGAGCTGCCGTTCGCCCCGCGGCCTGCGGCGCGGCACCGGCGGGAGGGTCTGTCCGGGCAGCGGCGGCACCGGGAATCCGCCCGCCATCGGGTCGAACTCCGGCTCCGGCCCGGCCTTCGCCGCCTCCTGGGCCCGGCCCTTCCTGTCGCGGAACACGTCGGCGACGAACGAGAGCAGCAGGACCGCGATCACGGCCCCGGCCACGTACAGCACGATCCGCGTGAAGTCGTAGCCGTCGTTGCGCAGCGCCCGCACGGTGGCGACCAGCATCAGCCAGACCACGGACACCGGGATCAGGACCTTCCAGCCGAGCTTCATCAGCTGGTCGTAGCGGACCCGGGGCAGCGTGCCGCGCAGCCAGATGAAGAAGAACAGCAGCAGTTGGACCTTGAGGACGAACCAGAGCATCGGCCACCAGCCGTGGTTCGCGCCCTCCCAGAAGGTGCTGACGGGCCACGGGGCCCGCCAGCCGCCCAGGAACAGGGTCACGGAGACCGCGGAGACGGTCACCATGTTCACGTACTCGGCGAGCATGAACATCGCGAACTTGATCGACGAGTACTCGGTGTTGAACCCGCCGACCAGGTCGCCCTCGGACTCCGGCATGTCGAACGGGGCCCGGTTGGTCTCGCCGACCATCGTGACGATGTAGATGAGGAACGACACCGGCAGCAACAGGATGAACCAGCGTTCCTCCTGCGCCTCCACGATCTTCGAGGTCGACATCGACCCGGAGTAGAGGAAGACCGAGGCGAACGCGGCGCCCATCGCGATCTCGTAACTGATCATCTGGGCACAGGAGCGCAGCCCGCCGAGGAGCGGGTACGTCGACCCGGACGACCAGCCCGCCAGCACGATGCCGTAGATCCCGACCGAAGCGACCGCGAGGATGTAGAGCATCGCGATCGGCAGGTCGGTGAGCTGCATCGTCGTGCGCTGCCCGAAGATCGAGACCTCGTTGCCGGACGGGCCGAAGGGGATCACGGCGATCGCCATGAACGCCGGGATGGCGGCGACGATCGGCGCGAGCACGTACACGATCTTGTCGGCGCGCTTGACGACGACGTCTTCCTTCAGCATCAGCTTCACGCCGTCGGCGAGCGACTGGAGCATCCCCCAGGGCCCGTTCCGGTTGGGGCCGATGCGCAGCTGCATCCAGGCGACGACCTTGCGCTCCCACACGATGGAGAACAGCACGGTCACCATCAGGAACGCGAAGCAGAACACCGCCTTGACGACGACCAGCCACCACGGGTCGGTGCCGAACATCGACAGGTCCTCGGCGGCGAGCACGGATCCGTGCGGTGCCGCGGCCAGTTGAGCGAAGGCAGTCACGCCCCCACCTCCGGTGTCGTGTCGTCGGTGGCCGGTACGGCGGGGCCGATCCGGACCAGGCCGCCGGGCCGGGCGCCGGTGTCGGCCGGCACGCCCCGCCCGACGGAGTTCAGCGGCACCCAGACCACCCGGTCCGGCATGTCGGTGATCTTCAACGGGAGTTCGACGCGGCCCGCCGGGCCGCTGACGGCCAGCAGGTCGCCGTCCTCGACGCCGGTCTCGGCCGCGGTGGCGGCGGACAGCCGGGCGACCGAGGCGTGCCGGGTACCAGCCAGCGCGTCGTCGCCCTCCTGGAGCCTGCCCAGGTCGAGCAGCATCCGGTGGCCGGCCAGGACCGCTTCGCCGTCGCCCGGCCGTGGCAGCGGCCGGGCCGGCTCGTCCGGGTCGTCGGCGTGCGCGCCGGCCCAGCCGCCGAGCCGGTCCAGCTCGCGGCGCACGGACCTCAGGTCCGGCAGCGCGAGCGGGGCGTCCATCGCGTCGGCCAGCATGTGCAGCACCCGGGCGTCGGTCGGCGGGAGCGTCCGCGTCATCTGCTCGGGCTTCAGCGCCGCCTCGAACGGCCGGGCCCTGCCCTCCCAGTCGAGGAAGGTCCCGGCCTTCTCCGCGACCGCGGCGACCGGCAGGACCACGTCGGCCCGCTCGGTGACCTCGCTCGGCCGCAGCTCCAGCGAGACCAGGAAGCCGACCCGGTCCAGGGCCTCCAGGGCCCGCGCCGGGTCCGGCAGGTCGGCCGGCTCGACCCCGGCGACGAGCAGCGCGCCCAGTTCGCCGGTGGCCGCGGCCTGAAGGATCTGGCCGGTGTCTCGGCCGAAGCCGGACGGCAGCTCGGCGACGCCCCACACGGCCGCCACCTCGTCCCTGGCCCGTGGGTCGGTCGCCGGGCGCCCGCCGGGCAGCAGCGACGGCAGCAGGCCCGCTTCGATCGCGCCGCGTTCACCGGCCCGGCGCGGGATCCACACCAGCTTCGCCCCGGTCGCGGTCGCGGCCCGTACCGCGGCGGTCAGCCCGCCCGGCACGAGGGCCAGCCGCTCGCCGACCACGATCACGGCACCGTCGCCGCGCAGCGCCTCGGCCGCCGCGGCCCCGTCGCCGTCGAGTCCGCCGCCGCCCGCGAGGACGTCCAGCCACTCCGTCTCGGTACCGGGCGCGGCGGGCAGCAGCGTGCCGCCCGCCTTCGTCAGGCCGCGGGTGGCGTGCGAGGCGATGGCCCAGGTGCGCTGTCCGTGCTTGCGCATCGCCTTGCGCAGCCGCAGGAAGACGCCGGGAGACTCCTCCTCCGACTCGAAGCCGACGAGCAGCACCGCCGGGGCCTTCTCCAGCGAGGCGTACGTGACCCCCGTCCGGTCCAGGTCCCGGCCGTGTCCGGCGACCCGGGCGGCCAGGAAGTCGGTCTCCTCGCCGCTGTGCGCGCGGGCCCGGAAGTCGATGTCGTTGGTGTCGAGGACGACCCGGGCGAACTTGCCGTACGCGTACGCGTCCTCGACGGTCAGCCGGCCGCCGGTCAGGACGCCCGCCCGGCCGCGCGCGGCGGCGAGCCCGGTGGCCGCGGCGGCCAGGGCCTCGGGCCAGCTCGCCGGTTCCAGGACCCCGTCGGCGCTGCGGACCAGCGGAGTGGTGAGCCGGTCCCTCTGCTGCGCGTAGCGGAAGGCGAAGCGGCCCTTGTCGCAGATCCACTCCTCGTTGACCTCGGGGTCGTCGGCGGCGAGTCGCCGCATGACCTTGCCGCGCCGGTGGTCGGTGCGGGTGGCGCAGCCGCCCGCGCAGTGCTCGCACACCGACGGCGACGACACCAGGTCGAAGGGGCGGGAGCGGAACCGGTACGCGGCCGAGGTCAGCGCCCCGACCGGGCAGATCTGGATGGTGTTGCCGGAGAAGTACGACTCGAACGGGTCGCCCTCCCCCGTACCGACCTGCTGGAGCGCGCCGCGTTCGATCAGCTCGATCATGGGGTCGCCCGCCACCTGGTTGGAGAACCGGGTGCAGCGCGCGCACAGCACGCACCGTTCGCGATCCAGCAGCACCTGGGTGGAGATCGCAACCGGCTTCTCGTACGTCCGCTTCATGCCGTCGAAACGGGACTCGGCGCCGCCGTGCGACATCGCCTGGTTCTGCAGCGGGCACTCGCCGCCCTTGTCGCAGACCGGGCAGTCCAGCGGGTGGTTGATGAGCAGCAGCTCCATCACACCCTTCTGCGCCTTCTCCGCGACGGGCGAGGTGAGCTGGGTCCGCACCACCATGCCGTCGGTGCAGGTGATGGTGCAGGACGCCATCGGCTTGCGCTGGCCCTCGACCTCGACGATGCACTGCCGGCAGGCACCGGCCGGGTCGAGGAGCGGGTGGTCGCAGAAGCGCGGGATCTCGATGCCGAGGAGTTCGGCGGCGCGGATGACCAGGGTGCCCTTGGGCACGCTGATCTCGATGCCGTCGATCGTCAGCGTGACGAGGTCCTCGGGCGGGACGGCCGCCTCGCCGCCCCCGGTGGGCGCGCTCGTGGTGACGGTCATGCGTTCACCCCCTGGTGAGCGGTCTTGTCGTCGGCCCAGGCGGTCGACCTGGCGGGATCGAAGGGGCAGCCCTTGCCCGTGATGTGCTGCTCGTACTCCTCGCGGAAGTACTTCAGCGAGGAGAAGATCGGCGAGGCGGCGCCGTCGCCGAGGGCGCAGAAGGACTTGCCGTTGATGTTGTCGGCGATGTCGTTCAGCTTGTCGAGATCGTCCATCCGGCCCTTGCCGGCCTCGATGTCGCGGAGCAACTGGACGAGCCAGTACGTCCCTTCGCGGCACGGCGTGCACTTGCCGCAGGACTCGTGGGCGTAGAACTCGGTCCAGCGGGTGACGGCCCGCACGACGCAGGTCGTCTCGTCGAAGCACTGGAGCGCCTTGGTGCCGAGCATGGACCCGGCGGCGCCGACGCCCTCGTAGTCGAGCGGCACGTCGAGGTGTTCGTCGGTGAACATCGGGGTGGAGGAGCCGCCGGGGGTCCAGAACTTCAGCCGGTGCCCGGGGCGCATGCCTCCGCTCATGTCGAGCAGCTGGCGCAGCGTGATGCCCAGCGGCGCCTCGTACTGGCCGGGGCTCGCGACGTGTCCGCTGAGCGAGTACAGCGTGAAGCCCGGGGACTTCTCGGTCCCCATGGACGTGAACCAGTCCTTGCCGTTGTTCAGGATCGCGGGAACCGAGGCGATGGACTCGACGTTGTTCACCACGGTGGGGCAGGCGTAGAGACCGGCGACGGCGGGGAAGGGGGGTCGCAGTCGGGGCTGGCCGCGCCGTCCTTCGAGCGAGTCGAGCAGGGCGGTCTCCTCGCCGCAGATGTAGGCGCCCGCGCCCGCGTGGACGGTGAGTTCGAGGTCGAGCCCGGAGCCGAGGACGTCCTTGCCGAGGTAGCCCGCCGCGTACGCCTCGCGCACGGCCTCGTGCAACCGCCGCAGTACGGGGACGACTTCACCGCGCAGGTAGATGAAGGCGTGCGCGGAGCGGATCGCGTAGCAGGCGATCACGATGCCCTCGATGAGGGCGTGCGGGTTGGCGAAGAGGAGCGGGATGTCCTTGCAGGTGCCGGGCTCCGACTCGTCCGCGTTGACGACGAGGTAGTGCGGTTTGCCGTCGCCCTGCGGGATGAACTGCCACTTCATCCCGGTGGGGAAGCCGGCGCCGCCGCGTCCGCGCAGACCGGAGTCCTTCACGTACGCGATGAGGTCGTCCGGGGACATGTCGAGGGCCGTGCGCAGTCCCTCGTAGCCGCCGTGGCGCCGGTAGGTCTCCAGGGTCCAGGAGCGCGGTTCGTCCCAGAAGGCGGAGAGGACGGGGGCGAGCAGCTTCTCGGGGTCTCCCCCGCCGCCACTGCCGTTGTCGCTGAGCTGGGTGGCCAACGTCATCACGCTCCCTCCTCGGCTGTGGGGCCTGCCGGGTGGTCCGGGTCGGAGGCGGAGGTGGGCTGCGGAGCGTCGTGGGAGCTGAGGTGCTCGGACGGTGACGGGTCGTGCGGCTGCTCGCCGCGCGGGCTCTCGCCCCGGGGGGAGACGACGCGCGGGTGCGGTTCCTCACCCCGGGCGAGGCGGAGTCCGGCCAGCGAGGCGGGGCCGGCGCCGCCGGACGCCTCGACGGCGCCGGGGCGCTCGTCGGGGAACCCGGCCAGGATGCGGGCGGTCTCCTTGTACGTGCACAGGGGCGCGCCCCGGGTGGGTTCGGCGCCGCGCCCGGCGATGAGGTCGTCGACCAGGCGGGTCGCGCTCTCGGGCGTCTGGTTGTCGAAGAACTCCCAGTTGACCATCACCACGGGTGCGAAGTCGCAGGCGGCGTTGCACTCGATGTGTTCGAGGGTGACCTTGCCGTCCTCGGTCGTCTCGCCGTTGCCGACGCCGAGGTGTTCCTTGAGACGGTCGAAGATCGCGTCGCCGCCCATCACCGCGCACAGGGTGTTGGTGCAGACCCCGACCTGGTAGTCGCCGCCCGGCCTGCGCCGGTACATGGTGTAGAAGGTGGCGACGGCGGTGACCTCGGCGGTGGTGAGGCCGAGCATCTCGGCGCAGAACGCCATGCCGGTACGGGAGACGTAGCCCTCCTCCGACTGCACCAGGTGCAGCAGCGGCAGCAGTGCGGACCGGCTGCCGGGGTAGCGGGCGATCACCTCCTTCGCATCCGCTTCGAGCCTGGCGCGCACCTCGTCCGGGTAGGCGGGGGCGGGGAGCTGCGGCATCCCCAGACTGACTTCCTGGCGTGCTTCGGTCACCGGTCGACGCCTCCCATCACGGGGTCGATGGACGCGACGGCGACGATGACGTCGGCGACCTGGCCGCCCTCGCACATCGCCGCCATGGCCTGGAGGTTGGTGAAGGACGGGTCCCGGAAGTGGACCCGGTAGGGGCGGGTGCCGCCGTCGGAGACGATGTGCACGCCGAGTTCGCCCTTGGGCGATTCGACGGCGGTGTACGCCTGCCCGGCGGGGACGCGGAAGCCCTCGGTCACCAGCTTGAAGTGGTGGATCAGGGCTTCCATGGAGGTGCCCATGATCTTCTTGATGTGGTCGAGCGAGTTGCCGAGCCCGTCCGGGCCGAGCGCGAGCTGTGCGGGCCAGGCGATCTTCTTGTCGGCGACCATGACCGGCCCGGGTTCGAGCCGGTCGATGCACTGCTCGACGATCCGCAGCGACTGGCGCATCTCCTCCAGGCGGATGAGGAAGCGGCCGTAGGCGTCACAGCTGTCGGCGGTGGGGACGTCGAACTCGTACGTCTCGTATCCGCAGTACGGGTCCGTCTTGCGCAGGTCGTGCGGGAGTCCGGCGGAGCGCAGGATCGGGCCGGTGGCGCCGAGTGCCATGCAGCCGGTCAGGTCGAGGTAGCCGACGTCCTGCATGCGGGCCTTGAAGATGGGGTTGCCGGTGGCGAGCTTGTCGTACTCCGGCAGGTTCCTCTTCATGGTCTTCACGAACGCGCGGAGCTGGTCGATCGCGCCGGGCGGCAGGTCCTGGGCGAGTCCGCCGGGCCGGATGAACGCGTGGTTCATGCGCAGGCCGGTGATCAGCTCGAAGAGGTCGAGGACGAGTTCGCGGTCGCGGAACCCGTAGATCATGATCGTGGTGGCGCCGAGCTCCATGCCGCCGGTGGCGATGCACACCAGGTGCGAGGAGATCCGGTTGAGCTCCATCAGGAGCACGCGCAGGACGGTGGCCCGGTCGGGGACCTGGTCCTCGATGCCGAGGAGTTTCTCGACGCCGAGGCAGTACGCCGCCTCGTTGAAGAACGGCGTCAGGTAGTCCATGCGCGTCACGAACGTGGTGCCCTGGGTCCAGCTCCGGAATTCGAGGTTCTTCTCGATGCCGGTGTGGAGGTAGCCGATGCCGCAGCGGGCCTCGGTGACGGTCTCGCCGTCGATCTCCAGGATCAGCCGCAGCACCCCGTGCGTGGACGGGTGCTGGGGGCCCATGTTGACGATGATGCGTTCGTCGTCGGACCTGACCGCGGATTCGGCGATCTCGTCCCAGTCGCCGCCGGTGACCGTGTACACGGTCCCTTCGGTCGTGGCGCGGGGCGTTGCACGGGGAGTAGACATCAGGAGTACGACCTCCGCTGGTCCGGAGCCGGGATCTGGGCGCCCTTGTACTCGACGGCGATGCCGCCGAGGGAAACGTCCTTGCGCTGCGGGAAGCCCTGCCAGTCGTCCGGCATCATGATCCGGGTGAGAGCGGGGTGCCCGTCGAAGACGAGCCCGAAGAAGTCGTACGCCTCGCGCTCGTGCCAGTCGTTGGTCGGGTAGACCTCGACGAGCGACGGGACGTGCGGGTCGCCGTCCGGGGCCGACACCTCCAGGCGGATCAGCCGGCCGTGGGTGATCGAGCGCAGGTGGTAGACGGCGTGCAGCTCGCGGCCCTTGTCGCCGGGGAAGTGGACGCCGCTCACGCCGGTGCACAGCTCGAAGCGGAGCGCCGGGTCGTCGCGCAGGGTGCGGGCCACCCGTACGAGGTGTTCGCGGGCGATATGGAAGGTGAGTTCGCCGCGGTCGACGACGGTCTTCTCGATGGCGTTGGCGGGCAGCAGGTCCTGTTCCTCCAGGGCCCCTTCGAGTTCGTCGGCGACCTCGTCGAACCAGCCGCCGTAGGGGCGGGACGAGGCACCTGGCAGGGCCACGGTCCGCACGAGGCCGCCGTAACCGGAGGTGTCGCCGCCGTTGTCGGCGCCGAACATGCCCCTGCGTACGCCGATGACTTCGCCGCTCTCGTCGCGCGGAGCGGGCAGGCCGTCGGCGCCGCCCCGCTCGCGACCGTGGTTGTCGCTCATCGCAGCAGCCCCTTCATCTCGATCAGGGGCAGGGCCTTGAGCGCCGCGTCCTCCGCCTCGCGGGCGGCCTCCTCCGCGTTGATCCCGAGCTTGGTGTTCTGGATCTTCTGGTGGAGCTTGAGGATCGCGTCCATCAGCATCTCGGGCCGCGGCGGGCAGCCAGGCAAATAGATGTCAACCGGCACAATATGATCAACACCCTGGACAATGGCGTAGTTATTGAACATTCCGCCCGACGAGGCACAAACCCCCATGGAGATCACCCACTTGGGGTTGGGCATCTGGTCGTAGACCTGCCGCAGGACGGGCGCCATCTTCTGGCTGACCCGTCCCGCCACGATCATCAGATCCGCCTGGCGCGGTGATCCGCGGAAGACCTCCATCCCGAAACGGGCCAGGTCGTAGCGCCCCGCGCCGGTCGTCATCATCTCGATGGCGCAGCAGGCGAGACCGAACGTGGCGGGGAAGACGGAGGACTTCCGCACCCAGCCCGCGGCCTGTTCGACGGTGGTCAGCATGAAGCCGCTGGGCAGCTTCTCTTCGAGTCCCATGGTGTGCCCCTCAGCCCCTCAGTCCCATTCCAGGCCGCCGCGACGCCATACGTACGCGTAGGCGACGAAGACGGTGAGCACGAAGAGCAGCATCTCCACGAGCCCGAAGATCCCCAGCGCGTCGAAGGTGACCGCCCAGGGATAGAGGAAGACGATCTCGATGTCGAAGACGATGAAGAGCATCGCCGTCAGGTAGTACTTGATGGGGAAGCGGCCACCTCCGGCCGGAGTGGGGGTTGGTTCGATCCCGCACTCGTACGCTTCGAGCTTCGCCCGGTTGTATCGCCTGGGGCCGATAAGCGTGGCCATGACCACGGAGAAGATCGCAAACCCTGCCCCGAGGGCGCCGAGCACGAGGATGGGCGCGTAGGCATTCACGCTCCTCGCTCCTTCCAGTCGTCCTTGACCGTTGGACCGCATCGGGCGCTTCCGGTTCGCCACCCCATCAAGATCGTGCACATGTGAGGCAGTTCACAAGCCCGACTGCCCCGCATCCTATGCCCGCCGTCCTGTGATCTGCGACACGGGGTAGGAGACGGAGTTTGTGATCTCCACCACCAAGCGAACGATCATGAAGCCGGATGGGGTCGATCTTTTTACTCAAAGCGGCAGCGCCGTCACGAGATGTGACATTTGATGCTGTCATCGCTGGTCAAAGCGTTTTTCCATTAACAATGGAACGCCTCTACATGCAAATTGGCAATGGACAGCACTGCATGATATGGGCATCTACCCCACTCCGGACTCACCCGCGCGAGGGGGTCCGCGCCAAGCGAAGTGGACGCGTGCACGCATTCACGATCTTCCGGGCGTCGGGGCGATGGCTTCCTGGCGCGAGGGGCGATCTTCCGCACGCGGAACGCGGACCTGCGGCGCGAGGCGGCGGGCTCGGGGCGCGGGGCGCGGGGCGCGGGGCGCCAGAGCGGTGGGCTTCCGGACGTCGGACCGGTGGGTGGCGGCACCCGGATCCGGCCCGACGTTCACGCGGCACCCCGCTGACGCGCACCCCGCGGCCACCTGACACGCACCCGGCACCCATCCGGCACCCAACGCCGTCCGGCCGGCCGGCGTCCGACCGGCATTCGGTCGACGCTCGGTCGGCATTCACCTGACGCCCACTCAACCGACTTTCGGACCGTTCGCACGCATCGACCCGCACCCCGCCGCGCACTCCACGCGTGCGAACGTCCACGCATCCCGCGACGCGACGGACAGAATGTGACCTGCACCACTCGATCGCTCCCCGGAGGAAAGCGGGCTTGGCCATCTGTGTGCACGGATGGTAAGTGGCGGGCAATTCGGACGTATTGACGAAAGCCCGTGATCACAGCGGTGATCGAGCGCGTCCGATTTGCCCGTTACGGCGTCAATAAGGGCCACCCGGAAGCGGATTCAGAGATTCCGGACGTAACTGTGTCGCAACACACGTTTCTTGATGGGAGACCCGGGGCCCTGATAGCGCTAGTACTCATGTCCCACACCGCTCACATACCCAGCCACCGGAAGCCCCGTCGAAGCGCACCGAAGACGGCACTGCGCGCCGGAGTTGCCGGTGGCGTCCTCAGCACCATCGCGGTCGCTGGCACTGCCGGGCCGGCCCAGGCCGAGCCGGTGACCCGGACGATCGAGATGCCCACCCTCACCGACGGTCTCTCCACCGCCGTCGCCGCGTCCGCCCAGGCGACCGAGCAGGTCGCCCAGGACCTGCGGACGCAGGCCCAGCAGGACCAGGCCGCCGCCTCCGCCGCCAAGGTCGCAAAGAAGGCCAAGGCCGAGGCGGTCCGCAAGGCCGAGGCCAAGAAGAAGGCGGAGGCCGCCGCCAAGGCGAAGGCCGAGGCAGCGCTGCGTGCCTCGCGCACCGAGGCCCGTACGACGCTCAGCGCACCGGCCTCCGGTTCCCCCGCGAGCACGGCCGTCGCCTCGTCGTCCTCGTCCTCTTCCTCCTCGTCGAGCGCGACCGGCTCCGCCGCGTCCGTCGTCTCGTTCGTGAAGGCCCAGGTCGGCGACGCGTACGTGTCCGGCGGCACCGGCCCCAACTCGTGGGACTGCTCCGGTCTGGTCCAGGCCGCGTTCCGTACGGTCGGCGTCGACCTGCCGCGCGTCTCGCAGGCCCAGTCCACCGCCGGCACCCAGGTCTCCCTGAACAACCTTCAGCCCGGCGACATCCTGTACTGGGGCGGCGCGGGCAGCGCGTACCACGTCGCGGTGTACGTGGGCGGCGGCGAGTTCGTCGGCGCGCAGAACTCCGGCACCGGTGTGGTGCAGCGTCCCCTCTCGTACGATCCGCCGTCGGGCGCGGTCCGCGTTCTCTGATTCACAAGCGCGCGAAGCACGTGAGGCGTGCGACGCACGTTCGAAGACGGCGAAGGGCCGTCGCTCCCCCGCTCGGGAGCGACGGCCCTTCGCCGTGAACCGGTCGGCTGCTCCTTCTCTGCGGCCTGGTTGGTACGACGACCCGCTGCCGCAAGGGCGGGTCCACGCCCCTTTTGCCCACAGGCGGGCAGGCGCCTGGTAGGGGAGACCCCACCCCCACGCCCGGTGCTGGCCCCCCTGAGGATTCGGGGGGCCTCTTTACTGTGCGTATCGGCCGCTGACCGCACAATAATTCAATGCAGCCGACGCAAGCTCATTCATCACGTCGTGATCGCGACTCTTTCATAGACATCATCCGAGCGCTATGCGTGCTGGCTGTTATTTCTCAGCACTGGCTCATGCCGGTCCTTTCCTATGAGAATGGCCATTTGAGCACCGGAAATGCCCTTGCCAGTCCTGGTTGGTGGGTTCTCACATGGCTGACGCAGGTCATGCCCATGGTTTTCTTCGCCGGCGGAGCTGCCAATTTCTTCTCGTTCCGAGCGGTGGACTCCGTGCGCGACTGGCTCCGGAGCAGGATCGCGCGCCTCCTGGCGCCGGTCATCCCGTTGGCCGCCGTATGGCTGCTGTTGCCACATGTGCTGGTGAGTGAAGGCGTGCCTCATCAACCGGTGTTGATAGCCAGCAAGATCGCCGGGCAGCTGCTGTGGTTCCTCGCCGTCTACCTGCTGGTCATTACAGCCACGCCGGTCATGTTCAAGCTCTACCGCCGGCACGGATGGCGCGTGATCGGATTCCTCGCCGCCTGTTCCCTGACCGTCGACGTTTTGCGCTTCGAGGTCAGCCCCGCGATAGGTTATCTGAACGCCTTGTTCGTTTGGCTGGCAGCCCATCAGTTCGGCTTCCACTATGCCGACGGCGGCCTATGCACGCAGACCAAGTGGAAATCGTCGGCCCTGGCCGCCATCGGCTTCGGAATCACTGCGACCGCTGTTTTCTTCGGGCCGTACCCGGCGTCCATGATTGGGATGCCCGGCGCCCCCGTCTCCAACATGAGCCCTCCGACCGCGGTGATGCTGTCGCTGACTCTCGGCCAACTCGGACTGTGGCTGACGCTCAAGCCCGCGATAACGCGACTCGCTGAACAGCCATTCGCCATCACCGTCCTGCGGTGGTGCGGGACCCGCTTCATGACGCTGTACCTCTGGCACATGCCGGCGCTCGTGGTGACCGCAGGAATCTCGGTCGTCGGGCTCGGCTTCGCATCACCGACGCCCGGTAGCCCGATGTGGTTCGCCGCGGCTCCGGTATGGGTCGGCGTCGCGGGATTCTTCCTGGGATGCTTCACGAAACTCTTCGGCCGGTTCGAGATCCGCCGCAGTTCCGGTGAGGTGCCGCACACGAGTCTCAACAAGATCGTCCTCGCGGCCGTGCTTTCCTCGTGCGGACTCCTCGGGCTTGCGGCACAAGGGTTCATGTCCCCCGGAAACCCGCTCGGTCCGGTGCTCTGCGTGCTGCTGGTGCTGTCAGGGCTGCTCCTCGTACGGGAGAAGAGCATCCCGAAAGCCCTTGGCGTACGAGCGTCCCGCACGGAGCGCGCCCATGCGGGTGTTCGCCGTGATGGTGCTCGGGCCCTCGTGGCAAAGGCCGGGGGCGAGGGCCTTGCGCCCTGAGCGCGACCGCGACCTCCCTGCTTCTCACGCCGCCCTCGAAGCGGCCGACCGCCGCCTTCGACCGTCCCTGAGATCGGACGGACACATCTGCCTACGAGCCGGAGTGTCAGGGAGTCGCACCGCCGCGCCTCACGTTCCGCGGGGCGGGTCTCCCCCGGCATCGCCGGACACGAGGTGATGCCGGACCAGGCCGACCGGACCGTCGACGAGGGGGCCCGGCTCGACGGAGGGGCCGAGCGAACGCTGAAGCAGGTAGCCGTCGATCGCCGCCGTGGCACCGGCCGCGTGACGGGGGCTTCCCACTCGCCCGCGCAGGGTCGAACTTCGCACCACGACGACCGCTGGGCATCGCGAGACAGAAACCATGAGGCGCATGAATGCCCCGGAGCAAGATTGCCATCGATACTTCCTGCGACAGGGTGGACCGGACCGTCCGCACCGCGCAAGACTGTGCGCGATCAGAGGAAGGTGACATGCCACCGAGGGACAACCCCACCGCACGACAGGTGCGCCTGGGCTGCGAGTTGAGAAAGCTGCGCGAGCAGGCCGGCATGACCGCACGCGAGGCCGCCGGGCTGATCTCCACCGATCAGGCGAAGATCAGCCATATAGAGGCGGGCCGCATCGGCGTCAGCGAGGAGCGGATCCGCCGCCTGGCGAGCTTCTACTCATGCGACGACACCGCGTTGATCGACGCGTTGTGCGCCATATCGCGGGAGCACCGGGGCCAGTTCTGGTGGGACGAGTACCGCGGCGTACTGGCGCCCGGTTTCCTGAACATCGCGGAGCTGGAACACCACGCCCGATACCTGCGCTGCCTCCAGTCCGTGACCATGCCCGGTCTGCTCCAGACCCCGGAGTACGCGCGTGCGCTCTTCGAAGGCGCCCTGCCCAGGCTGCCCGACGACGAGGTCGAGGCGCGGGTCGAGCACCGGATGCGCAGGCAGGCGGTGCTCGACCGCGAGGACCCGCCGAAGTTCGACCTCGTCATCCATGAGGCCGGTCTGCGCATGAGACCCGGCGGACGCAAGGTCGCGCGTGCCCAGATGGAACGCCTCCTGGAGGAGACACGACGGCCCGCGGTGACCGTGCGCGTGATCCCGTTCGCCGCCGAACAGTTCGTCGAGGTGACACAGACCGTGCTGTACGCGGGCGGGGTGACACCGCAGTTGGACACCGTCCATATCGATGCCCCGTTCAGAGGCGTCTACCTGGACGCGGTGGCCGACCTGAACCGCTATCGCATGCAGCTCGACTTCGCCGGACGGGTCAGTCTCGATCCCGACGAGTCGCGGAGCTTCATTCACCACCTCGCTCGCGACCTGTGATAATCCGCGCCATGGACACTGACATCAGGTGGCAGAAGTCGTCGTTCTCCGGCGGCGGAGAGCAGTGCGTCGAGGTCGCACGGCACACCGAGGCGATCCTGTTGCGCGAGAGCGACGACCCGCGCGTGGTCACCCGGACGAGCCGTGACAAGTTCGCCGCGTTCATCCAGGGCGTCAAGACCGGCGAGTTCGACCGCTTCGTTCGGTAGTACGCACCGCCGTCACGTGTAAGAGCCCCTGCCCCGGTTCTCCTTCCGGACAGGGGCTCTTACGCGTCCAGTGCCATGACCGGCACCAGGACAAGTGTGCTCCGGAGTAGGGTGCACCAGGCACACGCGTGACGCTACGGTCACCGCATGTCGCCGCTCTCGTCGGAGCGTACGCCCGACCTTGCCGCGCGGCTCCCGCAACCCGCCCTGGTGCCCGGTCACTTGGTACAAGCCATCGGCACACCACCATCGGGCGGTCGACCGTGCGCGCAACTCCCACTGCCCGGCCCGTTGCAACCGGCCGCACGGCTTTGCTTCGAGGCACTGCGGTTCGAGCCCGCTACCGGTTTCGTTCCCGAACCGGTCGGCTCCCCCGCCCCGCTCGGCCGGACCACCGTGCCGCCGGCCCGGCAGCCACCCGCAGCGGCTCGGCATCCGGCCATCCCCACCCGGCACCCCGCGATTGCGCAACACGCATGGGTTAGGCTCGGCGGGGCGCAGCGAGGGGCCTCGACCGGGATCCGGAGCCAGGAGCCAGGATCCAATGCCGCCGCGCATCGGACTCGCCGATCGGCCCGTCCCACCCTGAGCAGCAGCCCCGGAGAAGCAGAACCGGAAGAAGCTGTTCAGGAATCGGCCCGACGGGCCGGGATGTGAGGCCGCCCGTGCGGGACTACTTGCTCATGCTGTTCATCACGGCGGCGGTGACCCATCTTCTGACCGGTCCGGTCCGGAAGTTCGCCATCACGATCGGCGCGATGCCGGAGATCCGGGCGCGCGACGTCCACCGCGAACCCACTCCGCGCCTCGGCGGGATCGCCATGTTCGGCGGGCTGCTGACCGGCTACCTGGTGGCCTCCCACCTGCCGCATCTCGAAGAGATCTTCACCCAGAGCTCGACGCCCCGGGCGCTGCTGTCCGGTGCCACGATCATCTGGCTGCTGGGCGTCCTGGACGACAAGTGGGAGCTGGACTCGCTGGTCAAGCTCGGCGGGCAGGTGCTCGCCGCCGGGGTGATGGTGTTCCAGGGGCTGACGATCCTCTGGCTTCCGGTGCCGGGCACCGACGGGTTCTACCTCGCCGACTGGCAGGGCACGCTGCTGACCGTGGGTCTGATCCTGGTCACCATCAACGCGGTCAACTTCGTCGACGGACTCGACGGGCTGTCCGCCGGGACGGTCGGCATCGCGGCGACGGCGTTCTTCCTGTACGCGTACCGGCTCTGGTACGGCTACGGCATCGAGGCGGCGGCCTCCACCACCCTGATCTCCGCGATCCTCGCGGGCATGTGCCTCGGGTTCCTGGTCCACAACTCGCACCCGGCGCGCATCTTCATGGGCGACTCGGGCTCCATGCTGCTCGGGCTGCTGATCGCGGGGTGCGCGGTCTCGGTCACGGGCGAGGTCGACCCGAGCCTCTTCAGTCAGACGGTCGACGGCACGGCGGGGTCGGCCGCGATGGTGCCGGTCTACATTCCGCTACTGCTGCCGCTGTCCGTGATCGCGCTGCCCATCGCCGACCTCGTGCTCGCGGTCGTCCGGCGCACGTGGAACGGGAAGTCGCCGTTCGCCGCCGACAAGGGTCACCTCCACCACCGGCTGCTCCAGCTCGGCCACTCGCACCGGCGGGCCGTGCTGCTCATGTACTTCTGGTCGGCGCTGTTCTCGTTCGGGATCGTGGCGTTCTCCGCCCGCGGCGCCAAGTCGTGGATCCTGTACGGCGTCACGGGCGTCTGCGCGCTGGGGCTCGTCCTGCTGCTCCAGCCCCGTTACGAGACCGCCCTCGCCGCCCGGCTCGGCTCGCTCACGCCACGCTGGTACCGGAAGGGCCGGGCGCACCTGACCCCCAAGGACTCCGACGCCGAACGGTGCGCGGAGGCCGGCGCCGAACGGCCCGTACCGCGGCCGGAGGACGACGGTGCGGTGACGGAGGCAGGGGTGACGTACGCGGGGGCCGGCGCCTCTCCCGGCACCGGGGCGCGATGAGAAGAGCGAGCAGGAGGGCGGGAACCGCGCCCCGGGCGCCGTGGACGACGTCGGCCAGGGCCTGACCGGGGTTTCCGGCCTCCCCCGCGCGCGGCCATCGCGCGGCCGGTCGGCCCCGGCGCCACGGCGAGACCACCGAGGACGAGGGCGCGGTCCCCGTGAGGGCGCTCGTCGGCACCACAGGGGCGAAGGCGAGACCGCCTCCCGCGTCGACGCGTCGCTCGAAGCCCGCCCGGCGGCCGGACGAGCAGCCGGACGAGCGGGCGTTCGTGCGTGCGAGTGTCGGGTGTGTGGGTGCCGGCCCGGGCGGGCGGGCGTTCGCGCGGACGGCTCAGGCCCTCGGGGCCACCTTGGAGAGGCCGTTGATGATCCTGTCCATGGCGTCGCCGCCCGTCGGGTCGGTCAGGTTGGCGAGCATCTTCAGCGTGAACTTCATCAGCAGCGGGTGCGTCAGACCGCGCTGGGTGGCGATCTTCATCACCTTCGGGTTGCCGATCACCTTCACGAAGGCGCGGCCCAGCGTGTAGTAGCCGCCGTAGGTCTCCTTGAGCACCCTCGGGTAGTTGGTGAGGGCCAGTTCGCGCTGGGCCGGGGTGGTACGGGCATGGGCCTGGACGATGACGTCGGCGGCGATCTGGCCCGACTCCATGGCGTATGCGATGCCCTCGCCGTTGAACGGGTTGACCATGCCGCCCGAGTCGCCGACGAGCAGCAGGCCACGGGTGTAGTGCGGCTGGCGGTTGAACGCCATCGGGAGGGCGGCGCCGCGGATCGGGCCCGTCATGTTCTCCGGGATGAAGCCCCAGTCCTCCGGCATCGAGGCGCACCACGCCTTGAGGACCTCGCGCCAGTCCAGCTCCTTGAACGCGGAGGAGGAGTTGAGAATGCCGAGACCGACGTTGGACGTGCCGTCACCCATGCCGAAGATCCAGCCGTAGCCGGGCAGCAGCCGGTCCTGCGGACCGCGCCGGTCCCACAGCTCCAGCCAGGACTCCAGGTAGTCGTCGTCGTGACGGGGCGAGGTGAAGTACGTACGCACGGCCACACCCATCGGACGGTCCTCGCGGCGGTGCAGGCCCATGGCGAGCGACAGCCGGGAGGAGTTGCCGTCGGCGGCGACGACGAGCGGGGCGTGGAAGGTGACCGGGGTCTTCTCCTCGCCGAGCTTCGCGTGGACGCCGGTGATGCGGCCGGTGCGGTCGTCGACGACCGGGGCGCCGACGTTGCAGCGCTCGTACAGGCGCGCGCCCGCCTTCTGCGCCTGCCGGGCCAGCTGCTCGTCGAAGTCGTCGCGCTTGCGGACCAGTCCGTAGTTCGGGTAGGCGGCGAGTTCCGGCCAGTCGAGCTGGAGGCGGACGCCGCCGCCGATGATGCGCAGGCCCTTGTTGCGCAGCCAGCCGGCCTCTTCGGAGATGTCGATGCCCATGGCGGCGAGCTGCTTGGTGGCGCGCGGGGTGAGGCCGTCGCCGCAGACCTTTTCCCGGGGGAAGGCCGTCTTCTCCAGCAGCAGGACGTCCAGCCCTGCCTTGGCGAGGTAGTACGCGGTGGTGGAACCGGCCGGGCCTGCCCCGACGACGATCACGTCCGCGCTGTGCTCGGAGAGGGGCTCGGTCACGGTCGGATCTCCCGGAGGCTCGAAAGCGCGTGCCGCGCGGCACCTGTCCCATGCAGTCTATGGGGGTCCCTCGTCCGGCTCCTGAAGGACTCCTCGATCTCGCTCCCCGTGTACGTCTGCTACGTCTGCGCGTCCCCGCCGACGAGGACGCGGTGGCCCGGCACCGCGTGCTCGACGACCCCGAGGTGACGCGTTCTTCGGCGGCGCCCCGGCGGAGGTCTCCGGACGTCCGGCCGGAGCCCGCCCCGTGACGGCGGGCCCGTAACCGCAGCCGTCACGGTGGGTCCATGACGGCGGCCCCGGCTCCGAGACGCGCGAGGCCGGGGCCGGGGCCGGTTTTCGAAGGGCCGAGCCGAAGGGCTGTTCCGAACGGCAGCTTCCGGACGGTCGGTTCGGAACGGTCGGTTCGGAAGCTGCCGTTCGGAACGCCCAGGAGGACGAGTACTACGCGCGCACGCCCCGGTGCAGGGCCACCACGCCGCCGGTGAGGTTGCGCCAGGCGACCTTCGACCAGCCGGCCCGCTGGAGCTTCGCCGCGAGCCCCGGCTGGTCGGGCCAGTCGCGGATGGACTCGGCGAGGTACACGTACGCGTCCGGGTTGGACGAGACCGCGCGCGCGACCGGCGGCAGCGCCCGCATCAGGTACTCGGTGTACACCGTGCGAAACGGCGTCCACGTCGGCTTCGAGAACTCGCAGATGACGACCCGGCCGCCCGGCTTCGTCACCCGGTACAGCTCGCGCAGCGCCGCGTCCGTGTCCTGGACGTTGCGCAGCCCGAAGGAGATCGTCACGGCGTCGAAGGACTCGTCGCGGAACGGCAGCTTCGTAGCATCGCCCGCGGTGAACGGCAGCCAGGAGTGGCGTCTCTTCCCTTCCCGCAGCATGCCGAGGGAGAAGTCGCAGGGCACGACGTACGCGCCCGTCGCGGCGAACGGCAGCGAGGACGTCGCCGTGCCCGCCGCCAAGTCCAGGATCTTCTCCGCGGGCCGGGCGTGCACCGCCTTCGCGACCTCCTTGCGCCAGAGCCGGGCCTGGCCGAGGGACAGCACGTCGTTGGTGAGGTCGTAGTTGGCCGCCACGTCGTCGAACATCGTGGCGACTTCGTGCGGCTGCTTGTCCAGGGAAGCTCGGGTCACCCGTCCATTCAAGCAGCCCGGTCCGCGGCCCCTCGCGCCGGTCGTGCGCCGCGCCGCGACGTTCCCGAACTCGTCTTCAACCTTTTGGCCGCTGCACCACTCAGTACAGGGGTGAGAGACCACCGAGACCCCGGAGAGGGGGACAGATGACCGCAGACGGCAGTCGGGACTCCACCGGATTCGAGGAGTTCGCCCGGGCGAACCAACGGCGTCTGTACCGGACCGCATACTTGCTGTGCGGCGACGCGGAGAGCGCCCGGGATCTGACCCAGACGACGCTGGCCAAGCTCTTCCAGTACTGGCACCGGGCGAGCAGAGCCGACGATCCCGCCGCCTATGCGCGCACCGTCCTCACCCGGACGTATCTCGCCGAGCGCCGACGTCGGCTCCGCGACTTCCTGGCCCACAGCCATGTCGATGCCCCGCCCCCCTCGGTGGGACCCGAGCTGACGGTGACGTTGCTGACCGCACTCGCCGAACTGCCGCCCCGTGCCCGGGCGATGGTCGTCCTGCGCTACTGGGAGGACCTGGGCGTGCGGACGGTCGCCGAGCTGCTGCGCTGCAGTGAGTCCACCGTCAAGAGCCAGTGCTCACGCTCGCTCGCCACGCTGCGCACGCGGCTGGGCGACCCGTGCCTCTACACCACCCGCAGCTGAGGAGAACGTCATGGACATGTTTCCGGAAAGCGCGCCGCAGGAGAGCGAGGAGCGACTGATCAGGGAGGCCATGGCGGAGGCGGCCGAGGGGGCACCTGCGCCGCCGGACCTGGTGCCGGCCGCCCTGGCCGTGGGCCGCAGGCGCCGCACCAGGGCGCGGGCGGCGATCGGCGGGGGGATGGTGGGAGTGGTGGCGCTCGGGGTGCTCGGCGCGACGCTGCCGTCCTGGGGCACGGGCGCCGGCCCGGGCGAGGGCGGCTCGCAGCTCGCAGCGCCGCCCGTACCGGGCACGGGTCACGGGACTTCGTCCCCCGCACCCACCGGGGCTGCGTCCGGCTCCCCGACGCCGAACCCCTCGCGCACCGCGCCTGCCTCCGGCTCCCCGATGCCGACCCCGTCGCACACCGGGCCGACACGTACGCCCATCCACGTCCAACCGCCTCCGGGCGAGTCGTCCATGGCCGACCTGCCCGCGCCCGAGCGCGGGCGGCAGGAGGAGTTCCAGCAGCAGGCGGCGGCCGTGCTGGACGAGCTGTTGCCCGCGGCGTTCGGCACGGTACGCCCGGTCGACCTGGCCGTCAGCCGGTATCAGGCCGGTTCCCGGGGCCATGTCTTCCCCGTCGTCTTCTCCGTACGTCCCACCGGTGGCCCGTCGGGCGCCCCGTCCGGCGGCGTGGCGCAGGAGCCGCCTTGCCAGGACGCCCCGGTGGTGAAGTACCGGTGCGAGCAGGTCACCCTGGTGGACGGGATCACGGCCCGCGCCGTCACCGCGGCCGGGAACTCGAAGGGCGGGAAGGACGTCGTCGACGTCAGCGTCCACTTCACGTTCAAGAGCAGCGCCGTCGTCCTCTCGGTCGACGGCGACGACTCCGCCTCGGTCTCGGCGCCGGTCACCACCGACCAACTGCTCCGCGTCGCCCGGGACGATCGCTTCCTGCGCCTGGTGCGTTACGCCGAAGCGTTCCCGATGGAGCCGATGCAGGAGTCCGTCCATGGTGGGTGAGGGGCGGGGCCGCAGGGCGCGTGGTCGTGGTCGTGGCGCGGTTCGGCGGGCCCGCCGCCGGAAGACCCGGATACGGGTGATGGGCGCCGTGCTGGTGCCGGGTGCGCTGCTGCTCTGCGGGACGCTGGCGTGGGGTGGCCATGAAGGGACCCCGTCGGACCGGGCGGCGGTGTCGTCGTCCCCGGGTCCGGGTGTCGAGCCCGGGTCCCATGCGACGCGCGGCGGTCCTCGCCCCTCCCCCTCGGCCGACGACGGCGATTCCGGCGCCGGGAAGGGGCGCACGGCGGAGGAGAAGCCCGAGCAGGGAAAGCGTGCGGACGAGTCCCGGTCCGGCTCCCTGCCCGTGCGCGGCTCCGGCGCGTTCGACATCGCTGCCCCGGCGCACACCGGCAACCATGGCACCGGCACCGTCCACCGCTACCGCGTCGAGGTCGAGCGGGGCACCGGTCTGGCCACGCGTCCCGCCGCGGCCGCGGTCTCCGAGGTGTTCGCCGACCCGCGCGGCTGGACCCGCACGGGGCGCGACGCGTTCCGGCAGGTCGACTCGGGCCCGGCCGGTCTGGTGATCCGGATCGCGACACCGGACACCGTCGACCGGCTCTGCGGGGCGTACGGGCTGAAGACCCGCGGCGAGGTCAACTGCCGCGTCGGCACCACGGTCGTGGTGAACCTGAAGCGGTGGATGCAGGGGTCGCCGCAGTTCGACGGCCCGCTGGCCGAGTACCGGGCACTGATCATCAACCACGAGGTCGGCCACTGGCTGGGCCACGGTCATGAGACCTGCCCGGGGCCCGGACGCCGCGCGCCCGCGATGATGCAGCAGATCGACGGGCTGAAGGGGTGCGTCGCCAACGCGTGGCCGTACACGTCCGCGGGCACGTACCTACGCGGTCCGTCCGTCCCGTGACAGCGCGGAGGCCCTGTCCATGCTCGCGGCCGGGGGACACGTCCACGCCGGAGCCCACACGCGTCCATGTCAGGACCGGGCAGGGCGCCCAGGACCGACGGGCACGCGCCCAGGACCTTGTAGTGCCGTGACCGGCAAGTTAGTGCCGTGACCGGCAAGGTCTGCCCCGAAGGAGCGTCGTCCGGTGCGTGCGACCACGCGGCGGCCGGAAGCCCTCGGACGGGGTCTCCCCTGCTGAAACGAAGCTGAGAGCTCGGGGAAGTGCCGGGCGGCGCGTCGGGGTAACCGTTGCCGGTCACGGCACTATCGCCGCCGGTACACCAGCCGGCCGCCCAGCACCGTTGCGACGCACGATCCGGCCCCCGACGCGTTCAGCGCGTCCTCGTCCGGGACATCGAATACGGCGAGGTCGGCGCGGGAGCCGACGGTGAGCGGGCCGTGCACGGAACCGGGCAGGTCGTACCCCTCCGCGAACGGGTCCAGGCTCGGTTTGCCGACCAGGACGCCGGGGGCGCCGACGACCGGGACCTCCGTCAGACCCGAGCGGGCCACGGCGGTGCGGACGGCCGGGTCATGGAAGCGGCCCGCGAGGTGCGTCGTGCCGTACCGCAGCATCTGCTGCAGCCCGCGCCGTACGCTGCCCGCCCGTCGCGTCGCGTCCATCCCGGTGGCCAGCCGCTCGAATTCCTCGCCCCACAGCGGCTGGTCGCCGAGCGCGTCGGCCTCCCGCGGGTCGGGGTGGTAGCAGCGGGTCAGCAGCCACAGCCCGTGCCACTGCCGCAGTCCCGGTGTGATGACGCCCGGCCAGGTGCGGACCCGGGCCGCCGGATGGGCGGCGACGACCTCGTCGTACGGTCCGAGGGCGACGATCCGGTCACGGTCCACGGCGACCGCGCCCCGCGCGACGGGCGCCGCACCGACCGGAAGGACCAGTGGCGCGGCATGAACGGTCAGCAAAGCGGCCTCAGTTGGCGTTCAGGAGCTTCAGCTCCGGGTGGGCCGTGCCCCCCTCGATCGCCGTAGACGAGATGTGCGAGACGACGCGGTCGTCGACCGGGTCGTTCGCCGGGTCGTCGTGGACGACGAGGTGCTCGTACGTCGTGGAGCGCTGCGCGGGAACCCGGCCCGCCCTGCGGATCAGGTCGATGATCTCCAGGCGGTTGGAGCGGTGCTTGGCACCGGCCGAGGAGACGACGTTCTCCTCCAGCATGATCGAGCCGAGGTCGTCGGCGCCGTAGTGCAGCGACAACTGGCCGACCTCCTTGCCCGTGGTCAGCCAGGAGCCCTGGATGTGCGCGACGTTGTCGAGGAAGATGCGGGCGATGGCGATCATCCGCAGGTACTCGAAGAGCGTCGCCTGCGTCCGCCCCTTCAGGTGGTTGTTCTCCGGCTGGTACGTGTACGGGATGAACGCGCGAAAGCCGCCCGTCCGGTCCTGCACGTCGCGGATCATCCGCAGGTGCTCGATGCGCTCGGCGTTGGTCTCGCCGGTGCCCATCAGCATCGTGGACGTGGACTCGACGCCGAGGCCGTGCGCGATCTCCATGATCTCCAGCCAGCGCTCGCCGGACTCCTTGAGCGGGGCGATCGCCTTGCGCGGGCGGGCGGGCAGCAGTTCGGCGCCCGCGCCCGCGAAGGAGTCGAGCCCGGCGGCGTGGATCCGCTGGATGGCCTCCTCGACGGACACCTTGGAGATCCGGGCCATGTGCTCGACCTCGGAGGCGCCCAGCGAGTGGATGACCAGCTGCGGGAACGCCTCCTTGATCGCGGAGAAGTGCTTCTCGTAGTACTCGACGCCGTAGTCCGGGTGGTGCCCGCCCTGGAACATGATCTGCGTGCCGCCCAGTTCGACGGTCTCCGCGCAGCGGCGCAGGATGTCGTCGAGGTCGCGGGTCCAGCCCTTGGCGGTGTCCTTGGGCGCGGCGTAGAAGGCGCAGAACCGGCAGGCCGTGACGCACACGTTGGTGTAGTTGATGTTGCGCTCGATGATGTACGTCGCGATGTGCTCCGTACCCGCGTAACGGCGGCGGCGCGCGGCGTCGGCCGCGGCCCCCAGCGCGTGCAGCGGCGCCGACCGGTAGAGGTCGAGGGCCTCCTGCGGAGTGATCCGGCCGCCTTCGGCGGCGCGGTCGAGGACGGGCTGGAGAACGGCCTTCTCGGTCACCGGGCTTGTCACCTTTCGGCGGGTTTTCGGCTGATTTTCAACGGATCCAGGGACCGGTTCAGCGTACGCCAGGGCCCGTCGGCGTCAGCCGCCGGACCGGGTGAGTGTCCCGTACGGGAGCCCGGCGCCCCTCTCCTCGGACCGGAAGCGGAGGGTGCCGTCGCCGCCCCGCGTGAAGTGCACGTCGGTCTCGGTGGAGGTGCAGAAGGCGCGGTCGCTGCGACGGTCCGGGTCGGCGCGTTCGTGGAGCGTGAGTTCCTCGTCGGTGCCGGAGGTGAGGGCGGCGACACTGTTGCAGCGAACGGTCAGCCCGAGGGCGGTGATCTCCGTGGTCATGCGGACCACGTCCGTGCCCGTCCGGCCCTCGGTGAACTCGGCGGTGAGCGTGCCGTGCGGCTGCCCGGTGGTCTTCTCGGTGAGCGGGCCGCTCCAAGTGCCGACGAACGCCTTCGGCACCTCGGCGACCTGGTCCGGGCCGCCCTGCGCCGGGTCCGGGTCCGATGCGGCGGGGCTCGACGGCCGGGTGGAGGGGGTGGCGTCCGCGCCGTGTTCGGCGGTGTCCCGGCCGCCCCCGCCCGGCATCAGGTCGAGGACGAACGCGCCGCCCACCGTGCCCGCGGCCAGCGCGCCCGCCACGGCGAGGGCGACGGTGCAGCCGAGCCGTCGGCCGCGGTGGGGGTCGGACCGGGACGGGCCCGAGTCCGCGCTGACGGTGGCGGAGAACCGGGGGTCCGGCGTCCGCTGCCCCGGCGGGCCCGACACCCCGGACGCGTCCGGCCCCCGCGCGGGGCCGTGCGTCGCGGACCCGTCCGCGGCGGTCGCGGTCCAAAACGGCGGCCGGGTCGGTTCGTACGCATCCGGGGCGGGGGACGAGGACGGCTCGCCCGGCGGGCCGTACACGCCTCCCGCGCCCTTCGAGCCGCGCTCGCCGTCCGGGGCGTCCGGGGCGTGGGAGCCCTCCGAGTCCCAGGACGCCGCGCTGAAGGGCGCCGGGCCCGGCTGCGCCGGGGCGTCCTGCGGCTCCAGGTCCAGCAGCGCGACCGCCGCCCGGCTCACCTGGCGCACCAGCGAGCCGGGCAGCCAGCCCGCCGCCACCAGTCCCCCCGCCCCGCCCGGCGCCAGCCGACGGGCCAGTTCCATGGGGGTCGGCCGGTCCTCCGGGTACTTCTCCAGGCACCCGGCGACGACCTCCCTCAGCTCCCCCTCCAGCTCCCCCAGCTCGGGCTCCTCGTGCACGACCTTGTAGAGCAGTACGGCGGACGAGTCACCCAGGAAGGGGGCGCTGCCGGTCGCCGCGTACGCAAGCACCGCGCCGAGCGAGAAGACGTCGGCCGCCCCCGAGATGTCCTCCGTGCCCCTGATCTGTTCCGGCGCCATGTAGCCGGGCGAGCCGACGGACACGCCGGTGGAGGTGAGGGAGGAGGTGGCGCCCACGGCATGGGCGATCCCGAAGTCGATCAGCCGGGGGCCGTCGAGCGCGAGCAGCACGTTGGAGGGCTTCACGTCGCGGTGGATGAGCCCGAGCCCGTGGACGGCGGCCAGCGCCTCCCCGAGTCCGGCAGCCAGGGTCCGCACCGCGTGCTCGGGCAGCGGCCCGTGCTCGACGATCGCGGTGGACAGCGGCGGACCGGCCACGTAGCCGGTGGCGACCCACGGAATGGGGGCGTCCGGGTCGGCGTCCAGCACCGGCGCCGTCCACTGCGCCCCGATCCGCCGGGCCGCGTCCACCTCCCGCCGGAAGCGGGCCCGGAACTGCTCGTCGAGAGCGAAGTGGGGATGCACGACCTTGACCGCGACGGTGCGACCGCCCACGCTGCGCCCGAGATACACCCGGCCCATGCCGCCCGCACCGAGCCTGCCGAGCAATCGGTAGGAACCGATGGTCAGCGGTTCGCCGGCTTCCAGCGGCTGCATATGCGTGACTCCCCCCTGCGTACCGGCCGGATCTCCGGTCGAGCCTAGGCGGCCAAGGTCATCGGGTCCCAGAGGAAACCATCCGCCGATTTCGCTCCCAAGGGAACGAAGAACGGCTTTCGACACAACAAAAGGCGTGAATACGTCGTTCACGCGAGCGATTCCGGCGCACAACCGCGGCTGTGTCCGGACGGCTTCCGGGAATCGGTTATTCGCCGCGTATGAACCCGAACCGATAGCCGGCGGGAGAAGTCACGGAGAAGAACGGGAGAGAGCGACGAGAAGGGCGGAGGGATTTCTCCGCCTCGAAAGTTCGAGATTCATCCACTTTCTCGAACCCATTCCGCGCCGTCGCGCACGGCGCCCGTCCGCGGTGCCGCCCGGGCCCCCTTCCCGCGCCCCCTTCCCGTCCGGGTCAGCCGCCGAGCAGCTCGACCTTCACATCAGCCGGGAACCCGGTCGTGGGGCCGACCCTGCGCGCGAACTGCGCCACGCCCGCCAACTGGTCGGGGCCGAAGCGGAAGTCCAGGGTCGTGAAGTACCGCTCCAGCGTCCGCGCGTCGAACGCCTCCCAGCGCGCCGCCTGCTCCGCGACCTTGGTGACCTCCTCCAGCGAGAGGTCCCGCGAGGCCAGGAACGCCTCGTGCACCTTGCGCACCTGGTCGGGCTCGGCGGCGAGGAAGTCCTTGCGGGCCGCCCAGACCGCGAAGACGAACGGCAGCCCGGTCCACTCCTTCCACATCTGCCCCAGGTCGTGGACCTGGAGGCCGAGACGGGGCGCGTCGTGCAGATTGGCCCGCAGCGCGGCGTCGCCGATCAGCACGGCGGCGTCCGCCTCCTGCATCATCACGCCGAGGTCCGGCGGGCAGGTGTAGTAGTCCGGGCTGACCCCGTACCGTTCGGCGAGCAGCAGCCGGGCCAGCCGCACCGAGGTGCGCGAGGTCGAACCGAGCGCCACCCGCGCCCGGTCCAACTGCTCCAGCGGCACCTGCGACACGATCACGCACGACATGACGGGTCCGTCGCATCCCACCGCGATGTCGGGGAAGGCGACCAGGTCATCGGCGTGGCGGAGGAACTCGACCAGCGTGACCGGGCCGATGTCCAGATCGCCCCCGATCAGTTGCTCGCTGAGCCTCTCGGGGGTGTCCTTCGACAGCTCCAGGTCGAGCAGGGTCCCGGTCCTCGCCAGTCCCCAGTAGAGGGGGAGGCAGTTCAGGAACTGGATGTGACCGACGCGCGGCCGGCTGCGACGGTCGTCGCGCACGGCGGTTGAAACGGTTGAATTGTCCACGTCGCGAGGCTAGACCCGAGGCGCCGCACCAAGGGCACCGGGTGCGCGCGGCATGACCCGGTCCCCGTGCCGGGACACGCCGGAACCGGCTCCGGAAGCGCTCCGAAGACCCCCTCGCGGGGCCGCCTCCGCAGCACCTGCGGAACCCCGCCGGAGTTCCCTTCGCGCCCCTCGCCGCGCCGTCGCGTCCGCTTCGTCCGCCCCCTCGCCCGCCCCGTGAAGTCACCTCTCGAAGTGGCCCCCGAAGACGCTCCCGAGACACCCCGCGGACGCCTGCGCGTCACTCTCGCGGACGCGCACTTCATCAGCTCATCTGCACGGCAATGAAACATCCGAGTGAAGTGATCTTTCCCTCTACCCTTCCCTGCACACTGCGTGCTACGCTCGACGCAAGTTGCAGTTTGGTTTCCCTTGCAGTACAGAGCCTGCGGAGCATGTGACCCGCAGGCTTTTGTAGTTTTCAGACTTCTTTGCAGGTTCTGGAGCAGGGCAACCCTTTGGCCCAAGGAGGGCTTATGGCTACCGGAACCGTCAAGTGGTTCAACGCTGAAAAGGGCTTCGGCTTCATCGCCCAGGACGGCGGCGGCCCGGATGTCTTCGTCCACTACTCCGCGATCAACGCGTCCGGGTTCCGCTCCCTCGAGGAGAACCAGGTCGTGAACTTCGACGTCACCCAGGGTCCGAAGGGCCCGCAGGCTGAGAACGTCACCCCGGCCTAGTTGCCCGGGTCGGCCGATCGCGGCCGACTAGCAGTAACCAAGGAGCTCTGTTCCCCGTCTCGCCGGGGAGTGGGGCTCCTGCCTTTTTCTCGCCGGAATCCGCCCCGGGAAGGCAGGGGGCGAGGGACACCTGTCCGCGAACGATGTGGCGGTACGGAAGGTGCCCGCGGTGCGGGTGGCCGAATTGACCGGTGTCGCGGCGGGCTACGGGCCAAAGGACATCACTCCGGTGACCAGGCCGCTGTACGACCGGCTCTTCCCGCTGCTGGAGGCGGCGGGCGTCAGCCCGAGCGGCCCGGGGATCGCGCACTACGAGGACGCCCCGGACGGCGGCGCGGTCGTCGTCCATGCCGGGGTGACGGTCTCCGCCCCGCCGGGGCCGCTCGGCGACGCCGGGATCAAGGTGGTGGAGCTGCCCCACGGGGCCGTGCCTGCCTCAGGCCCGGCGGCGGGGCGGAGAGGCTGCGGGGCTATTGCCCGCCCGGCCCGGCCCACAGCCCGTCGTCCGTCAGCCCCAGCAGCTCGATCGCGTTGCGGCGCACGATCCGTTCCACCACATCGGCGTCCAGATGCCCCATCTGCGCCTCGCCGACCTCGCGGGACCTGGGCCAGGTGGAGTCGGAGTGCGGGTAGTCCGTCTCGTACAGCACATTTCCGACGCCGATCGCGTCCAGGTTCCTGAGCCCGAACGCATCGTCGAAGAAACAGCCGTAGACGTGGTCCGCGAACAGCTCCGACGGCGGGCGGCGGACCTTGTCGGCGACGCCGCCCCAGGCCCGGTTCTCCTCCCAGACCACGTCGGCGCGTTCCAGGATGTACGGGATCCATCCGATCTGCCCCTCCGCGTACATGATCCGGAGGTTGGGGAACCGTTCGAACTTGCCGCTCATCAGCCAGTCGACCATCGAGAAGCAGCAGTTGGCGAAGGTGATGGTGGAACCGACGGCGGGCGGGGCGTCGGCCGAGGTGGACGGCATCCGCGAGGACGAGCCGATGTGCATCGCGATCACCGTCCCCGTCTCGTCACAGGCGCGCAGGAACGGGTCCCACTCGTCCGTGTGAATGGACGGCAGCCCGAGGTGCGGTGGTATCTCGGAGAACGCCACCGCCCGCACCCCGCGTTCCGCGTTGCGCCGGACCTCGTCCGCGGCCAGTTCCGCGTCCCAGAGCGGGATCAGGGTGAGCGGGATGAGCCGGCCGCGCGCCTCGGGCCCGCACCACTCCTCCACCATCCAGTCGTTGTACGCGCGCACGCCGAGCAGCCCCAGCTCCCGGTCCTTCGCTTCGGTGAAGGTCTGACCGCAGAAGCGGGGAAACGTGGGGAAACACAGGGCGGACTGGACGTGGTTGACGTCCATGTCGGCGAGCCGGTCGGGCACCGAGAACGACCCCGGGCGCATCTGCTCGTACGTGATGATCTCCAGCTTGATCTCGTCCCGGTCGTAACCGACCGCGGTGTCCAGCCGGGTGAGCGGCCGGTGCAGGTCCTCGTACACCCACCAGTCGCCGACCGGACCGTCATCCCCCTTGGCACCCATCACAGGTGCGAACTTTCCACCCATGAAGGTCATTTCCTTGAGCGGTGCGCGGACGATCCGGGGAGCGCGGTCGAGGTACTTCGACGGGAGCCGGTCCCGCCAGACATGAGGGGGCTCCACCGTGTGGTCGTCCACCGAGATGATCTTCGGGAAGGTCTCCATGACACACCACGGTAGCGTTGATCTGACGAACCGTCAGCTCCCTCGACCGGTCCCCGTTCTGCGATCGTTGTCGAGGGCTTGTGCAGAGCGTCACCCACAGCTGACGTCTACGCCCGCGACAGGGCAGACTGTTGAGCGCGATACCAGCGGTACGCGGCCATCCGGATGCATTCCGCCCCGGACCGGACCATGGGCGCAGGGTGGTCCGGGACGGACAGCACACGGCACGATCGGCAGGACCGGCAAGGCGAGCAGGACAGGCAAGGCGAGCAGGACAGGAGGCGGCAATGGACCGTGACCACGGACCGCGAACGCGGGTTCCGGAGCAACGCGCTCCGCGACAGCGGTCCGCCGTCGACGACGGTCTGCGCTTCTCCGTCCTCGGTCCGGTACGGGCGTGGCGCGGCGGCGAGGCCCTGCCGTCCGGTTCACCGCAACAGCGCGCCCTGCTGACCGCGCTGCTGCTGCGGGGCGGCCGTACGGCCACCGCCGCCGAACTCATCGACGCCATCTGGGGCGAGGACCCGCCCTCGCAGGCGCTCGCCGCCGTACGCACGTACGCCTCCCGGCTCCGCAAGGTCCTCGATCCCCAGACACTCGTCAGTGACGCCGGCGGATACGCGATCCGCACCAGTCAGGGCGCCGTCGACCTGACCAGGGCTCAGGACCTGGCGGCCGAGGCGGAGAAGGCCCGTGCGGGCGGCGACCGCGCCCAGGCCCGCGCCCTGTTCGACAAGGCGCTCGGCCTGTGGGACGGCGAGGCGCTGGCCTCCGTACCCGGCCCGTACGCCGAGAACCAGCGCACCCGCCTGGAGGAATGGCGGCTCCAGCTCACCGAGACCCGGCTGGAGCTGGACCTGGACCTCGGCTGCCACGCGGAGGCGGTCTCGGAACTGACCGCGCTCACCGCCGCGCATCCGCTGCGCGAGCGGCTGCGCGAGCTCCTCATGGTCGCCCTGTACCGCAGCGGACGTCAGGCGGAGGCGCTCGCGGTGTACGCGGACACCCGCCGACTGCTCGCCGACGAACTGGGCGTCGACCCTCGCCCCGAACTCTCCCAGCTCCAGCAGCGCATCCTGCAGGCCGACGAGGAACTGGCCCGCCCGGCCGACGAACCGGCCCCGGTCCACGTGCCGGTACGCCCCGCCCAGCTCCCGGCCACCGTGCCGGACTTCACCGGCCGCACCGCCTTCGTCCGGGAGCTGGGTGACCGGCTGGCGACCGCCGAGGGCTCCGTCATGGCCGTCTCGTCCCTGGCCGGCATCGGCGGCGTCGGCAAGACCACCCTCGCCGTGCACGTCGCCCACCAGGCGCGCCAGCACTTCCCGGACGGCCAGCTGTACGTGGACCTCCAGGGCGCGGGCGCCCGCGCCGCCGAACCGGAGACGGTCCTCGGCGCCTTCCTGCGCGCCCTCGGCACGGCGGACTCGGCGATCCCCGACTCGCTCGACGAACGCGCCGCCCTCTACCGCTCGACGCTCGACGGCCGTCGCATCCTGATCCTCCTCGACAACGCCCACGACGCCGCCCAGATCCGCCCCCTGCTCCCCGGCACGCCCGGCTGCGCCGCCCTGGTCACCAGCCGCGTCCGGCTCGTCGACCTGGCCGGCGCCCATCTCGTGGACCTGGACGTGATGGCGCCGGAGGAGGCGCTCCAGCTCTTCACCCGCATCGTCGGCGAGGACCGCGTCGACGCGGAACGCGAGGCCGCCCTCGACGTGGTCGCCGCCTGCGGCTTCCTCCCCCTGGCCATCCGCATCGCCGCCTCCCGCCTCGCCGCCCGCCGCACCTGGACGGTCTCCGCCCTGGCCGCCCGGCTCGCCGACGAACGCCGCCGCCTGGACGAACTGCAGGCCGGGGACCTCGCCGTGAAGGCCACCTTCGAACTCGGCTACGGCCAGCTCGAACCCGCCCAGGCCCGCGCCTTCCGCCTGCTGGGCCTGGCCGACGGCCCCGACATCTCCCTGGCCGCAGCCGCGGCGCTGCTCGACCTGGACGCGCACGTCGCGGAGGACGTCCTGGAGTCCCTCGTCGACACCAGCCTCCTGGAGTCCGCCGCCCCGGGCCGCTACCGCTACCACGACCTGGTGCGCCTCTACGCCCGCTCCTGCGCGGAAGGGGGCGAACAGGCCGCGCAGGAACGCGAGTCGGCGCTGTCGCGACTGCTGGACTTCTACCTGGCGACGGCGGCGGGGGTCTACGCACTGGAGCGGCCGGGGGACCGGACCGTGGATCACCTGGAGCCCACCCAGTACCCGGGGCTCACGTTCAGCGAACAGGCACAGGCGCTCGACTGGCTGTACTCCGAAGCGGACTGCCTGCTCGCATGCGTGCTCCAGTCCCTCGGCGAGCGAACCCGACGGCGGGCGATCGACCTGTTGATGGCCGTCAAGGACCTCGCGGAATCAGGGGCCAATGCCCGTAGGTACGAAAGCGCGGTCACCGCGCTCCGCGACGCCGCCATCGCCGCGGGCGACCCCTGGACGGAGGGCCGCGCACGCATCACGCTCACGCAGGTCTACAGCAACGCGGGCCTGTTCGAACAGGCTGATGCCGAAGCGCACCACGCCATGGCACTCGCCGTGGCGGCCCAGGACCCGTGGACCAGCGGAAACGCCCCCAACGAACGTGGAATCCTCGCGATTTACCGCAATCATCACGCGGAGGGAGAGGCATACCTCCAGGAGGCCATCGCGGCCTTTCGCGCGGACGGCAACAGGCCCGGGGAGGCGAGTGCGCTGTGCAATCTCTCCAGAATTCATCTGGCCCTGTCCCGTACCGTCAGCGCCGTGGATCTCGCTGAACAAGGGATCGAAATCTACGATCAGTTGGGTTTCGCGCTGCGTCTCGCCAACGGGCGTTACGCCCTCGGCCTCGCGCTCACCCAGGCCCGGCGGCTGCCCGAGGCGCTCGACCAGTTGACACAGGCACTCGGCATATTCCACGAGAACCGCCAGCCGCTGTGGGAAGGTGTCACCCATTTCAGGCTCGCGGAACTGCACCTCGCCGCCCGGCGTTACGCGCTGTCAGCAGCCCATGCCGAACAGGCGATCGCCCTGCGGGGCATCGGCGGCGAGTGGCGACGCGGCACCGTGCTCACGGTTCTGGGCCAGGCGCTGAAGCACATGGGCCAGGCGGACCGGGCCAGAGCCTGCTGGAACGAGGCCCTGGCCATCTACGAGCGTCTGGGCGCCGACGAGGCGGAGGAAGTCCGCAACCTCCTGGAACCCCTCACTGCCGCTTGAGAGCCCTTCCGTCCCGGCGTTCATCGTTCGTTTATCGGCTGACGACACTCTTACATCCGTCGACCCGTCGCGTCGGGGGGCAGACGGATCGACGCATGGCCGCCCCACTATGGTGAACGGCCCAGCGATGCCCGTCCGGAGATCCACGGGGGAATCACCGGACGGGCGTCCCCGACCTTTTGCCTCGAACACATCACGGGAGTTGACCACGATGAGCGACATCAAGAAGCCTGCCACCAAGCCGCTGGACAGCCACGCCTCCGGCGAGGAGCTCACGGTGCAGGACAGCCACGCGTCCGGCGGGAAGCTCACCGTGCAGGACAGCCACGCCTCCGGCGGGAAGCTCACCGTGCAGGACAGCCACGCCTCCGGCGAGACGATCACCACGCTCGACAGCCACGCATCGGCTCCCAAGCCCAACTAGTCGTCACCGGCACGGGGGAACGGCCGCGGCGGCGCGGAGGGGGAGCCGTCGCGGCCGTGGCGCATCCGGCGACACGAGGCCGGAGAGGGGCACGAACCGTCGGTTTCGTGCCCCTCTCCGCGTCCCGCGTGCCTACAGCCCCCGGACCAGTACATCCGCCCCGCACAGCTTGCCCATGTCGTCCTCGTCCGAGGTGAAGACCACCACGCGGCCCGCCTGACGCCCCGCGATCACCGCGAGGGCCGCGTCGATGGCGTACTCGTGACCGTGCAGACCCGTGGCGCCCAGCAGGCGGATCGCCTCGTCGGCGACATCGTGGGGTCGATCCCGAACAGGTGGCTGTAGGTGCTGCGGGGGTAGGCGTCCAGCGTGCACAGCGGGATCGGCCGGGCTCCCACCTGGCGCAGGCGGGCGGCGATACGGCTACCGATCAGCCCGGCTCCCCCGGTGACCAGCACGGTCCGGCCGGCGAGTTCCTTCAACTGGGTGTCGTGCGCAGTGCCTCCATGTCGTGGTGAGGTCCGCCTGCGCGTCAGCTCTCCCGCTGGCCTGACGCCCCGTCCGCCCGGTCGCGTGCCGTGTTCTCCCCGGTTCGTGCTTCCTCCGCGCGCCCCCGCAGCTCCCCCTTCAGCACCTTGCCGCTCGCGTTGCGCGGCAGGGCGGGGAGGAACTCCACCGACCGGGGGACCTTGTAGTTCGCCATCTCGCGGCGCGACCAGGCGATCAGGTCGTCGGCCGTGGCCGTGGCGCCCGGCCTGCGGACCACGTACGCTCGGCCGACCTCGCCGAGGCGGGGGTCCGGGACGCCGATGACCGCCACGTCGGCGACATCCGGGTGCAGGCCGAGGATCTGCTCTATCTCGGCGGGGTACGCGTTGAAGCCGCCGACGATGAACATGTCCTTGATCCGGTCGGTGATCCGGAGGTTGCCGCGCTCGTCGAGCACGCCCACGTCGCCGGTGTGCAGCCAGCCGTCCGGGGTGATCGCCGACGCCGTGGTCCCCGGGTCCTCGAAGTAGCCCGCCATCACATTGAAGCCGCGCACCAGGACCTCGCCGGGAGCGCCGGGCTCGGCCAGGACGCGGATCTCCGTGCCCGGGATCGCCCGGCCCGATGTCGAGGCGATCGTCTCCGGCGGGTCGCCCCGGCGGCACATCGTGACGATGCCGCTCGCCTCGGAGAGGCCATACGCCGTGAGGACGGTCGCGATGCCCAGTTCCGTGCGCAGGCGTTCCACCAGCCGCAGCGGCACCACCGCCGCGCCCGTCACGACCAGGCGCAGAGCGGAGAGGTCATGGGCCTTCCGGGCCGGATGGTCGAGCAGGGACTGGTGGAGGGTGGGCGGGCCGGGCAGCACCGAGATGCGTTCAGCGGCCACGTTGGCGAGGACCGTGTCCACGTTGAACACCGGCTGCGGCACCATCGTCGCCCCGCGCATCAGGCAGGCGAGCACCCCCGCCTTGTAGCCGAAGGTGTGGAAGAAGGGGTTCACGATCAGATAGCGGTCGCCCTCGCGCAGATCCGCCAGTTCGCTCCAGATCGCGTAGCAGCGCAGGGTCTGGGCGTGGGTGATGACGGCGCCCTTGGGCCGGCCGGTGGTGCCCGAGGTGTAAATGATGTCGGAGGGGTCGGTGGGGGCGATCGCGTCGGCGCGCGCCCGGACCGCGGCAGCGCAGACCCCCGCCCCCGTCGCCAGGAAGTCCTTCCAGGTGAGGTAGTCGTCGGGGGCGGTGTCCGCCAGCACCACCACCCGTTCCAGGTGCGGGAGCGGTACGTCGGCCCGGCGCAGCGAGGCCACGTAGGAGGTGCCGAGGAAGGTGCCGGTGACGAAGAGGAGCCTCGCCCGGCTGCGCCGCAGGACGTACGCCGCCTCCGTGCCCTTGAAGCGGGTGTTGAGGGGGACGAGGACCGCCCCGGCGGTGACGGCGCCGAGCGCGGAGACGATCCAGTCCAGCGTGTTCGGGGCCCACACCGCGACCCGGTCCCCCGGCTCGACCCCCGAGGCCATGCACGCGGCGGCGGCCCGCTCGACGCGTTCGCCGAGTTCGGCGTACGAGATCCGGGTCCGGCCCTCGACGACCGCCTCCCGGTGCCCGTACCGTCGCGCCGCCGCGCGCACCAGTCCCGGGACGCTGCCCCATTCCTCGTCGCCGCGCATCGCTCGCCCTCCTGACGCAGTAGCCGGTTGACGCAGTAGCCCATGGGCGCGGTAGTCGGTTGACGCAGTAGCCGACCACCAGTAGCTGACTATCCGTCAGATTAGCTGTAGCCTCTGCCGCTGTCAGCGGTCATGACGGTCTCGGAGGTGGCGGTGACGGCACTCAAGGACAGGACGGCGATAGCCGGCATAGGTCAGACGCGGTTCGCGAGACAACTGCCGGAGTCCGAGAAGACGTTGGCCTGCCGGGCCATCGTCGCGGCGCTCGACGACGCCGGGATCGACGCCTCGGAGGTGGACGCCTTCGCCTCGTACACGATGGAGGAGACGGACGAGGTCGAGGTCGCCAAGGCGATCGGCGCGGGCGATGTGACCTTCTTCAGCAAGGTGGGCTACGGGGGCGGGGGTTCGTGCGCCACGGTCGCGCATCTGGCCGCCGCGGTGGCGACCGGGCAGGCGAGCGTCGGCGTGGCCTGGCGGTCACGCAAGCGGGGTTCGGGCCCCCGCCCGTGGAAGAACACCACGGCGCAGCTTCCCACCCCCGCCCAATGGACCCGGCCGTACGGGCTGTTGCGCCCGGCCGACGAGATCGGGATGCTGGCCCGGCGCTACATGCACGAGTACGGGGCGACCCGCGACCACTTCTTCAACGTGGCTCTCGCCTGCCGCAACCGCGCCAACCAGAACCCGGACGCGGTGATGTACGAGCGCCCGCTGACCCGCGACATGTATATGACCTCGCGCTGGATCAGTGAACCGCTCTGCCTCTTCGACAACTGCCTGGAGACGGACGGCGCGCTGGCCTGCGTCATCGTCTCCGCGGAGCGGGCCCGGGACTGCCGGCACCGGCCCGTCTACATCCACTCCGTCGCGCAGGGCCTCCCCGCGCAGCACCACGGGATGGTCAACTACTGGAACGACGACCCGCTCTCCGGCCCGGCGTGGACGGCCGCCCGACAGCTCTGGAAGCAGGCCGACTTCGGTCCGGGCGACGTGGACGTCGCGCAGATCTACGACGCCTTCACCCCGCTCATCCCGCTGTCGCTGGAGGGTTACGGCTTCTGCGGGCGTGGTGAGGGCGCCGCGTTCACCGAGGGCGGGGCGCTGGAGAGCGGCGGGCGGTTGCCCGTCAACACCGGGGGCGGCGGGCTCAGCGAGGCGTACGTGCACGGCTTCAACCTGATCACCGAGGGCGTGAAGCAACTGCGCGGCACCTCCACCGCCCAGGTTCCGGACGCGGGGACGTGCCTGGTCACCGCGGGTGAGGGCGTGCCCACGTCCGCCGTACTGCTGAGGAACTGAGGAACCGGGGAATCGAGGAATCGAAGAATGGGAGGGCTGACATGGACGACGCTCTGCTGATGCCCGTCGTGGACGACGACGGCGCCCCCTTCTGGGAGTACGCGGCCCGCGGCGAACTCCGGATCCAGGCGTGTGCCGCCCCCGCGTGCGGGAAGCTCCGTTTCCCGCCCCGGCCGTGCTGCCCGCACTGCCGGTCCTTCGCGAGCGAGTGGCGGCCGATGAGCGGGCGCGGCCGGATCTGGTCGTACGTGCTGCCGCACCCGCCGCTGCTGCCCGCGTACGCCGCGCAGGCGCCGTACAACGCCGTCGTGGTCGAACTGGCCGACGCGCCCGGGATCCGGCTGGTCGGGAACGTGGTCGGCGGTCCGGACGCCCCGCTGGACTCGGTCGATCCGGGGCGGCTGCGGATCGGGGCGCCGGTGCGGGCGGTGTTCTGCCCGGACGCCTCCGGGGCCACCCTGGTGCGCTGGCTGTTGGAGCGGTGAGGGGAGGGCGGCGATGACCCTGCGGACGGAGACGGACGAGGAGACCGGCGTCGCGCTCGTCACCCTGGACCGGCCGGAGCGCCTGAACGCGATCGACCTGGCGACGGCCGCCGAACTGGCCGCCGCCTGGCGTGCGTTCCGGTACGACGACGGGGTGCGGGCGGTCGTCCTCACCGGTGCGGGCAGCCGGGCGTTCTGCACGGGTATCGACCGGTCGGCGGACGTGCCGCAGCCCTCGTCCCCGTACACCATCGACGATCCCTTGCTCACGATCGGGCCCAAGGCGAACGATCTGTGGAAGCCGGTGATCGCTGCCGTGGAGGGGATGGCCTGCGGCGGGGCGTTCTATCTGCTGGGCGAGGCGGAGTTCGTCGTGGCGTCGCAGGAGGCGACGTTCTTCGACCCGCACACCACCTACGGCATGGTCAGCGCGTACGAGGCGATCGCCATGGCGCAGCGGATGCCGTTCGGGGAGGTGGCCCGGATGTCCCTGATGGGGACGGCGGAACGGGTCACGGCCCGGCGGGCGTACGAGACAGGACTGGTCAGCGAGGTGACGGCGCCGGGCGACGCGGTGGCGGCGGCTCTGAGTGCGGCGGAGGTGATCGCCTCGTACCCGACGGAGGCGGTGCAGGGGACCGTACGGGCGGTGTGGTCCGCGAAGGAGGCGGCCAGGACGCAGGCCATGGCCCACGCCCCGCACCTGATCGCGCTCGGGAATCTGCCGCCGGAACGGCAGTCCGAACTCTTCCGGGGGCGGGGCGGGGGCGGAGGCGGCGGATTCCGGCTGCGGTGAGGCCCGGTGGGCCGGTGGGCCGGTGAGCCGGTGAGCCGGTGAGCCGGTGAGCCGGTGAGCCGGTGAGCCGGTGGGCCGGTGGGCCGGTGGGCCGGTGGGCCGGTGGGCCGGTGGGCCGGTGGCTCAGTAGCTCAGTTCCGCCTCGACGCGGCACTTCTTGACCCGGGAGACCTTGCGCGGGTTGTCCATGCGCACGGACACGGTCCTGGCGTCTCCGCCCTCGGCCTCCACACGTGCCTCACCGGTGTCGACGGTGTTGCCCGACGCGTCGAGGAAGGTCACGTCGACCTCGTAGGTGTGCGAACCGGTGGCGTTCGCCGTGAGCCTGACGGTGGCGGTGGTGACGGCCTTGCGCTTGCCCTTGCGGGGCTGGGCACAACGGAACACGTACGCGTTGGGCGCGTCCGAGGCGGACGGGGTCGGGGCCGTGCCGCCGGAGGAACTGCTCGACGAGCCGTAGTCGTAGTCGTCGTAGTCGTCGTTGTTGCCGCTGCTGTCGTAGTCGTAGTCGCTGTTGCTCTTCTTCGAGCTGGAGCAGCCGCCGCCATCGCTGCTGCTCGAACCCCCGCCCCTGCTCTTGCCGGAGTGGCCTCGGCCGGTCGAGAAACCGGTGAGCGCGAGGACCGCCACGACCAGTACCGCCGATAGTTTGATGTGCCGCCGCATCATCGATGCAGCCCCCCTTGTGTCGTCGTTCGCATGACGTCCGTACGACGTCCGTACGACGTCCGTGTGGCGCCTGTGCGGTTGTCCGTTCCGAGTTGTTGTGCATCGAACAACCGCGTCACGGTAGCGCACAGTGGCAAGGGCCATGGAGCGGGCGTAGCGTCGAGGCCGGGAGTGGTGCCGATCCGTGACACGGGCCCGTGCGGCACGCCGGTCCGTGCGCAGGCAGGAGGCCGACGATGATCCGCAACACCCTCGGTTCGGTTCTCGCCCTCGTCGGTGCGGCTGTCACCGTGCTGAGCCCCTTCCGCCCCTGGTACGACGGACGCCTCGGGCGTCACTACGGGATCGCGGATCCGTTCACCGGGATCACGTCCGCCCGGGCGGACCTGCTGGGTTCGATCCTGCTGTTCTTCCTCTTCACAGCCCTGCTGACGGTGATTGGCGTGGCGCTGCGCTCACGGCCGCTGGTGGCGGTGGCGGGTGTGCTGGTGCTCGGGTTCACCGCGCTGTGGATGGTGCGCCTGGGGCAGGTGCTGGGCAGTCTGGGGGTCGCGAGCAACGGTTCCGGGTTGCGGTGGGGCGTGGCGGGCGCGGCGGCGGGCGGGGGGCTGACCCTGCTGGGTGCGGCCATGATGGCGGGGCGGCGGCGCGGTGGTGGGCGGCGTGACGGCGAGTGGCGGCGCGGTGGGCGTCCCCCCGTGCGCGAGGAGCCTGCCCGGCCGTACGCGGCGCCCGGTCCGGAGCACCCGGACACCTGGCCGCCGACGCAGGAGCCGGGGCCGTCCGTGCAGACGAGCACGCTCCCGGAGCCCGAGCCGGACCCGTACACGGGCCCGGACCCCTACGGGCGGCCGGGGCCATGGCCCGGGCCGGAGGAGGGCCCCGGAAGCACCGGGCCGAAGGAGAGTCCCGAGCACAGGGGTCGGCCGGACCGGGGCCCCGGGCCCACCGGACGGGACGGCGGTCCCGGGCACCCGGGGTCGGGATCCTGGGAGCCGTGACGCGACGCCGCGACGCCGCGAGGCCGTGACGCCGTGAAGCCGGGCACGCTGTGTGCTACGTGTGGGCCCGGTTTCCCGTGCCCGTTCCCTTCAACGCGTCCAGCGCGTACACGCAGCGGTCCTTGCTGCACGCGTACACGACACCGCCGCGCGCCACCGGCGAACCCGTGATCTCGCCGCCCGTCGCCAGTTTCCAGCGCAGCTGACCGCCCGCCGCGTCCAGGGTGTAGAGGACGTGGTCGGCGGAGCCGAAGTGCACCCGGCCGTCGGCGACCACGGGGGCGCCCACCACCTCTCCGCCCGCCGCGAACCGCCACTTCGGGGTGCCGGTGACCGCGTCGAGCGTGTACAGCGCGCTGCCGCTGCCGACATGGACGTTCCCCGCTGTCACCAGGACCGGCTCGGCCGTCTGCCGGGACTCCGTGGCGATCCGCCAGCGGTCCTTGCCGGTCGAGGCGTCGAGCGCGTACACCGTGCCGAGGTAGTCGGCGAGATACACGCCACCACCGGTGACGGCGGGTCCGGGCGCGAACGCGGGCGGGGAGAGGAAGACCGCGGGCGACTCGAAGTGCCAGCGGACGTGACCGGAGACGAGGTCGACGGCCAGCACCCGGGCCCCGGCGCTGATGTACACGAAACCGTCCGACGCCGGAGTCACCCGGACCGGCACACCGCCGCAGGAGGTCGCGTCGCCGATGGGGTACGACCAGCGTTCGATGCCGGTGCGCGCGTCGACGGCGCGCAGTCGGGCGTCCTGCCAGAGGAAGACCGTTCCGTCGTGGAGCGCGGGCCCCGCGTCCTGCGACTCGAAGTCGGTCTGTACGCCGCCGGCCTCCCACAGCTTCTCGCCCGTGGACGCCTCCCACGCCTGGACGCCACCACCCCGGGTGCCGGTGACGACGGTGCCGCTCCCTGCCTTCAGGGAGTACACCCAGGCGTCGGTCTGCAGCCTCCACTGCTCGGCGCCGGTCGTGGCGTCCAGGGCGTACAGCGACGGCCCGTCGGAGGCGTGGATCCGGCCGTCCTCGACGGCCATCGCCCATGCCACGTCCCGGGTCTTGAACTGCCGCCGCCCGTTGCCGATGTCCAGGGCGTGCACCTCGAACGAGGTGACGTAGAGGAGGTCCCCGACGACGACGGGGGTGCCCCAGACGTCGTTGGACATCCGGAACCGCCAGGGCCGCCAGCGCTCGGGGCCCGGGGGCGGCGTGTCGGGGGCGTGCGTCGGCGCGGGAGGCGGGACGGGCGGAGCGCCGCCGTTCACCCCGGCGGCGCCGGTGGCGGCCGCACCGTTCACCCCGGCGGGCGGTCGCACCCAGCCGGTCGCGGGACCGGCGTCCGGGGCGGCCGTGGCAGCGGCCCGCACGTCCTGGGCGCGTGGACCGGGGCCGATCGGCAACTGGGTGCCGGGCAGCCGGACCGGGCCGCCACCGTCGGGCAGGTGCGCCGGGGCCGCGGGGTGCGGACCGACGGCCGGCGGCTGCTGGGGCGGCGGAGGCATCGGGGCCTGAGCGGGCGCGGGTCCCAAGGCGGACGCGGGGGCAGGTGCGGGGCCGGTGCCGGGCCCTGGGGCGGGCGCGGACGCCGGCGCGTGGGAAGCGGGCTTGCGACCGCCCCGGCGCTGTTCGATCAGCGCGGTGGCGGCGGACGGCAGCCAGGCCGAGGCCGTACCGCTGTCGTCACCGCCGGAGGCGAAGAGGTGCGGGGCGAGCTGGGCCTGGAGATCGGCGGGGCTGGGGCGCAGGGCGGCGTCCATCTGCATGCAGGACTCGATCAGCGGACGCAGTTCATCCGGCAGCCCCTCCAGATCGGGGCCCTCGCGCAGCAGCATGAAGACCGTCTCCACGGGGTTGCCCCCATGGAACGGCGCGTGGCCGGTGGCGGCGAAGACCAGTGTCGAGCCGAGCGAGAAGATGTCGCTGGCGCCGGTGACGCTACGCGAGTCCCTGGCCTGCTCGGGCGACATGTACGCGGGGGTGCCGACGGCGACGTTCGTCATGGTCAGCCGGGTGTTGGAGACGCCTGACGCGATCCCGAAGTCGATCACCCGGGGGCCATCCTCGACGACGAGCACGTTCGACGGCTTCATGTCGCGGTGGACGAGCCCGGCGCCGTGGATCGACTGGAGCGCCTCGGCGATCCCGGCGGCCAGCCAGCGCACCGCCTGCACCGGCATGGGCCCGCACTCGTTCACGATCTCTTCCAGCGAGGGCGCGGGCACATAGGCGGTGGCCAGCCACGGCACGGCGGCCCGGGGGTCGGCGTCCACGACCGCGGCCGTGTAGAAGCCGCTGACGGCCCGGGCGGCCTCCACCTCACGCGTGAAGCGGACCCGGAACAGCTGGTCCTCGGCGAGCTCCGTACGCACCGTCTTGATCGCCACCCGCCGGCCCGAAGCCGAGCGGGCGAGATAGACCAGCCCCATGCCGCCGGCCCCGAGCCGTCCCAGCACCTCGAACGGGCCGATCCGCCTCGGGTCGTGCTGCGTCAGCTGCTCCACCACTTGCACTGCCACCTCCCCGTACGGACCTCCAGAAACAGAAGCCCGCGAAAACCCGCCTTGTGCGGCGTCTCACCACTGGGCACCACCCGGCGGTGCGCACCCCGATTGTTCCTGGCCGAGCCCCCGGTTGCGAACCCGGGGGCGGACCGGGGTGTCACAGGTCACTCCGCCCGCTTCCCGGACACAACGGGCTGAAGCACGGCGAAAACGGCGCCCTGGTCGTCCTGGAGCACCGCCATCCGTCCGTACGGGATGTCGAAGGGCGGCGCGGTGATGCGGCCGCCGAGGCGCACGGCGTGCCCCGCGGTGGTGTTGCAGTCCTCCACGGCGAAGTAGATCAGGAAGTAACTGGGCAGTTCGGCGGGGAAGGCGTCGGAGATGACGCTGCGGCCACCGATCGCGGTGTCGGGCCCCGGTTCCGTGCCCTCCGGCGACCACATACGGAAGTCGGCGCCGGAGGCGGTGGATCCGGACTCGGCGGCCGTGGGCCCGGCGCTCTCGGACTCGGTGCTCTCCGACTCGGTGCTTCCCGACTCGGTGCCTTCGAAGCCGCCCGCGTCGGAGGCGTGCGAGGTGCTGGAGGTCCCGGGAACGTCGGGGCCGGGAACGTCGGGGCCGGATGTACTGGTATCGGAGACGTCGAGGTCGGTGCCCTGGAAGCCGAAGACCTCCTCGTAAAAGGCGTCGACCCGGTCCTTCTGCCGGGTGTGGACCTCGGTCCAGCAGAACGAGACGGGTTCGTTCCGCTTCTCGAAGCCCTCGCGTTCACCGGCCTGCCAGAGCCCGAACACCGCCCCACCGGGGTCGGCCGCCTGGGCGACCACCCCCGCACGCCCGACCCACGCGGGATCGGTGATCACCGTGCCGCCCGCCTCCCTGATCCGGGCGACGGACGCGACGATGTCGTCGGTGGCGAAGTAGACACCCCAGGCCGTGGGCATCCGGCCGTCCTGCTTGGCGACGAGCGCGGCGACCAGCCTGCCGCCGCTGAACGCGTCCGCGTACGGACCCTCGCCGGGCCGGAAGGTCCAGCCGAACAGCTCGCCGTAGAAGCGCTTGCCCGCTTCGAGGTCGGGGAGCTGCACATCCACCCAGCACGGCGCGGATCGCGCGAATGCGGCCATGGCCCGGTCCTTCCGTGTTCACGCCGTTGCCCCGACCGTTCCCGACCGTTCCCGACCGCTCTCGGCCATCCCGACCGTTCGCGGCCGCGTTCGGCCCGTCCGCGATGGTTCACGGTTCTCGCCGGTGACGCTCGTCACAGCAAACGTAACCGCGAGTGCCGCGCGCCGCGCCCCGGGTGAGCTCACCGGGATCACCCTTCGAAGGAAGGTTCTATACCTACAGCGTCACGAAAAGTTATCCACCGAAGTTATCCACAGGCTGTTGATAGGACTTATCTCCCCGTGTGGCCCGTCCGTCGCTTTTCGGCCACTCCCCCTGGCGTACCTGCGGTTCTCCCCATTTGCAGTCGGCCGAATCGCGCTCGGATCACCCCTCGGTAAGCTGACGGCATGACAGGACAAGTACGCACCGTCGACGGCCGCGTGGCCGGTCGACGCGGACAGGCGACGCGGCAGAAGCTGCTCGACTGCCTCAGCGAGATGCTCAGTTCCTCGCCGTACCGGGACGTCAAGGTCATCGACGTGGCCCGTAGGGCGGGGACTTCACCCGCGACCTTCTACCAGTACTTCCCCGACGTAGAGGGCGCCGTCCTCGAAATCGCCGAGGAAATGGCCAAAGAGGGCGCCGGATTGACCGAATTGGTCGCCGGCCGCTCCTGGGTTGGCAAGGCCGGCTGGCAGACCGCCGAAGAGCTCGTCGAGGGCTTCCTCGACTTCTGGCGACATCATGACGCGATCCTGCGCGTGGTCGACCTCGGGGCTGCCGAGGGCGACAAGCGTTTCTACAAGATCCGCATGAAGATCCTCAATTCGGTGACCAACTCCCTCACGGAATCGGTGAAGGACCTCCAGGCCCGCGGCAAGGTCGACAAGGACGTCAGCGCCGCCGCGATGGCCGGCTCGCTCGTCGCAATGCTGGCCGCGGTCGCCTCCCACCAGAAGGGCTTCACGACCTGGGGCGTGAAGCAGGCCGAACTCAAGCCGAACCTCGCACTGTTGGTGCATCTGGGCATCACCGGCAAGAAGCCGACGAGGTAGTCCCGCGCCGGGTACCCTCCTCACGTCCCTTACTGGGTACCGCCCGGCAGATCCGGGCGTCCCAGGTCCTGTCTCGCCGACGGCGGACCACACATGTGGTCCGCCGTCGGCGTATCCAGGCTTTCAGTGGCCCGGTTTCAGATGCCCCGGTCCATGCCCCACCTCGTCCTGCCTGGCCCTGCCTGATCCTGCCTGGTCCTGCCTGGCCCTGCCTCGTCCTGCCTTGTCCTGCCTCGTCCTGCCTCGTCGCGCACCATCCTGTCGTACCCGACCGCCCCGCCGGATCGTCTGCCCTGCCGGAACGCCTGCCCCGCCGTAACGCTCCCGCCGATCGCTCTGTCAGCCCCGCGCGTCACCCGACTGTTCCAGTCTGAAGAGCCGGATCTCCCGCTCGATCCGCGCCTGGTAGGACGCGTACGGTGGCCAGAACTTCAGCGCCGCCTGCCACACCGCATCCCGCTCCGCCCCCTTCAACAGCGTGGCGCGTACGGGGATGTCGCTCCCGTTCCAGTTGATGACGGCCTTGTCGGGGCCGGCCAGCAGGTTCGCGGTCCAGGCCGGATGCCCCGGGCGGCCGAAGTTGCTGCCGACCAGGATCCAGCTCCGCGGTGCCCCGCTCCCCGGCACGGCCGCACCGCCCTGCGGCATGCAGGCCAGCGGAGTGGACCTGGGTAGCCCGCTCCTCGCACCCGGCACCGTGAGGATCAGCCCCGGCAGCATCCGGGCGCTGAGCAGCACCTTGCCACGCGTGAGCCGGTGCACCGCCCGGTCCATGGCCGGGATGACATGCGGGGCGACCCTCGCGAAGGCCCGGGTGGCGGAGACCTTCTGGATCAGCCGGACGCCGGTCGCCATCAGACGGCCACCCGCCCGGCCGCCCCCGGCACCGCCCCTTGGGGAGCGGCGGGCGGCGCCACGGCGGGCGGCCGCGCGCTCTCCGAGGATGCGCCCTGCGACAAGGCGCCGTTGGGACGTGCGCCGTCGGAACGTCCGCTGTTGGCATGGGCCTCGTCAGGACGTTCCTTGCCAGGACGTTCCTCGTCAGGACGTGCGCTGCCGGAACGTGCGCCGCCGGGAAGCGCGAACAGACCGGCCAGCTCTGCCGCGTGGTCGCGGAGCCCGTGGACGGGCCCGAAGAGCAGCTCGTCGGCGGCGGCCCGCTTGAAGTACAGATGGGCGTCGTGTTCCCAGGTGAACCCGATCCCGCCGTGCAGCTGCACGGTCTCGGCCGCGGTGGTCCGCAGGGCCTCCAGGGCCTGCGCGAGGGCGAGGCCCCCCGCGGAGGCCGGGTCCCAGGCCGCGTAGTACGCCGCGGAGCGGGCCGCCCGTACCCGTACGTACAGATCCGCGAGACGGTGCTTCACGGCTTGGAAGGAGCCGATCGCCCGGCCGAACTGCTCGCGCGTCCCGACGTACTCGACGGTCCGCTCCAGCGCGCGCGTCGCCGCCCCCACCGCTTCCGCCGCGAGCAGGGCGGCGACCGGGGGCCCGGCCGAGGCGAGGGCTGCGGTCACGTCCTCGGTGTCGTCCGCGCCCAGGAGTTCGGCCCAGGCGTCCCGCAATTCGACGCGGGCGAGCGGACGGGTCTCGTCCAGGGTGGTGCTGCGGACACGGACGACACCGGCCGCCTCGTCCGGGCGGACCAGGAAGAGGAGCGTACGACTGCGCGGGAAGCCTCCTGTGTGGGCGGCGACCACGAGAAGTCCCGCGCTGTGCCCGTCGAGGACCTGAGTGGCCTCGCCGTACAGCCGCCAGCCCGGCCCGTCGGCGGCCGGTACGGCCTGGATGCCGCCCGCCCGGCCGCCACCCGCCCAGGCGCCACCGGCCGGGTCGGCGGTGAGGCCCAGCGCGGCAGGGAGCGAGGGGCCCGGGACGGCAAGCGTGGCGGTCAGCCCGCCCGCGGCGAGGCGCGGCAGCAAGGCGGTGCGCTGGGCCTCGGTGCCGAGTGCGGCGATCAGGGGCGCGGCCAGGGCTGCGGTGGCGATCAGCGGCGACGGGAGCAGGACCCGGCCGGCCTCCTCACAGGCGACGGCGAGGTCGGCGAGGCCGCAGCCGACGCCCCCGTACTCCTCCGGGAGGGCGAGTCCGGGCAGCCCGAGGTCCTGGGCGAGGCGGCGCCACAGGGCCGTGTCGTACCCGTCGGCGGTGCGTACGGCACTTCGGACGCCGTCGGATCCGGCGTACTCGGCGAGCAGTTCCCGCAGGGTGCGGCGGATCGCGTCCTGTTCCGCGGTGAAGGCTGCGTCCATCGTCGGGCTCCTTCCCCTCGGCGGCTCCCGGCCACCGATCTGACGGCCCGTCATGTTAGGGGCCATCCAGCGAGATGCCCAGAGCCGCGCACCCCGGAGGCGACCACACGACCGGCACCACGCGACCGTCCACGCGACGGCCCGCGCGACGGCCCGCGCGACGGACCGCGCGAACCGCACACGGCCGCCCCGCCCGGCCGGTCCGTCCGACGCGCGCACGATCGGCCCACGCGATCGGCCCGTGCCATCGGCCCGTGCCATCGACCCGCGCGATCGACCCGTGCGATCGGCCCACGCGATCGGCCCGCGCGATGACGTACGCGGCGGTCCGCTCGAAGCGGACCTGATGTACCGTCAGATTCATGTCTGCTTCCCACCGCAAGGTCGCCGTCGTCGGCATATCGCTCGCGGACTGCGGACGCGTCGACGACGCCACGCCGTACGCCCTGCACGCCCAGGCCGCCCGTCGAGCGCTGGCCGATTCGGGTCTGGACCGGTCCGTGGTCGACGGTTTCGCCTCCGCCGGGCTCGGCGCGCTCGCCCCGGTCGAGGTCGCCGAGTACCTGGGGCTGAAGCCCAGGTGGGTGGATTCCACCGCGGTCGGCGGCTCGACCTGGGAGGTGATGGCGGCCCACGCGGCGGACGCCATCGCCGCAGGTCACGCCGATTCCGTACTGCTGGTGTACGGGTCGACGGCCCGGGCGGACATCAAGGCGAGGCGCCGGACCTCCAACCTCTCCTTCGGAGCGCGCGGCCCGCTCCAGTTCGAGGTGCCGTACGGGCATTCGCTGATCGCGAAGTACGCGATGGCCGCCCGCCGCCACATGCACGAGTACGGGACGACTCTGGAGCAGCTCGCCGAGGTGGCGGTCCAGGCGCGGGCGAACGCCTCGGCCAACCCGGACGCGATGTTCCGCGACCCGATCACCGTGGACGACGTGCTGTCGGGACCGATGATCGCGGACCCGTTCACCAAGCTGCACTGCTGCATCCGCAGCGACGGCGGATGCGCGGTGCTGCTGGCCGCCGAGGACCACGTACCGGACACGGCGAAGGCCCCTGTGTGGATCCTCGGCACCGGCGAGCACGTCTCGCACTCCGCCATGTCCGAGTGGGACGACTTCACGGTCTCTCCGGCGGCGGTCTCGGGTCGGCTGGCGTTCGAACGCGCGGGGGTGCGGCCGTCGGACATCGATCTCGCGGAGATCTACGACGCGTTCACCTACATGACGCTGGTGACGCTGGAGGACCTGGGGTTCTGCGCGAAGGGTGAGGGTGGCGCGTTCGTGGAGAAGGGCCGGACCGGTCTGACGGGTGAGCTGCCGGTGAACACGGACGGTGGCGGGCTGTCCGCCTGCCACCCCGGGATGCGCGGGCTGTTCCTGCTGGTGGAGGCGGTACGGCAGCTGCGCGGGGAGGCGGGTGCGCGCCAGGTGCGCCGGAGGGGCGGCGGACTGCCGGAGCTGGCGGTGGCGTCGGGGACGGGCGGCTGGTTCTGTTCGTCGGGGACGGTGGTGCTGGGGCGGGGTTGAGGGGCGGGCACGCGAGGAACAGGTGCGGGGCGGCGCCGGTGGCGGTCACGGGGGCTGGTGCACGAGGCCGGGCCACCGGGCCGGGACCGGCAGGATTGGCAGAGCCGACAGGACCTAGGATGGCCGACCAGGCCGACCGGACCGACCAGGCCGACCGGACCACGGACGGAACCGGGAACACGGGACGGGACCGGCCGGGAACATGGCGAGCAGCCATGCGCTGCAATAGGGCCATGAGTGACGTACAGAAGTCCGACGCGCGGCAGAGCTTCCTCGACCTGCTGCACGCCCAACGGGTCTGGGACATCGAGCTTCCGGTCTTCGACCCGCAGGCCGCCCCCGCCGCCCCGCTCCCGCTCTTCCACACGTGGTTCGCCGAGGCCGTGGCGGCCGGGCAGACCGAGCCGCACACGCTGTCACTGGCCACGGCCGACGCCGAGGGCCGGCCCGACGTGCGGACGGTGATGCTGCACGACGCGGACGAGCGCGGCTGGCACTTCGCCACGCACCGCACCAGCGCGAAGGGCCACCAGCTCGCCGCCCGCCCGCACGCCGCGCTCGGCTTCTACTGGCCCGCCCAGGCCCGACAGGTACGGGTACGGGGACCGGTCACCGCCTGCCCGCCCGCCGAGAGCCGGGCCGATCTGCACGCCCGCTCGACCGGGGCACTGGCGTCGGCGCTGGTCGGGCGGCAGAGCGAGGTGCTGGGCTCGTACGACGAACTGAACCGTGCCTCGGACCTGGCCTGGGAGCGGGCGCGGGCGGAACCGGACGCGGAGGTCGCGAGCTGGACGCGGTACATGGTCGAGCCCCGGGAGGTCGAGTTCTTCCAGGGCGACGCCGGACGACGGCACGTGCGGCTGCGCTACGTCAGGCGGGCGGACACCTGGGACCGGGAACTGCTCTGGCCCTGACTGACCACGTACGGCCCGCGCCACGACCACGCGGGAACCCACCGGCGCGCGTCGTACCCGGCGCGCGCGGGGTGGTCAGGTGATGGTGATCGCCTGCACCGGGCAGGCGCGGGCGGCCTCCTTGACCGTTGGCCCTTCGAGGGCGTCCTCGTAGTCGGGCAGCAGTTCGCTGAACCCGTCGTCGTCCTGGGTGAACACTTTTGGTGCATTGAGCGCGCACTGCCCCGCACCGATGCACCGCTCCTTGTCGATACTGATCTGCATCTCGTCAAAGCCTTTCCGATCCGAGCGATCCGAGAGATCCGGCCAATCCAAGCGATCCGAGCAATCCAAGCGATCCGAGCAATCCGAGCAATCCGGCCGGGCCGGCTGCTCCGGCCCCGATCAACGGATCACCACGTCACGGGCAGTTCGAGCAGCCCTTGGATCGTGTCGCCCGGTTTGAACGGGACCTCGTCGGCGGGTACCGCCAGCCTCAGCCCCGGGAGGCGCCGGTACAGCGCGCGCAACGCGATCTCCATTTCGGCCCGTGCCAGGTTCTGCCCCAGGCACTGATGAACCCCGAATCCGAAGGCGAGGTGATTACGCGCGTTCCGGCCGATGTCCAGTTCGTCCGGCGCGGGGTAGACGTTCTCGTCACGGTTGATCACTGAGGTGGACAGGATGATGCCGTCGCCCGCCCTGATGGTCGTACCGCCCACCTCGATGTCCGCCACGGCCACCCGCGCGATCCCGTCGGCAATGGACAGGAAGCGCAGCAGTTCCTCGACCGCGGAGGTCATCAGGTCGTCCGACTCGCGCATCCGGGCCAGTTGGTCGGGGTGCTGGAGAAGGGTGAACGTGCCGAGCGAGATCATGTTGGCAGTCGTCTCGTGACCGGCCACGAGCAGGATCTCGGACAGACGGACCAGTTGTTCGTGGTCCACCGCCCCGGACTCCAACTGCTTCGCGATGAGCTCGTCGAGCAGCCCCTCGCCCGGGGCGGCCCGCTTCTGCTCGATCAGCACACGGAAGTAGTCGTCGAGCGCCTCCCGCGCGGCCTCCACGTCGTTCGCCGTGGGACCGCGCAGCAGCTTGCGCGACTGTCCCTCGAAGAACTCGTGGTCGGAGTAGGGCACGCCGAGGAGCGAGCAGATGACCATCGAGGGCACGGGCAGCGCGAAGGCGCTGATCAGGTCGGTCGGCGGCCCCTGCTCGACCATCTGGTCGAGGAGCCGGTCCACGATCTGCCGGATCTGCGGCCGCAGGGCCTCCGTCCGTTTGACCGTGAAGCTCGGAATCAGCATCCGGCGCTGGACGTTGTGTTCCGGGTCGTCGACGCCGATCAGTTCGACACGGCGCAGGGACGATCTGGCAACCCGTTCGGCGAAGATCGGGAACGAGGGGTTCTCCCGGTCGGACGACAGTCTCGGGTCCACCAGGAGTGAGCGCGCCTCGGCGTGTCCCGTCACCATCCATATCACCCGTCCGTCGAAGAGCCGGACGGGCGATATGGGCCGGTCGCCGCGATGCGCGCCGCGATATGCGGTCGGCGGGTGATAGGGACAGGTGCGGTTCTGCGGGAATGGGATGGTCTCGGCAACTGCCATGACAGACCTCGCAGGGGTGGAGGGAGTCCTACCGGTCTCTGCCCACTAGATGCCGTGGGCATCTAACGGGTCCAGGGGTTGTTCGGCCAAATAACCTCCGGCGGTCCCTCGGGCCCTCCCTGATCCATTTTCTCTCCGTCGGCCACTCTCCCGCCGCCGGAGCGAGCGCGCACGTCGAACTCCCCAGGACCATCCTCCCCACGCCCCCACGCCCCGGCCCCTCCGCCCCACGTCTCCCCTCCCCGGGCGTCGCCCCTCCCCCGCTTCCCGCTCTCGCACTTCCCCGCTTTTCGGGTGAAAGGCGCAAGATGGAAGGCGACAGGGCGACTGGAGGCGACTATGAGCCGGACCCGTTCCCGTTACGCCCCGGACAGTGGGCTGACCACCCGCATGGTCAGCACCATGTTCCTGATCGGACTGCTTTACGTGGTCCTGGTCGGCGTACTGCTCGCCGTGCTGCGCGGCGCCTGGCCGATCATCCTGATCCTGGTCGGCGGCATGTTCATCGCACAGTTCTGGTTCAGTGACCGCATCGCGGCGTTCAGCATGGGTGCCCGCGAGGTGACCCCGGAGGAGGCGCCCGAGCTGCACGGCGCAATCGACCGGATCTGCGCCCTTGCCGACATGCCGAAACCGCGCGTGGCCATCGCGCGGAGCGACGTACCGAACGCCTTCGCGACCGGCCGCAGCGAGAAGACCTCCCTCGTCTGCGCCACCACCGGGCTCCTGCGCAGGCTGGAGCCCCCGGAGCTGGAGGGGGTGCTCGCGCACGAGATGTCGCACGTGGCTCACCGCGATGTGGCCGTGATGACGATCGCCTCGTTCCTCGGCGTGCTGGCCGGCATCATCACCCGCATCGCCCTGTGGGGCGGCCTCTCCCGCAGCAGCCGGAGCAACGACCCCATCGGCATCGTGGTCCTGCTGATCCCGCTGATCAGCGCGGTCGTGTACGTGCTGAGCTTCCTGCTCACCCGCCTGCTCTCGCGCTACCGCGAGCTGTCAGCCGACCGGGCCGCCGCCCTGCTGACCGGTCGCCCCTCGGCTCTCGCCTCCGCCCTGACGAAGGTGAGCGGCCAGATGGCCCGCATCCCGACCGAGGACCTGCGCAAGGCGGAGCCGTACAACGCCTTCTACTTCGTTCCCGCGTTCTCCTCCAAGGAGAGCCTGAGCCGGCTGCTCTCCTCCCACCCGACCCTGGAACAGCGCCTCGACCAGCTGGCCCGCATCTCCGCCGATCTCGCCCGCCCGTGAGCCGGCCTCGCTCCCCTCATGAGCCGACCTCGCTCACCCCATGAGCCGGCCTCGCTCCCCCCGTCAGCCGGCCTCGCTCCCCCCGTGAGCCACTCCCACCTTCGACGACTCACAAGGACCAACACACTCCGTGAGCGACCAGCACACTCCATAAGCAAGGACCAGGACTCCGTAAGGAACACTCATGGGTCTTCTCGACGCCATCCTGGGCCGCAGCAAACCGGTCCGCCCCGACCTCGACCAGCTCTTCGCCGTGCCTTCCGCCGCCCTCACACTCCAGGCGGGAGCCGGCTTCACGCCCACCGGCCTCGGCTCGGTCTGCTTCGCGGGCGTCGAGGGCGGCTCCTTCGCCCGCGTACGGCAGGACGTGCGCGAACTCCTCGACGCCGACACCGACCGCGGCGGTGTCCCGGTGGAGTTCAGCCAGGACACGTACGGCTACACCTGGCTGCTCGCCCGCCAGTCCCCGGACGACGTGGCGGCCCTGGTCAACGATCTGCACGCGGTCAACACCCTGCTCCAGGACGGCGGCTTCGGACCACAGCTGCTCTGCTCGCTGATCGGCTTCCGCGACGACCACGATCGCCCGCTGGCCCTGGTCTACCTGTACAAACGCGGCACGTTCTACCCCTTCGCGCCCGCGCCCGACGGCGTCGAGAAGCGTGACAACCAGCTGGAGCTGCAGATCAGGGCGGTGCTCGGGGACGATCTCCGGATGGAGAAGGACCTGGCGCGGTGGTTCCCGGTGTGGGGGGCGCCGGGGCTGTGAGGCAGCCGCGGGAAGCCGCGGGGAGCTGTGCGGGGTGGCCGCCGGTACGGGCGTGAACGCGACGGGCGCCTCGTGACGCACCCCCCGCCCGCCCGCCCCCGTATCATCACTGACTTGACGCTCTCCCTCCTGAAGGAGGGAGATTCTTACGGCTCGCGCCGTGAGACTTCCTGTTTCATCGCCGACTGCCCGCCCGGAGTTCTCCGTT
>NZ_JBIDBS010000013.1:0-227697 GCF_043204165.1 Streptomyces sp. NPDC047982 | reverse complement strand
GCGCAGCGTGTGGTGGAGCTGGAGCAGCTCGGGATGGTGTGGTCCGAGCAGGAAGCGGCCTGGGCCGACGGTGTCGCTGTCGCCCGCGCGTACGCTGCCGCGCACGGCCACTTCCTCCCCCCCGACCAGTGCGGTGTGGGACGGGCACCCCATCGGTGTGTGGGCGAAGAACGCCCGGGCTGCGGCGCGGCGGGCGCGGGCGAACGAGGAACTGCGCGCGGCCGGCCGTCCCGTGGCGTCGGCGGCCGGGGCAATGGCCCAGGCGCGGCAGAACGAACTCGACGCGATCGACCCCGGGTGGTGCCCGGCCTGGGACACCACATGGCAGCGCTGCTACCGCCTCGCCCACAACCACGTGCAAGCCGGTGCCACCGTCCCGACAGCTGCCGGGACGGTCGTCGTCCAGGGCGAAGACCTCGGCCGGTGGGTCACCTCGCAGCAGCACGGGTGGGAGCAGCTCGTGGCCGCGCAGCAGTGGCTGCTGGAGAACACCCTCGGACTCACGCCCGTCGAGAAGGAGAAGACAGGGCGGCCGGTGCCGCGGGCACAGGACGCGAAGTGGGCCACCAACCTCGCCGCCGCCCGCCAGTACCACACCCGGGAAGGACACCTGCGCGTGCCCCGCAAGCACATCAAGTGCCTGGAGGCCGAGGCGGGCCCGTCGGGCCGTCAGGACGGCACTGACAGGGGTGTGGAGGTCAAGCTCGGCACCTGGCTCGACAACGTACGGCGACGGGCCGCAAAGCTTCCCGAGCAGCGGCGTGCGGAACTCGATGCCCTCGGGATCCGCTGGTAGCTGGGTGAGGCTGGTCGGTCAGCTCTGCGGGCCGGCGTGTCCGGATGAGGAACGCGGCCACCGTGCCGTTCCGGTGCGGTGCGCCCAGACGGCGATCTGCACGCGGTCGCGGAGGCCGAGCTTGGTCAGCACTCGGCCCACGTGGGTCTTGATGGTGGCCTCGGATAGATGCACGATGCGTCCGATCTCAGCGTTGCTGAGCCCTTCCGCGACGAGGCAGACGATCTCGAGCTCGCGCTCGGTGAGCACATCCGCGGCACCGGCAGGAGTCTGCCCGGCCGGGGGCAGGCTCCCGAGCAGCTGCTCCACGATGCGGGCGGTGATCGCCGGCGAGAGGACGGCGTCCCCCCGCGCGGCCGCGCGGATCGCCGCAGTCAGTTCATCGATCGGCGCGTCCTTGACGAGGAACCCGCACGCCCCGGCGCGGAGCGCCGCATGGACGTGCTCGTCCTCGTCGAACGTGGTGAGGACCAGCACCCGCTGGGCGGGGTCTTCGGCGAGGATCCGGCGGGTCGCTTCGATCCCGTCCGTTCCTGGCATGCGAACGTCCATCAGGATCACGTCAGGTCCGGTTTCGGCGACGGACTCGGCGGCTTGCGCACCATTCGGCGCTTCGGCGACCACGGTCATGTCGGGCTGGGCGTTGACTGTGGCGACGATGCCGGCTCGGACGAGTTCCTGGTCATCGGCGACGAGCACCCGGATCATCGTGCTCCTTCTTCACCGGAAGGGTGTTGAGGGCACGGCACGGTGGCGCGGAGCAGGAAGCACTCGGACCGGTCGATGTCTAGCGTCCCACCCGCTGCAGCGAGGCGTTCGTGCATCCCGCGCAGCCCGAGACCCGCGCCGCCGGCAGGGTGAGGATGCGCCGGGACGGCGTTGCGCAGGGTGATTACGAGCCGGTGCTGCTCCCAGGTCTCGTCCCAGTTCAGTGGGCCCTCGCCGTGACGGTGCGCGTTGGTGAGCGCCTCCTGCGCGAAGCGGTGTAGCGCCAGTTCGGTCGAAGGGCCGAGCGTGCGCGGGGCTCCGGTGACGCGGCGGTGCACGGCCAGCCCTAGCTCCTGCATCCGCTCGATCAGCGCCGGAAGATCGGCGAGGCCCGGCATGGGGTCGAGGCGTGAAGGCCCGTCGCGCAGGGTCCGCAGCGTCCGTCGCAGATCACGCAGGGAATTACGGGCCGTCTCCTCGATCACGTCCAGCGCAGCAGGGGCCTTGTCAGGGGTGAACCGTGCGACACGCGTCTGCCCGATGACGACGGTGAGCGAGTGCGCGAGGACGTCATGCAGGTCGCGGGAGATCCGGGACCGCTCGGCCGCAGCGGCGCGTTCTTCATGGAAAGTGCGGTCGCGTTCCTCAAGTGCGAGCCGTTCGGCGGCGAGTGCCGCGGCGCGCAGTTCGGAGCGGCGCAGCAGCCCCATCGCGACCGCTGCCGAGCACACGGCGAGCAGGACGATCGCCAGCAGCCACGGGGCGGGCCCGAACGCGCTGCCGGTCACGCTGGGATCGGTCGCGTACCGGACTGCCGTAAGGACCGGCCCGACTGCGGCGACCGCCATCGCGATGCGCCGATCGCCGTGCGCGGCGACGCCGTGCAGCGCGACGGGGACGAGCAGCGTGGACGGGAACAGCACGAACAGCCCGGTCGCTGCCGCTTCCACGGCGGTGCAGGCCACGATCAGCAGCAGCGCCCTGGTCGGCGCGCGCCGCAGTGCGAGCAGACTCGCATGGGCGGCGGCGGCGCACATCGTTATGACGATGCCGTCCGGGGACGGGAGCGAGACGAGCGCCATGATGATCGTCGCCGGCAGCAGGCACACGGCGGCTGCGCCGACGAGCAGAACGAACCCCCAACGCTGCACGCCCCCTCCCCTCATTCAATGGTGCCGGTGTCGGAACGCCGTGCGCCTTTTAGCACCGTAGCCGCGTCAACGGACCGCATCAGGCATCTTGCCGCTATGTCTTCAGTCTGGAGCTGCGTCTCTATGCGAGGGGTCATCCTCAGGTATCGATCTGCACGACCTGGGTCGCGAGCTCCGGGATGGAGCTGGACGGCGTGCCTGCCGCAGCCTTTGGATGAAGACATGCGGAGACTGACCTACCTCGTCGCCACCACGCTCGACGGCTTAATCGCCGGCCCGGGAGGAGGGGATCCCACAGGGCCCGCTGGCTTCTTCGACGTGCCGCGGGACTACATCGACTTCCTCGTCGAGAAATACCCGGAGACGCTGCCGACGCCGGTACGTGCCGCGCTCGGCGTCACCGGCCCGGGTCTCGTCTTCGACACTGTCGTGATGGGACGCCGCACGTTCGGTATCGGCGCGGACGCGGGCCTTCCCGACGCGTACGCGCATCTGCGCACGATCGTGTTCTCGCGCAGTCTCGGCCCGTGCGTGGAGCCGAACGTCGAGGTGATGGCGGCCGACCCGGTCACAGCGATCCGTGCGCTCAAGCAGGAAGACGGCGCGGGGATTTGGCTCGCCGGCGGGGCGCTGCTCGCCGAGACGCTTGCCGAAGAGATTGATGAGATCGTCGTGAAGGTCAATCCCGTCGTCGCCCGTGCAGGCACTGCGCTGTTCGCTGGCCCGTTCGCTCCGATGAGGCTGGAGCGGACCGACGTTGCCTTGATTCCCAGCGGCACCGTCGTCCTGTCCTATCGCAAGGTGTCTGACGGTGTCTGAGGTCCCGGAGGGCGAGCGGCGGCGCAGCCCGGGACGGATGCTGATCGGGTACCTGGCCATCGCGGCGATCCTGCCGTACTTCGTGCTCAAGGTCCTGTGGATCTCAGGCTCCACGGTCGGCTTCAACAGTTCCGCCCCGGTCGACCCGGCGTTCCTGCGCGGCGGGAACATCGTCACTGCGGGGCTGGAGATCATCGGAGCGGCGATCATCCTTGCGTTTACGCACTCATGGGGGCAGCGCATCCCTGCATGGCTGGTGCTCGCGCCGGTCTGGGTCGCGACCGGCCTGCTGGCCCCGTTCGTCGTGATCGGTCCGCTCGTCGCCGGGACCGTCGTCTTTGGGGCTTCGAGGGTGGGCGACGGATCGCTGGCGGACTGGGTCGGCCCATTGGTCTACCTCAGCTTCGGCGCTCAAGCCATCGGCATCGCCCTTTCGTTCGTGCTCTACGCCCGCGAGCGATGGGCCACGGCACTGACTGGCCGAGTCGCGGATCGTGCGCCCGGTTCGTACCGGGCCGTCCTGGTGTTCTTCACGTGGCTGGGCGTGGTGTTGCTCAGCGTGATCGCGATCGCACGCATGTCGTGGGCGCTGGGCAGCTCTGTCGGCCTCTCGCGGCATGCGCTCGAGAACCGTGGGATCGCGGATCGGGTCGCCGACGCGGGGACAGCCGTTTTCGCCGTCGCTGCTGCCGCGGGGCTCACTGCGCTCGTTTTCCGTTGCCCGCGACGTACGCCTCGCTGGATCGCTCTCCTGCTGGCCTGGGTCGGCAGTGGCGCGATGTTCGGGGGCAGCGCGTACGAGCTCGTTCTGCTGCTCGCGGGTCTCGCTGGAGCGGGAACGGCGACAGCGCGGACCGGGCTCGTGCCCTTGGTCGACCTCGTTCAGGTGATCGCGGGAACCGTACTCGCCACCGCGGGAGCCTTCCTCCTCTACGAGATGGGCACGAACGGGTCCTCGGGCAGGCGTGAGGAGGACGACTCGAGCTCTCCTGATGACCTCACAGCGGTCGACGCTCAGTGAAGCGATGGTCAGGTGCTCACCTGTCAGCGTTCAGCACCGCGCTCAAACGTCAGGTCGGACTGTCACCCCATCGGTATCAGCTGCGCCTGCACACGCAACAGCCCGCGCTCACACGGTCTCAGCCCATCGGCGGATGTCCCCGGCACACACCCCCTCCCTGTACCTCAACCACACCTCACGGAACGACGGCTGATGTGGGTGGTGTCGATCGTGGCCGCGGTTGTGGTGCCCCCGTGGTGGTGTTGCCCTGGCGAGGTGGAGTTCGGCGAGCTGGACGGTGTAGTAGGCGCGGTTGCGTCAAAGGCGGCGTTCGAGGCGTTCGTCGCTACTACCGCGATCACTACCCGCTGACGGCGGCCGCTCGCGCCGACTGGTCAGGCCGGCGCTGTCCGCGGTCGCGATCCTGACCAACGACGGCCTGTACCTCCTGGCCGGCGAGGTCGGCGTCGTCCAGCAGGCCCTCCGCGTGTGCGGCGAGGGCGTGCCTGAGGGCCGAGGAACGCGGCAGACTGCCGATCGGCTCGGTGGAAATTCGCCTGATCGAGAGGATAAGCAAGGTCTCGGTCTCCGATCTGTGGACCGCCTGAAGTTTCATATGAGTAAGGAAAGTTGACGGCAGGTCACCCCCACGGACAGCGCTCGGGGGCCGGCGTCGTCATGGCGGAGGGGCTGCCCTGCTGGAAGCGGGGGGTCTTCTCGCCCACGCGGTGGGGCTCGATGGTCCGGGGGCGACGGCCTCGCCGGGCGCGCCCTGCCGGTAGACGCCGTCGGGGTCGCAGTCCCGGTCGTGGGGAGGGGGAAGAACACCCGGCGCCGGTACAGACCGGTGTCCGGGCCGGCTTCGGCGGCGCCGAGTCCGATGTGGCCGATCATGCGTCCGTCGCGGGCGCAGCGTGGCTTGCTCTTGCGCCGTGGGGTCCTGTCCAGGGCCTGGCGGACGTAGTCGAGCTGTTCGCGGTCTTCGCTCAGCACTCTGGGAGAAGACACCGAATCCCCGCCGGCACCAGGCTGGATCCGGTATCCGGGATACCGGTCACGAACCATTCGAGCAGAGACGAGAGCGAGCGATGTCCGATTTGGCGAACGTGCTCAAGGACCTGGCGGCGGCAGGCGACGAGACCGACCGCATGGTGGCCGACCTCGACGACACCCAGTGGGCGCTGGACACTCCGGCCCCCGGCTGGACCGTCACCGACCAGATAGCCCACCTCGTCTTCGTCTATCGGCTCGCCGGTACGGCGGCGTCCGACCCGGAGGCGTTCCGGGTCATGACCGAGAATGCCTCCGGCGATTTCGACGGTGCGGTCAACGCCGCACTGGCCGCCTACACCTCCGACACCCCGCAGGCGCTGCTCGCGCGCTGGCGCGCCGAGCGCGCGGCCACCATCGAGGCGCTCGCCGCCGTCCCGCCGGGGCAGACGGTGCCCTGGCTGGTCAACCCGCTGCCGCCGGCGGTACTCGCCTGCGCGGGGCTCATGGAGACCTTCGCCCACGGTCAGGACATCGCCGACGCCATCGGCGCCCGCCGCGAACCGGCCCAGTGGCTGCGCCACGTGGCCGGATTCGCCGTGCTGACCCAGGCTTTCGGCTACCAGGCGCGCGGCCTCACTCCACCCTCCGAGCCCTTTCGGTTCGAACTCACCTCACCGACAGGGGAGTTGTGGGAGTACGGTCCTGCGGAGGCGACCCAGCGGATCACCGGCCCGGCCCATGACTTCTGTCTGCTCGTCACCCGGCGTCGCCACCGCGACGACCTCGCCCTCACCGCCACCGAGGGCGCGGCCGACCACTGGCTCGACATCGCCCAGGCCTACCGGGGCCCGGCCGGTGAGGGCCGCAGGCCCGGCCAGTTCTCCGGCACACCCCGGTGAGGGACGGGCGCCCGTGACCGCCCGGAACCATATCCACACCAGAGAGGGCCACGTGAAACCCTTCCACATCGAGATCCCCGAGGAAGACCTCGACGACCTGCGGCGGCGGCTGGAACTGACCCGCTGGCCCGGGGCCTCCCCGGACGCCGGGTGGGCGCGCGGGGTGCCGCTCGACTACCTCAAGGGGCTCGCCGAGTACTGGCGTACGGAGTACGACTGGCGGGCGGCCGAGGCCCGAATCAACCAGTACCGCCAGTTCCTCACGGAGATCGACGGCGCCCAGATCCACGTCCTGCACATCCGGTCCCCCGAGCCCGAGGCGCGGCCTCTGATCCTCACCCACGGCTGGCCCGGGTCGATCGTCGAGTTCCTCGACGTCGTCGAACCCCTCACCGACCCGGCACGGCACGGAGGGGACCCGGCCGACGCCTTCCACCTGGTCATCCCCTCGCTGCCGGGGCACGGGTTCTCGGGCCCCGTGACGGGACCGGGCTGGGACTACCCCAGGATCGCCAGGGCCTGGGACGAGCTGATGCGCAGGTTCGGTTACGACACCTACCTGTCCCAGGGAGGCGACCACGGGGCGTTCATCTCCCTCGAACTCGCCCGGCTGGCACCGGAGCGCGTGGCCGGAATACACGTCAACATGCTCTTCACCGTCCCGTCGGGCGACCCCGGGGAGCTCGCGGAGCTCTCCCCGTCCGACTTCGAACGGCTCGACAAGATGGCCCGTTTCGACCAGGAACTCTCCGGCTACATGAAGCTGCAGGCCACCCGTCCCCAGACGGTGTCCTACGGCCTCACCGACTCGCCGGTCGGCCAGCTCGCCTGGATCGTCGAGAAGTTCATGGAGTGGACCGACTCGGACAAGGCCCCCGAGGACGCGGTGGACCGCGACACGCTGCTCACCAACGTCATGTTCTTCTGGCTGACGGCCACCGCAGGGTCCTCCGCGCATCTGTTCTACGAGGCGCGTGCGTACATGCAGGGCGTCTTCACGCCGGGGGTCCTGCCGGAGCCGGTGCCCGTGCCCATGGGCGTCCTGGTCCTCCAGCCCGACTTCGCGCCGGTACGGAGCATCGCCGAGCGCCAGTATCCCGCCATCACCCACTGGACCGAGGTCGAGCGTGGCGGTCACTTCGCCTCGCTCGAGCAGCCGACGGCCTTCGTGGCCGACGTACGGAAGTTCGCGCGCGGACTGCGCTGAGGACGCCGCCTGCCCGGTCCGGAGCTGCTCCGGGCCGGGCAGGCGGCGTCCTCAGCGCAGTCCGCGCTCCGCCACGAACAGCCCCCGCCCCGACTGCACGTCCGGAAGGTACTCCGCCGTGCAGCCCGCCCCGGCGAGCGCGTCCAGATACTGCCCCTGGGTCCACAGGCCGAAGACATGGCTCTCGGTGAAGTGTTCGATGCCGTGCGGGTCGGCGACCACGTAGTGGCTGTCCACCCGGGCCGACCCCGGGAACCGCCGGGTGTGCGAGACCCGCGACACGGTGCGCCCGTCGCCCCGGACCACATCGGCGGCGATGTGCCCGTCGAGGAACGTCTCGGGGAAATACCAGGGCTCCACGATCAACACGCCTCCCGGCGCGAGATGCCGGACCATCTGCCGGAGCGCTGTCGCCAGGTCCCGCGGAGAGGGAAGGTAGGCGACCGCGGTGGAGAGCGAGATCACGACGTCGAAGGTGCGCCCCAGGCTGAAGTCGCGCATGTCCGCGACATGGAGAGCCGTCCCGGGGAGCTTGTCCCGGGCGACCTCGACCATCGGCTCCGACAGGTCGATCCCCTCCACATGGCCGAACCTCCGGCAGAGCGTCAGCAGGTGCTCGCCGGTGCCGCACCCCACATCGAGCAGCGAGGCCGCCGAGGGGTGGCGGGCCCGGACGATCTCGGTCACCAGCTCCGACTCGACCCGGAAGTCCTGGCCCCGGGCCTTGTACACCAGGTCGTAGATCAGGGCGAGTTGCTGGGCGAACAAGGTGATCCCTCTCCTGAGCGGTTCAACTGGGGTGCCCCGGCGCCACCGGATCGGCGGCCGCCGGCCGCGCCGGCGCCTTCGGCGGACGCCGCGTGGCATGGCGCAGGACCCGCAGGACGGTGGCCGGGCGCATCAGGGACTGCGGCGGATCGATGAGTCCGGCCACCCGCATCATGCCGTCGGCCAGCCGTTCGTCCTTGGTCGCCGCGTACTGCACCCGCGCCATGTACGCGTTGCCCATGTTCACCTTCAGCGTGCGGCGTCCCTCGACCCCGGGGAAGGCGAGATCACCGCCCGCCGAGACGTCCCAGGGGATGTCGATGGCGCGGGACACGTCCCGGTGGAACAGCCGGGGCGCCACGGGCCCGTCGAGCCGGAGCCGGTCGCGGAGCGCCATCGTCTCGATCGCGGCGACGCTCATGCCTTGGCCATAGACCGGATTGAAGCTGCACGAGGCATCGCCCATGACGAGCAGGCCGTCGGGGAAGCGGGACAGCCGCTCGTAACGCCGCCGCACGCTCGCCGGGAACCGGAAGGACACCGGATCGTCGAGCGGCTCGGCACCACGGACCGCGTCGTACACGTCCGGCACGGGCAGGGACCGTACGAACTCCAGAAACGCGTCGGGCTCGGTGGGCGGCTGGTCGCCGAGGATGCCGGTCAGCGACAGGATGCACCGGTCCGGGCCGACCTGGCCGAAGAACGCGCCGCGCGGGTGGTCGGGCGAGGCCACGGGGTTGATCGACTGGACCGCGTCGAACATCCCGGGCTCGGTCCTGTAGTGCCGGGTGGTGTACGCCAGGTCCACCTTGACCCGCTCCTCATCGGGCCGCCGGTACCCGAACTCCTCCAACCAGACCGGAGTGCGCGAGCCTCGGCCCGTGGCATCGACCACCAGGTCCGCCTCCAGTTCCTCCTCGACGCCGCTCGCGGTCCGCAGGATGCGCACCCCGGTCACCCGGTCACGGGCCGGGGTCGCGTTCAGCCCGAGGATCTGGTGTTCCTCCCGGAACACCACGTTGGACAGGGCCCCGACCCGCTCCCGTACACATCCCTCCAGATAGGGCCGGGGCGGCGTCAGCGACTTCAGCCCGGTCCTGGCCGGCCGCAGGCGGCGCGCGTTGAAGAACCATCGCATCTCCCCGAGGTCGCCGACCGGCACCCCGGCGGCGGCCAGGTCCTCGGTGAAACCGGGGAAGAGCTCCTCCAGGATCAGCTGGCCGCGGGCGTGCAGGCCATGGGCGTGACGGGCGTGCGGGGTGCCACGGCGGGGCTCGTGGACGCCGACCACCTTGTCACGGTCGATCACCACCACGTCCGAGTAGAACTCGGCGAGCACCCGGGCGGCGAGGATCCCGGCCATGCTCCCGCCGAGCACCACAGCACGCTTCCTGGCGCGGCTGGTCATCGAGGGGCACCTCCTTCTGTTTCGCGTCTCGTGCTCAGACCCTCGCGTCCCTCGTTCACGGCTTGCATCTCCTGGATTGCGCACCGCATTCCAGGAGATGCCGAGCAGGGCGCGCGCGCACCACCATGGCGATGGATCTCGGACACCTCGAACACCCGTCACTTGGGAGGTACGTTGATACGGACCGGCTTGATCGGCCTGGTCACGGCAGCGCTGCTCGGCATCGGGGCGGCGCCCGCCGCCCCGGCGAACGGGGCGGACAAGAAGAGCGATCGCGTCACCGACGACCACGCGCGCACCGTCACCCTGATCACCGGTGACCGGGTGCGGGTGTCCGGGGCGGGGGAACCCAGGGCCGATGTCGAGCGGGCGGCAGGCCGCGAGGGAGTGCGGTTCAGCAGCTACCGGATCGACGGGCACCAGTACGTCGTACCGGAGGACGCCCGCCACCTGGTGCGGGAGGGCCGGGTCGACCGGCGGCTCTTCGACGTCACGGCGCTGGTGAAGGCCGAGCACGACGACCGGGCCACGGAACTGCCGTTGACCGTGGACGGCACCGAGCGCCGGGTGCCCACCGCGAAACTGGCGAGCTTCTGGAGGAGTTTGCGCGGCACCGACAGCACCGTCGGCGCGGCGGGCGGCGGCGACTTCGAGGCCGACAGCAGTGCGTCCGCCCGGATGGGAGTCACCCGCGCGCTCACGGTGAGACACCTCGGCAGGGACGGCGCTCCCGCAGCCGACGCCGAGACGATGGTGATCGGCCTGGACGTACCCGTACGCGAATTCCTCCACGACGAGGACGGCACCGCGGACCTCCGCCTGCCCCCCGGCCGCTACATGCTGGTCTCCGACATCGTCGACCGGAACGCCGACTGGCACCGGATCGTCCGCCCCCTGCTCGATCTGACCCGGGACACCCGGATCACGGCCGACGCCCGCACCACCGAACCGGTGACGACGACCGTCGCCCGCAAGGGAGCGAGGCCGGCCGCGGTCGACGTCGGGATCGAACGCCGGTTCGGCGACAGCGTCTTCAGCGTCTCGCTGGGATCCACGACTTTCGGGCGGCTCTACACCGCCCAGCAGGGGCCCTCGGTCGCCGACGGCGAGATGACGTCGGGCCTCTCCTCGACCTGGGGCGTCCCCGGGCCGGCCGGCGACTTCAAGAACACCCCGTACAGCTACCACCTGCTCAACACCAAGCACGGCGGGTTCTTCACTGGCTTCGCGCGCACGGTCCATGACACGGAGCTGGCCCGGGTGGACGCGGCGCACAACACCCAGACCGCCGAGCGGCGCGGGGTGAAGGGCTTCTTCGGCATGGCCCCGGGCTTCGCCGCGGTGTCCGGGACCATGCTCCCCTTCGATCTGCCCGCCAGGGTCACCCACTACCTGGACACCCGCGACACCCAGTGGTCCGGGGCGTTCGGCGAACAGATCACCGGAGCCGACGGGTTCCCCGTGTACGCGACGGCCATGGGATCCGACTACCGGGCGTACCGAGCCGGCGAACGCACCACGGAGCGATGGAACGCCGCCGTGTTCGCCCCCTTCCTCTTCCGTCCCGACCACGCGGGCCGCGACGGCGACAGGATGTGGGCGGGCGTCCCCCTCTTCACCGACCAGGACGACCACCGGGCGGGCTCGCTGACCGACAGCGCCTCGGTCAAGCTCTACCGCGACGGCAAGCTGGTCGGCGAGTCGGACGGCGGACAGCTCAACGCACAGGTGCCGCCGGGCAAGGCCGGTTTCCGCATCGAGAGCACCGCCGACCGGCGATCCCTGTTCCGGCTCTCGAACCAGGTGAAGTCGGTATGGACCTTCACGTCCGACACCACCGGCGAGGCGGCGCCGCTGCCGCTGTGGGTGGTCAGGTACTTCCCCCGGGTCGACCTGTACAACAACCCCGTGGGGGGAAAGAACATCGCACTGCCGCTGTCGGCCGAGCCGCACCCCGGAGCGGGCACCGGCCAGGTGAGCACGTTGCGCATCAGCGTCTCCACCGACCAGGGCGACTCCTGGCGGCAGGTGCCCGTGGTGCGTGACAAGGCGGGAAAGTCGCGTGCGATGGTGCCCCGCCCGAGCGGGGCGAAGAGCATTTCGCTGCGCGCCCAGCTCACCGACTCCCGGGGCAACACCCTGGAGCAGACCACCATGAACGCCCTCAGGACGGACCGGACCGCGCCGCCCGCACCCCCCGCTCCGCCCACATCGCCCCGCGAGTGCATCAGCGCGCCGGAGACACCGCACAAGAGCTCCAGCGGATTCCGGATTCTCAGCTCGGCGCGCAACGCCTGCGGCACCCCGACCACCTTCTGGCTGATGCGCTACGACGCGGGCCGGTCGGAGTGGCACTCCGTCACCGAGAACGTCATCCCCGCGGGCGGCACCGCATCGGCCGACTGGCCCTGCAAGGGAAGCGGCACCCACACCTACCGGGCGGTCCAGTTCGACCCGAACATGATGTTCAACAAGCCGAGCCCGGTCGTCTCCATCACCTGCTGAGCCCATGAGCCACGAGCCGGCCCAGGGAGGCCCCTGATGCGCGTCCTGTTCACCGTCTGGCCCAACCCCTCGCACCTCTACCCCGTGGTACCCCTCGCCTGGGCGCTCAGAAGCGCGGGCCACGAGGTCTGTGTCGCGGCCCACCCGGAGATCTCCGAGACCATCGCGGCCACCGGCCTCACCGCCGTACCGCTCGGAAACCCGCACGACATGCCCGTTCCCGCAGGACCGGGAAGGGCCTACACGGACGAGCGCGCGAAAGTCGCACGCCTCACCGACGAGCTCGATCTCGACGCCACCGACCGCGAGCTCTGGGACACCTTCAGCCAGTTCATGTTGCCGGCCATGTGGGACTTCCACCCCTACGACGCCCCTCCGGGGGAGCCGCGCCCGGCCATGGACGCCCTCGTCGCGTTCACCCGGAGCTGGCGTCCCGACCTGGTGTTGTGGGACCCGTGCTTCCCCGGAGCCGCAGTCGCGGCCCGCGACTGCGGCTCGGCGCACGCCCGCCTCATCACGGCGCCGGACTGGTGGGGTTGGTCGGTCGACAGACTCGCGGCACGGACAGCCGCGGGCGCCGCCCCCGGCGACGATCCGCTGACCCGCACCCTCGGCCCGGTCGCCGAGCGCTACGGCCAGCGCCTCGACGACGAACTGATACGCGGCCAGTGGACCGTCAGCACCCTGTCCGAGGCGATGAGCATCCCGGTGAGCACACCGACGGTCCGCGTCCGGTGGGTCCCGTTCTCCGGCCAGACCGTCATGCCCCACTGGCTCCACCCGGCGCCGGAGCGGCCCCGGGTGGGCCTGTCCCTGGGACTGTCCTGGCGCAAGTACCTGGAGGGCGGCTGGGACCACGTCCCCGAACTGCTCGACGCGGTGTCGACGCTCGACATCGAGGTCGTCGCCACCCTGAACGCCAAACAGCTCGCCGGGGTCACCCGGCTCCCCGACAACGTCCGCACCGTCGACTACCTGCCGCTGGACCAGCTCGTGCCGACGTGCTCCGCCCTCATCCACCACGGTGGCCTCGCCACCTACTCGGCGGCGGCGTCCCTGAACGTGCCGCAGCTCATCACCGACACCCCCGAAGCGGACGTCCTGGCGGTCCAGGGGGACGAAGGCATGGGCGCGACGAAGCATGCCGCTTCCCCCGTCTCCGTACGCCAGGTGCTCGCCCGGGGCGCCGGACTGGTCCTCGACATCGGCAGCCCGTCCTCGACGGCGATGCGCGCACAGATCAGCCGTGTCCTGGAGGAGCCGTCCTTCCGGGAGGGAGCGGCGCGGCTGCGCGAGGAACACCTGGCGATGCCGAGCCCGCACGACACCGTTCCCGTACTGGAGAAGCTGACCGCCCAGAGGAGCAATAAATGATCAACGTGTCCCAGCCGAGCCTCGGCGAGGAGGAACTCGAAGCGGTCCGCGAGGTGTTCGACGGGAACTGGCTGGGATACGGGCCGCGGTGCGAGGAGTTCGAGAAGAGCTTCGCCCAGCACCTCGCACTGGACCCCCGGCACCTCGTGTTCCTCAACTCCGCGACTTCCGGGCTGTTCCTCGCGGCCGAGCTGCTCGGACTCGGGCCGGGCGACGAGGTGGTCATGCCGTCGGCCGCCTTCGTCGCCAATGCCAACGCGGTCGCCGCCACCGGCGCCCGTCCGGTCTTCTGCGACGTCGACCCCCGCACGCTCAACCCCACCGCCGCCGACATCGAGCGCGTGCTGACCCCCCGTACCAAAGCGGTGATGGTGCTGCACTACGGCGGCCTGCCCGGCGACATCGCCGCGATCGCGGAGCTGTGCCGCGCCCGGGGCATACCACTGGTCGAGGACGCCGCCTGCTCCATCGCCTCCAGCGTCGACGGCCGGATGTGCGGGACGTTCGGGGACTTCACGGTGTGGAGCTTGGACTCCCGGAAGATCATCACCACCGGGGACGGCGGCATGATCTACGTACGGGATCCCGACCTCGCCCGGAAGGCCCACCGGCTGGCCTACCACGGACTGGCCGACCGCAGCGCCTTCACCACCGCGGCCCAGGGCGCCGACCGGTGGTGGGGGCTGGACGTGGAGCACCTGGGGCGCCGCCTGATCGGCAATGACATGACGGCCGCCATCGGGCAGGTACAGTTGCGCCGCCTCGCGGGATTCGTCGCCCGGCGCTCGGCCCTCACCGAGGTGTACGACACCGGGCTCGCCGGACTCGACGGGGTGCGGCTGCCGCCCCGTCCGCCCGCGGGGCACCGCAGTACCCACTACTTCTACTGGGTCCAGTTCGCCGAGGACATCCGCGACCGGGTCGCCAAGACGCTGCTGGAGCGCGGCATCTACACGACCTTCCGCTACATGCCGCTGCACCACGTCCCGCTCTACCGCTACGGAGGGCAGCCCCCCGTCCTGCCGGGCACCGACGAGGCCTGGTCCACCACGCTGCTGCTGCCGCTGCACCAGGCGCTGCGGGAGGAAGAAGTGCACACCGTCGTCAGGGAGTTCACCGCCGCCGTACGGGAGTGCCGGGCCGCCGGGGATCCGCCCGCTCAGGGCTGAGAAGGCAGGTCCCCGGCCACCGACCTCAGCTCGTCGAGGTCGGCCCGGCGGCCGTCCGCGTACGCGTCCCGGTAGGCCCTGTCGCCGAGGCCGCCACGGACCTTCGCTGTGATGCGCTCGACGTCGCCCCGCTCCGCCGGCGCCGGCGGAGCGTTCGTCGCCTCCCCGGCCTCGGCCGCCGCACCCAGCAGCCGCGCGGCATCGCGGTGGCGGCCAAGCTGCGCGTGCACTCCGGCCAGTCCCACCAGCGCGATCACCACCCCCCGGGGGTCCCCCGCCAACTGCCGTGCGACGTCGAGGCCTTCCAGGTGCAGGGCCAGCGCGGCCCTGGTGTCGCCCCGCGCCTCCGCGATGAACCCCAGCTCGGGCAGGATCAGCGCCAGCGGCAGGGTGTTGCCCAGTCCCGACCGCTCCTGCGGCATCCAGTCGAGCACTCGCCGCAGATGTGTCTCGGCCATCTCCAGCTTTCCCGCCTTGCGGGCCGCGATCCCGAGCCCCATCTCCCCGAAGATCTCCCCCGGTTTGAAGCTGTGCTCCCTGGCGAGCCGGATCGCCCGCTCGTGAAGCTCCCTGGCCTGCTCGAACTCGCCGGTGAGCATCGCCACCCGGCCGAGCCAGGAGAGCCTGCTGGAAACCTCCGACCACAGGCCCAGCTCCTGCGCGGTGCGCAGCCCGGTCCAGTGCAGTTCGGTGGCCTCCTCGTAACGGCCGGCGATCTCGGCCAGGTTGCCCAGGGAGTCCGTCGCCTGGAGGTACCCCCAGCGGTCGCCGATGTCCCGGAAGAGCGCCGCACTGCGTTCGCCGTCCCGTCGGAGCGAGGCCAGATCCCCGCGCACCATCGCGTGCTTGGCGCGGGTCCCCAGCGCCGCCGCCGTGCCCCACCGGTCGCCGAGCCCGTCGAAGGCGGCCAGCGCCGCGCCGACGAGTTCCTCACTGACCGACAGATCGCCGAAGTCGCACTCGATGAAGCCGAGGAACCAGCGCGCCCGCGCCCGGTCGGCGGGCTCGTCGTCCCCCCGGTCCAGCGCCTGTGCCGCCCGCCGCCTGGGTCCGTCGTCCGCCGCGTCCCCGGACAGCACCGTGAAACCGGCCTGCCAGGCCAAGGCCACCGCGCGGACGGCGCCCGGCACGGGCTCCGTCTCCCCGCCGTCCGGGGCCGTCGCGTCCAGGGCCGCGCCGAGCTGTCGCATGCCCTCGCGGAGCCGCCCGCGCAGGAACCAGTACCAGGCCAGTGAACTCGCGAACCGCAGGGCCGCGTCCCTGGCGCCCGCCCGGTTCTCGGCCGCGTCCCGGATCACGCCGGTGAGCGCGCTGCGCAGGTTTCCGCGCTCCGTGTCGAGGAGGTCCAGCCACCCCTGCTGGTCCGCGGTGTACAGGTGCGGCCCGGCCCGTTCGGCGAGCTCCCGGTAGTAGCGCCGGTGACGCCGCACCGGCTCGGTGTCCCCGGCCTCCCGCAGTTTCTCGCGGCAGTACTCGGCGACGGACTCCAGCAGCCGGTAGCGGTGGCCGCCCACACGCTCCACGGCCACCACCAGGGAGCGGTCCACCAGCCGCGCCAGCAGGCCCAGCACGTCCCGGGCCGCCACGTCCTCGCCGCCGCACACGGCCTCGGCCGCCTCCAGCGTGCAGCCGTCCACCTGGACGGCCAGCCTGCGCAGCACGATGCGCTCGGGCTCGGTCAGCAACTCCCAGCTCCAGTCGATCATCGCGCGGAGCGTCTGCTGACGCGGAGCGGCCCCCCGGCACCCGGCGGCCAGCAGCCGGAACCGGTCGTCGAGCCGGGCGAGCAGGCCCCCTACGCCCAGAGCACGGATCCGGGTGGCGGCGAGCTCCAGGGCGAGCGGGATGCCGTCGAGTCTGCGGCAGACCGTGGAAACCGCTCGGGCGTTGTCCACGGTCAGCGAGAATCCGGGCACGATGTCGCGGGCGCGGGCCACGAAGAGCTGTACGGCGCTGGACCGCTCCAGCGCCTCCGGGCGTGCGTCGTCCGCGGGGTCGGGCAGCTCCAGCGGGGGCACGGGCCATCGGGCCTCGCCCGTGAGCTGTAGCGGCTCCCGGCTCGTCGCCAGGATCCGCAGGCCGGGCGCGGCCAGCAGCAGGGTCTCGGTCAGCGCCGCGGTGGCCTCGATCAGGTGCTCGCAGTTGTCGAGGACCAGCAGGACCTGCTTCGTCCGCAGATAGTCCGCGAGCTGCCCGGCCAGTGTCCTGCCTCCCTCGGCGGCCCCGGGGTCCGCAGCGGCGGCCTCGTGCACCCCCAGTACCGCCATCACCGCCTGGGCCACCGACTCGGTCGCCGGCTCCGCCTGCGCAGGGACGCCGGAGCGCGCCAGCGGGGCCAGTTCCACCAGCCACACCCCGTCGGGGAACGTGCCGACGGACCGGCTCGCGGTCTCCAGGGCGAGCCGGGTCTTGCCCACTCCGCCGGGCCCGATGAGGGAGACCAGACGGCCCGCCCCGAGAAGGGCGCGTACCTCGGCGACGGCCGTGTCCCGGCCGATCAGCGCGGTGATCGGGGAGGGCAGGTTGCTGCCCGCGGGCATCGCCGGGGCGCTGCCGGGGCCGGAACCGGGCACCGGGGTGAGCGCCGGGTCCTGCCGCAGGATCGCCCCGTGCAGACCGACCAGCTCGGCGCCCGGGTCGAGCCCCATCTCCTCGACGAGCAGCCGCTGCAGTTCCTCGTACGTCGCCAGCGCCTCGGCCTGCTGCCCCGATCGGTAGAGGGCGAGCATGTACGAGGCCCGCAGCCTCTCCCGGAGCGGATACCGGCCCACCAGTTCACCGAGCTCCCCGGTCAGGGCCTGGTGCTCGGCCAGCGCCAGCCGGGCCTCGGCCTGGTCCTCGCAGGCCGACAGGCGCTGTTCGCTCAGACGGGTGATCGCAGGCCGGAGGAAGGGCTGATCGTCGAAGTCGGCGAACGCCGCCCCCCGCCACAGCCCGAGCGCCTCGGTCAGCAGGGCCGCGCGTCCCCGCGGCTCCGGAGCCGTCCGGGCCCGTTCGACCAGCGTCTCGAACCGGCTGGCGTCCACCGCGTCGCCGGGGGCCTCCAGTGCGTATCCGGTCGCGAGCGACACCAGCAGGTTCTTGCCGCCGGGCTCGGCCTCTTCCAGCACCCGGCGCAACCGGGAGATCTTGATCTGCAGCGCGCCCACCGGGTTGGCCGGAGGGGCGTCGCCCCACAGGTCGTACACCAGCCGGTCGGTGGAGACGGGGCGCCCGCCGTGGGCCAGCAGATCGGCCAGCAGAGCACGGATCTTCTGCTCGGGAATCCTGACCGGACGATGGTCCTCGGTCAGTACCGAGAGCGGGCCCAACACACCAAAACGCATGCGCAACGGTATCGCGTGCCGTCCGACAGGGGAGCGAATGCCGTCCGACAGTGCTCCGAAAGCGCTGCCGGGCAGAGTGGGAGGGGCATCGGGCAGCCGCGAATTCCCCCGGCGTCTGCCCGGTGCCTCCACGAACTGCCGGGCCCCGCTCGGACCCCTGACGGAGTAGACGGAAGGTTCAGTGATGGATACGAACACGACCAGCGAGGCTCCCGCGAGGGCGGGGCGGCGGGAGTGGATCGGCCTGGGCGTTCTGGCCCTGCCCACGCTCCTGCTGTCCCTGGACGTCAGCGTGCTGAACCTGGCCCTCCCCCACCTGAGCGCGGACCTGGGCGCCAGCGCCACCCAGCAGCTCTGGATCATGGACATCTACGGCTTCATGATCGCCGGGTTCCTGATCACCTGGGGCAACCTCGGCGACCGCATCGGGCGGCGCAAGCTGCTGCTGTTCGGCGCCGCGGCCTTCGGCGTCGCATCGGCCCTCGCCGCCTACGCCGACAGCCCCAACACCCTGATCGCCGCCCGCGCGGTCCTCGGCATCTCGGGGGCGACGCTGATGCCGTCCCTGCTGGCGTTGATCGGCAACATGTTCCACGACCCCAAGCAGCGGGGCACGGCCATCGGCGTCTGGATGAGCTGCTTCATGGGCGGCATGGCGCTCGGCCCGGTCGCCGGTGGCGCGCTGCTCGACCGCTTCTGGTGGGGTTCGGTGTTCCTGCTGGGCGTGCCGGTCATGGTGCTGCTGCTGATCCTCGGCCCGCTGCTGCTGCCCGAGCACCGCGACCCGACGGCGGGCCGGACCGACCTGCCGAGCGTCGTGCTCTCCCTCGCCACGATCCTGCCGGTCATCTACGCGGCCAAGAAGCTGGCCACCGACGGATTCGCGGCGACGACGCTGCTGCCCCTCCTCGCCGGTGTCGTCATCGGCGTCGTGTTCGTCCAGCGGCAGCGCAAGCTGGCCAGCCCGCTGCTGGACCTGCGGCTGTTCCGGAACCGCACGCTCAGCTCCGCCCTCGGCGTCGCCCTGCTGTGCTCCGCCACCATGGGCGGCGTGACGCTGCTCGTCTCCCTGTACCTCCAGCAGGTGGCGGGGCTCTCCCCGCTGGAGGCGGGGCTGTGGCTGGTGCCGTCCTTCGCCCTGGCGATCGTCGGCAACCTGGCCGCGCCCAACCTGGCGCGCCGCATCCGGCCGGCCTACGCCATCGCCATCGGCCTGCTGGTGACGGCGGTCGGCCTGCTGCTGATCACCCAGGTCGACGACAAGGGCGGCATCGCCCTGGTGGTGACCGGATACGCCATCGCGTTCGCGGGCACCAGCCCGATGGGCGTGCTGAGCACCGAACTGGTCGTGGGCTCCGCACCTCCCGAGAAGACCGGCTCGGCCGCGGCGATGTCGGAGACGAACGGCGAGTTCGGCATCGCGATGGGCATCGCCGTCCTGGGCAGCGTCGGCGCGGCCGTCTACCGAGGCCGGATGGACGACAACATGCCCGCCGACGTTCCGGCGGGCACCGCCGGCACCGCGCGCGACAGCCTCTCGGGCGCCTCGCAGGCCGCCGCCGATCTCCCCGGGGCCGCGGGGGAAGACCTGCTGTCCGTCGCCCGTGAGGCGTTCACCCACGGGCTGCACATCGTCGCTGTCTCGGCCGCCGTCGCCATGGTCGCCTTCGCCGTGCTCTCCATCGTGGTGCTGCGGCACGTACGCCCCAGCGCGGTGAGTGAACAGCAGCCCGACGGCACGGCCGACGAGACGGCCGGCAAGTCGGAGCCCAGCACGGTCGGAAGTGCCGCTACGCAATCCTGAAGATGTGCGGGTGCGGGCCCCGTTGCCATGCTCGAAGCGCTTCATCCGGATCTCTTCACCCGAGAAAGAGGACACGGTGCTGACGGCTCAGACGACGACACGGGAACAACTGGTCCGCAACGCGACGGAGTCGGCCTCCACGCTGCGCGAGCACGCCGACTGGTCGGAGGAGAACCGGCGGATCCATGACAAGTCCATCCAGGTCCTGACCGACGCCGGCCTCTTCCGCATGCGGGCGCCCGCTCAGTACGGCGGTCACCAGTCCGACACCCGCACCCTGTACGAGGTGGCGGTGGAGCTCGGCCGGGCCGACGGCTCCGCCGCCTGGACGGCGTCCGTGTACTGGATCCCGACCTGGATGGCGGGGCTGTTCCCCGACGGGGCGCAGGCGGAGGTCTTCTCCCCCACCCCCGACGTACGGATCTGCGGGACCCTGAGCCCGACGGCGACGGCCGCCCCGGCGGACGGCGGCATCGTGGTCGACGGGCGGTGGGGGTTCATCACCGGGGCCCTGCACGCCCACTGGCAGCTCGTCGTCGCGGTCCTGATCCGTGCGGACAGCGAGCCCATGCCCGTCATGGCGCTCGTGCCGATGGAGGACCTGACCGTCATCGACGACTGGTACACGGCGGGGCTGAAGGGCACGGGCAGCGTCACCACGGTCGCCGAGGGGGTGTTCGTCCCGCAGGAGCGAGTGCTGCCGCTGGGCGCGGTGTTCCAGGGCCAGTCCGCCTCCCAGGCCAACGCCGGCCAGTCGATCTACCGGGCCCCGCTGCTGCCGGTCGCCGCCGCTTCGTCGGTGGGCCCCGTCGTCGGGATGGCCAAGGGCGCCATGGACGCGTTCCTCCAGCGGCTGCCCGAGCGGAAGATCACCTACACCTCCTACGAGCGGCAGAGCGATGCCGCGCTGACGCACCTCCAGGTCGCGGACGCGGCGATCAGGATCGACGAGGCGGAGTTCCACGCCCACCGCCTCACCGCTCAGGTGGACGCCAAGGCGGCCGAGGGGGCCGAGTGGACGCTGCTGGAACGGGCCAGGGCACGCGCCGACATGGGCGCGGTGTGCCGGCTGGCGAAGGAGGCCGTGGACATCCTCAACACGGCCAGCGGGGCCTCGTCGATCCGCCGGGACGTCCCGATCCAGCGGTTCCAGCGCGACGTTCAGGCGGTCAACCTCCACGCCCTGATGCATCCGAACACCAACGCCGAGCTCTACGGGCGGGTTCTCTGCGGCCTGGAGCCCAACACCCTCTACGTGTGAGCCGGCCTCTTCCGGCCCGGCCTCGGACGACGCCGCGAACCTGATCGTCCGTACAGGAACTCCAGGGTGTGACCACCGCGCCCGGCCCACCGGCCTCCACGCCGGCGGGCCGGGCGCGGCCATGTGTCCGACGGCTCGAACGGCTCGTCCTCGCGCACGGCGGCCGGGCAGCCGGAAGGCGGCGGGCAGGCATCTCCCCGCCGCCGCGCCGCATCACCGCATCCCGGTCACCGAGCCCGGTGTTCGGCCTTCTTTCACCAGTCGGTGTGCCCGTGGTACCGGAGATTGGTGATGAACAGCGGGATTGAGCTTCTCCGGATGCTGGTAAGGGCCGTAGTCGTCGGTGCAGCGGGTGAGGGAGACATCCAGGCCGAAGGACCGGTGGTACGAGCGGGCCAGCAGGTCGGAGGCGGCCTTGGACGCCGCGTAGGGGAGTTGGGCAGCAGCGGGGACTCGATGGATCCCGCGCCGCCCGTCACCAGCAGCCTCATCCTCATACCCCTTTCGCGGCGGGCCGGGACACTGCCGCGGGGAGCGGCAGGTCCGCGGTCATGACGGCGAAGGGGCCGAACAGCGCGCCCCGCGCCCGGGCAAGGCCCTCCAGCGTGGTGTCGTCCAGCACGATCGCGTCGGCCAGATCGACCGTGTGCAGCCGGGAGTTCACGCCGACGGCGGTGAAGGGACCGATGCGGCTGTCCTCGACCAGGGCGCCCGCACCGATGACCGCCGGCCCTTCGACGAGGGACCGCACGACGCGGGCGCCGGGACCGACCCTCACCTGACCGCGCAGCACACTGGCTTTGTCCGCGCTCCCCTCCATGCCGCCGCGCAGGTCCCCGAGGATCCGGCGGTTGGCCTCCAGAAGGTCTTCGGCGCGGCCGGTGTCCTTCCAGTACCCGTGGTACTCGCTGCAGCCGATCTCCGAGCCGTGGCTCAGCATCCACTGGATCGCATCGGTGATCTCCAGCTCGCCACGCGGGCTCGGCCCGATGGAGGCGACGGCCCGGTGCACGGCGGGGGTGAAGAAGTACACGCCGATCAGCGCGAGATCGCTGCGTGGTCGCCGGGGCTTCTCGACCAGCTTCCGCACCCGGCCCCTGGCATCGAGCTCCACCACGCCGAAGTCCCGCGGATCGTCGACCCTGTGCACGACTACATGAGCCGCGGGCCGCTCCCGCCGGAACTCCGACGCGATCCGGTCGACCCCGTCCGGCAGCAGATTGTCACCGAGGAACATCGCGAAGTCGTCGTCGCCCAGGAAGCGGCGGGCGAGCGTCACACAGTGCGCCAGACCGTAGGGTCGGTCCTGTCGCAGATAGGTGATGGCGGCGCCGAACCGGGAACCGTCGCCGATGGCCCGGCGGATTTCGGGCTCCCGGTCGCCCACCACCATCCCGATATCGGTGATGCCGAGGCTCCGTATATTCTCCAGAACGTATTCGAGAACCGGCTTGTTCGCGACCGGCACAAGCTGTTTTGGCATGAAATTGCTCAAGGGTCGTAATCGGGATCCCGATCCGCCAGCCAAAACCAGAGCCTTCATGGAGACGATCTCCTCCCTCTATTTCACCATGGTCGCGAGAGGGGGGAGAAATCCGCATCTCCGAGAATGCGGCACGATCCCCGCAGGACCGGATTCCGCACGCCGTTTCGCCCTACACGATGTGCACGCCCGGCACGTACAGGATCCACTTGCCGCCCTGCTCCGCGAACTGCCGCTCCTTCGCCATGATCTCCTCCTCGTGGTTCCAGGCGAAGAGCACCGCGTACTCCGGATACGGGTCGGCGAACACCTCGGGCGGACGCACCGGAATGTGCGAACCAGGAGTCACCAGGTGCTGTTTGACCTGCGTCGAATCGCAGATGTACGGGATGAGGTCCGGGCCGATGCCGCAGTGGTTGAGGATCGTGGCGCTCTTCGAGGTCGCGCCGTACCCGGCGACGCTGCGCCCGTCGGCGCGCAGCTCGCGCAGGAGCCCCACCAAGTCCTGGCAGACGTGCTCCGCGGTGTCGGCGAACCGGCGCAGCGTCGCGATGTCGCCCAGACCCTGCCGCTCCTCGTCGGCCAGCAGTTCCTGGACGGACGCCCGCACCTCGCGGGTGCCGGGCCGCGCCAGGGTGTACCGCAGGGAGCCGCCGTGCACCGGCAGCCGCACCGCGTCCACCAGCTCGAAACCGAAGCGGTCCGCGGTGGCCCGCATCGAGCGCGCGCTGAGCAGGTAGTAGTGCTCGTCATAGATCTGGTCGAACGCGGTGCGCTCGACGATGTCCCCCAGATAGCGGTCCTCGAAGACGAGCACCCCGTCGGGGGCGAGCAGCACGTCGACGCCCTTCAGCACGGAGTCGAAGTAGGCGAGGTGGCTGATCGTGTTGGCGGAGAAGATCAGGTCGGCGGGCCCCTTCTCGAAGCGGATGGCGGCCGCCGACGCCTCGTCGAAGAAATCGACCCTCACCTCGCTCCCCCGCTCCCGGGCGACCTCGGCCGCCCCCGCCGACGGGTCGACCCCGAGGTGCCGCACTCCCTGCCTGCGGAGGGTCTCCAGCATGACACCGTCGTTGCAGCCGATTTCCACGACAAAGGGTGTACGGCTGCTGAGCTGCCCGTCCAGAAACTCCAGGGCGGTCCGCTCGAAATGTTCTCGAATGAGCCGCGACTCGGACGAGCGATAGGGGTATCCGGAATGGAACATGACATCCCGGGGGACCTCGTTCAACTGCTGGACCATGGTGCAGGTGGAGCACTGCCCCATCGCGAGGTCGTAGAACACCTCACCGGTCAGGTCGGCGGGATCCACGAAGGCGTTGGAGACGGGTTGGCGTCCGAAATCGATGAACTTCTGCAGGTTGCCGCCACAGACTCGGCAGCCCATTATTTTCGCGAATTCGCTCTCAGCGGCCGTCATGGAAGAAACATAGAACTCCCGCTCATACCCCGTCATCTTCCGCTGTGCTCTCCCGGCCCTCCGGGAGAGCACAGCGGTGGGCGGATACGGCTCGCTCCGCTGCCCGTCGTCCGGGTCCGCGCTATTTGCGGGTGAGGAAGGGGAGCTGCGGGCGGACGCCGGCCCGGCCGGAGACGCCGCCGTCCGGGGTGGGGGCGCCGTAGGTGACGTCGACGCCCCGGTCGCGGGCCGCCCGGACGATCCCGGGGATGGCGCGTTCGGCCAGTGCGGAGATGGTGAGCGCCGGATTGACGGTGAGGGCGCCCGGTACCGCGGAGCCGTCCGTCACGAAGATGCCGGGGTGGCCGCGCAGTTCGTGCCGGTCGTCCAGGGCGGACGTGTGCGGGTCGTCGCCGATGCGGCAGGAGGCGAGCGGGTGGACGGTGTAGGCGCCCACCACGTCGTTGGTCCAGGGCATCACGCGGGCCAGTCCGTCGCGTTCCAGGATGTCCTTGACGACCGCGTCGGACTCGTCCCAGCCGCGCAGGGTGTTGGCGGTGGGCCGGTAGGAGATGGGGCCTCGGCCGAGCATCTGCTGGGAGATCCGGACGGCGTTCCCGGTCGGCGGCGGCGGGCCGAAGACGCCCTCGTTGTCGTCCTCGACCATCGTGAAGATGGTCAGCCAGGAGCGCCAGCGCCGGACCATCTCGGTCTTCTCCGCACCGAACCAGCTAGGGCCCTTGGCGTCGGGGACCTGGGCGAGGATAGTGCCGAAGCCTGGCGGGAAGTAGAGCTGTTCGAGGGAGAACCGGGAGTGCTCGGGCAGGTTGCCGTCGAGGTTGTCCCAGCTCGCCACGACCGGGCCCTTGCCGATCTGGTTGGCGAGATAGGCGGTGCCGTCGCCACGGTCCAGGCCCAGGAGGTCCCGGGCGCGCTCTTCGTTGATCACGGCGTTGTTGAGCCGCTCGCCGTTGCCGGAGAAGTAGCGTCCGACGGCGTGCGGCATCCCGCCGAGGTCGCCGGCGGAGCGCTGCAGGATGACCGGGGTGGCGCCGGCCCCCGCGGCCAGGATGACGATCTTGGCGTCGATGACGCCGCTGCCGTTGGTCAGCCGGTAGTCCGTGTCGTGGATGGTGTTGTAGTGCACCCGGTAGCCGCCGCTGTCGGTGCGGGTGAGTTTCTGCACCTCGTGCAGCGGCCGCACCTCGGCGCCGTGGGCTCGTGCGGCGGGCAGGTAGTTCAGCAGGAGTGAGCGTTTCGCGTCGAACCGGCAGCCGGCCATCATCCAGTTGCAGTTGGTGCACTTGGAGTTGTCCACGGCGGTGGGGACGGGGTTGGCGGTCCGCCCGGCGTGGTCGCAGGCCGCGGCGAACAGACCGCCGGCGTAGCTGACGTCCTGCCAGCTCTGGGTCGATACCGGCAGCGCCTCGCTGACCACGTCGTACCAGGGGTCGAGGGTGTCGCGGCTGATCGCGGCCGGCCACATCCGGCGGCCGATGCTTCCGGTGCGGTCGAAGACGAAGCGGGGCGCGCGGGGCATCGCTGCGAAATAGACGACGCTGCCTCCGCCGACGCAGTTGCCGCCGAGCAGGCTCATACCGTCGCCGACGGTGAAATCGAAGATCCGGGTATAGGAGGAACCGAGGAGGAAGTCGTGCTCGAAGTCGTTGGATTCCAGCCACGGGCCCCTCTCCAGCACGGTCACCTTCGCCCCGCCCGCGGCCAGGTGGTAGGCGGAGATGGCTCCGCCGAATCCGCTGCCCACGATCAGCACGTCGGTCTGCTCGGTAGCGTTCACGCCGGGCTCCCGGAGGGTGTGGTGTCGGGGTGGAGCCGGGCGAGAGGGCGACCGTAGGAGAATTCGGCGAAACGCCACTGCCCGTCGTAGGACGGGGGTGCGAAGCCCAGGGCGGCCAGCCCCGGGTGCCCGGCGGCGATCGCGTCGGCGGTGTGCAGGTGGGCGCCGGTATCGAAGGCCATGTTGCTGAACAGGGCGAGGCTGACCCACAGGTCGCGTTCGGGGTGGCCGGGGGCGGTCAGGACGGTCACCAGGCGGGTGCGCTCGGCGTAGGACAGTGCGACGAACGGCGGCACCGCGGGGTCCGGCTCGGCCGGTTCCCCGGCAGCGTGCAGCCGGGCGTGTGCGTTGAGGGCGTCGGCGAAGTCGTCCAGGGAATCCGAGAGCCCGGTGGCAGCGGTCCGGAGCAGTTCGAGGGCGCCGGCCGCCACCGCGCCGGGACCGGGTACGACGCCGGCCACAGCCCGGTCCTCGTCGTTGCGTTTCGCACCGGGAACTATGGTGTCGGCGAAGGCCTCCAACGTGCTGACTTTGTCCTGATTTAACATCGGTTGAATGGAAGGCATTCCTTCTCCATTTCGGTGTGCGGGCCCGATGTGAACTCGGCGGCGACTCGGCATGCCGGAAGCCTCTCTCCGTGCACTGATCCTCCGCCGCGGGGGATGATCAAAGCATCTCCGCCATTGCTGTAACTCCGCGCCTAAAGGATTCCGCATATGCCCATGGGTCATTCGTGACAAACATCGATTTCGTGGTTGCCCGGCCCCTTACCAGTCGCTAATAATGTCGCGGAGCCGACCGACTTCACCTGGCGTGAAACGATCGGCTCACAGGCGTGACCGATCGGCATCCGTCTCGGCTTCGGAGGACAGAATGCACAGCGCACAGTGCACAGTGTCAGGGATCGAGAGGGCCGTGGAGCAGTCGATCCGCATCATGCGGAACAAGCTCTCGGAGCCCCTGAGCATCGATGACATGGCTCGATTCGCCATGTACAGCAAATTCCACTTCTCTCGCGAATTCCATCGGGTCACCGGGATTTCACCGAAACGTTTCCTCTCTGCGCTGCGGATACAGGAGGCCAAGCGGCTGCTGTTAACCACCGGCATGACGGTCACGGACATCAGCTGCAGCGTCGGGTACAGCAGCGTTGGAACGTTCAGCTCACGCTTCACGAACAGCGTCGGACTTCCGCCTTCGCTGTACCGGCAGTTCGGTGGATACGCGACGCAGATAAACGTCGCAAGAAACATGGGCGCCGGAGAGTCGGTGCGGGGTTTCGTCACTGCGCCGACCGTCGCCGAATTAGGCATTATTTTCCTGGGCGTCTTCCCGACGAGAGTGCCGGAGGGTCGGCCCATTAGCTGCACGGTTCTCCGTACGCCCGGACCGTTCGAGATGAAGAACGTGCCGCCAGGCATGTGGTATTTGCTGGGCCACTCCGTACCCGCCACCGCGCATGAGGCGCTGACGGACGGGCTGCCGGTCCATGTGGGATCTCTCGGTCCCCTGGAAATCCGTTCGCGAGCGGCGCATGCCGTCGTCGAATTCCCGCTGCGAGGCGTGCGGGTTCTCGATCCGCCGGTGCTGATGGCGCTCCAGCAGGTACGGTCGGCCGCCTTCGAGAACAACCCGGTGCAGCCCGTCGGATGACCTCCGGGTGCGAGCGCCGCCGTAACCCCTTCGGGGCCGAAGCCGCGCCGGGCGACCGGGACCTCGCTCGGTTCGGCGCCGGCGGCATGCGCCGGATCGGTCCCCGGGTCCTGGCCATGGCCCCTCCCACTGTCTTCTGACGGCGACCGCCGGTTCCCGCCCTCCAGGCGTTCGCCGCCGGGCGCAGCATGCCCTTCTCGGCCGGACCTTTCGGCGTGCCCAGAGCCCGGTGTCCGGGCACGGCCCGCCCGTCGGCCCGGCGCCCCGGACGCACCGACGGGGCCGCCCGGATGGTGTGTCCGGGCGGCCCCCGCCTTCTCGTCGCTTCGGCGGACGTTCGTCAGGACGCGTCGAACGGACTGTTCTGGTACGCCGCCAGGGACCACACGCCGTCCTCGCCCCGTACCGCGACCCAGGACGCGCGTACCCTGCGCTCGGGCCGGAGCGTGTCCTCGCCGGGTGCGCGGACACCGCCCTCGGTGACCAGGACGGCCGCTTCGTCGCCGAGGAAGTTAACGGCGACCGGCGCGCCGGTGACCTGGGTGCCCTTGAACGGGCCATCGAAGGCGGCCGCCATGAACGAACGGATGGCCTCCCTGCCCTGGCAGTGGACGCCGGGCATCACCATGCTGGCGTTCTCGGTGAAGATGTCCGCGAAGGCGGCGGCGTCATGAGCCGCCCACGCCGCCATGATGCGCTCCGGCAGGCCGGCGACGTCCTGCTCCCGCTCGTCGGCCGTGGTCGTGGTCGTGGTCGTGGTGTCAGTGGAGTTCATCGGATTCCTTGCCTCCGTGATGTGGGCACGATGCCGAGGGAACCGGGCGGGTACGAGTTCGGCTCCGTTCATCTGTCGGGTGCGCGACGACGGGTGCCCAGTGGGCCGCGCGGAACAACGTCACCGGACCGGGCTCAGCCGTCAGCGGCCCGCCGTCGCCCGGTGCGGCCGCCGTCGTACGGTACGAGCGGCCGATCGCGGTTGCCCGGCCGCCCGGCTCGGGGCTGTCTCGATGCTCGCCCGCCACCTCGGTGGCGTACCACTCCCGGATTGCTCTGGATTCCATCGACTGCACTTCTCCGTGGCCCGGTGTCCGGACCCGAGATCCCTGAGCAAGCCGGGAGATGCCGGCCGTTGGGCGATCCCCAATCGTGTCTGTGGGTCCTCCATGAATCGGGCGGGGCCCGGTGGATCCGCGGAACGCGCAGGGGGCGTCGCCGTCCCGCGCGAAGAGAGACAGGCGCGACCGGTGACGCCTGCCCTGAGGACGAAGGAAAGGGAAAGCCGATGGCCGACGTGCGGCCCTATTACGAACTGCGCCATCTCGTCGGATTCGAGGAGACCAACCTGGTCGGCAACGTCTACTACGTCAACTACGTCCGCTGGCAAGGCCGGTGCCGGGAGATGTTCCTGCTGGACATGGCCCCCGAAGTGCTCGACGACATCCGCGACGACCTGAAACTGTTCACCGTCTCGGTGGGCTGCGAATTCTTCGCCGAGATCACCGCCTTCGACCAGCTCGCGATCCGAATGCGCCTGGAGGAGCTGACCGAGACCCAGCTCGTCTTCACCTTCGACTATCTGCGGCTGCACGAGAACACCGAGAACCTGGTGGCCCGCGGCCGGCAACGGGTGGCCTGCATGCGCGGCCCCAACGGCGACACCCGCCCCACCAGGGTGCCCGACGCCCTGCGGCTGGCCCTGGAACCGTACGCCGCGCGGGTGTCGGCCTCAGTCCCCACGAGCGGAGGCTGAGGCGCCGACGGACATGCCCGGTGCGCGGTCCTGGTGCAGGGGCCGCGCCGTGCGTTCCGGCGCAGGAGGGCGTGCTGTTCAGGTGGGAGACGTACGCCGCGATCAGCTCGCGCTCCCCCGCGGCTCAAGGAGGCCGGCTCCCGCGGCAGTACGTCGGCGAGCTGGTCGAGCGGCGCGGCGGTGTCCGGACGCTGGGCCATCGGACCGCGGATGCCGGGCTCGTCGTTGCTGATCGTGGCATGGGGCACGGGCACATCCTCGCGAGTCGTCCGATCGGCGGACGCATCCATGCTCCTGAGGGCGTCGCCCGTGACCGACTCCTCCGTTTCTCGATTCGGTCCGCCACCGCGTAAGGGCTGTCCCCCGCTCCGTCCCTTTCCGTCCGCCGCCCCGGACATCCGGCAACCGGGAAGAACGAAACGCTCTCCATCCCCTTTACTGTCGCCGCATCCGACAGCGGAAAAGGAGATCCGTCGTGGCAGACATCGATGAATTACCGGTTCGTGGGAGCGGCGTCGGCACCGGCGCGGGAGAGGTGCGGCGGCGCGGCCTCCTGCTGGTCGTCAGTATCGTCGCCGGATTTCTGCTGACCGTGATCTGGTCGGCCGAGTTCGTCGACAAGACGGTCGGCGGCACTATCGCCAGGTCGATTCTCGGTCATGATCCGGAGACGTCCCCGCTCGCCTCGGTGGCGGCCGGGACGGCCTTCGCCTTCACGTCCGGTCTCGCCGGGACGTTCACCGCGTGCAACATCGCGGTGTTCGGCACGGTCGCCCCGATGCTGAGCACCGTGAACAGCCGCGCCGGCCGGGCCGTCCAGGCGCTCAAGCCGCTCGGCTGGCTCTTCCTGGGAATGGCCGTGGTCTCGGCGGTGTACGGCGCGGTGGTCGGTCTGGTGGGTACGTCGATGCCGCAGTTCTCCGAGGCCCAGCCCGCTCCGGGCGTGCTGTCGGGGCGTTCGGTCCAGTCGATGGTCACGTTCGGGGCGATCGGCTTGGCCATGTTCTACCTGGGGCTCAGCTCGCTGGGATACACCCGTGACCCGTTCGCCAAGGCGGCCCGCCGCTTCCCCCACGTCCAGCAGGTCTTCATGGGCGTGCTGGTCGGCGGCTTCCTCATCGGGCGGCCGTATCCGCTCTTCCGTCAGCTCTTCCGTGACGCGGCCGAGAGCGGCAACCCCCTCTACGGGGCGGCGGCGTTCGTGCTGCAGTCGATGGGCAACGTGGTGATCGTCGCGCTGCTCTTCTTCGTCATGGCCTACTTCGCCGGTGGGCGGCTGTCCGTCTGGCTGACGGCCAGGCCGGGCCGGATGGCCGCCGTGACGGCGGTGACCCTGATCGTCGCGGGCGTCTTCACCTTCCTCTACTGGGACGTCAGGATGCTCGCGCGCCGCGAGATCATCCCCTGGTACCCGATCGCGCCCTGGGCGGCCTGACGGCATCCGGCCCCGCCGCCCGGTCACGACCGGGCGCACGACGTATGCGCATTCCCGAAGATGCCCGGCTCTTCGCCGCCGTCCGACGATAAGACCCTCGCCACCGCCTGGTGGCCGGCCGAGGAGGCACCGCGTGGCAACGGCAACGGGTTCTCTGCGCAGACTTCTGATGGCTCCGTCCCTGCGTGACGTGAGCTTCGCCGGACGCGGCTTCCCGGTGGCCGAGACCGCTGCCACCAGGAAACTGGAGACCATCCCGCAGACCGTGGTGACCGGCTTCGAATGGGGCATCGAGTCCAAGGACCTGTGGGAGACCGAGCGGCGGCTGTCGCTGGTCGACCCGGAGGTGCAGGGCTTCGCGTACGAGGGCGCGACCATGGCCTCGGTCATCCGGGACTCGCTTCCCGGCCGCGGCGGGCGCACCCGGGAACTGCTCCAGGGCGCCGGACGGCGGCACATCTTCCTCAACTACATCGGCATCGGCTTCGCCATGGCCAAGCTGCCCCGGCCGCTGTGGAAGAAGGTCATGCCCGACGACCTCGACGGCGAGGAGTTCTACCCGCCGATGAGCTGGCTCGCCGTCGACGGATACGGCTTCGACCGTGCCTACTTCGACCCCGCCCGCTGGGTCGACGACCAGCGTCCGGACACCCCCTACGCGTGGGAGGGGCGCCCGGACTACTTCCGGCGGGCGGTGGACCAGGGCATCGGCCGCGCCCTGTGGTTCATCCACGGTGCGCACGTCGGGCAGGTCAGCGCCGCCGTGCGCAGGTTCGCCTCCGAACGTGAGCCGGATCTGTGGGCGGGCGTGGGACTCGCCGCCACCTTCGCGGGCTGCTCCACGGCCGACGAACTGACCGCGCTGCGCGCCGAGGCCGGGGAGCTGAGCGGCCATGTGGCGCAGGGCTCCGTCTTCGCGGCGAAGGCCCGCCACTTCTCCGCCACCGTGCCCGAGCACACCCGGACCGCGCTGCACGCGCTGGCCGGGATCACCGTCGAGGCCGCGGCCGCGCTCGCCGACGACGCCGCGCCCGCGCCGGGTGCGGCAGGCGATGTCCCGACCTATGAACTCTGGCGCCGCGCGGTGCGTGAACAACTTGTCGTGCATACCCGTTGAGCATTCCTGGAGTAGCCGCACGGGTACCCGTATCGAATATCTTCGTCTAACGAACGGTAAATTCAGGCAAAGGATCGAGGGGCGGTCTTTCGGGTGTCCATCTTGCGTGCGCTGAGGCGCCGAGTCCTCACGCCCAATTTCCGGGAAACGAAAATGGAAACACGCAAGTTCCACGTCAAGAACGCGGAGGCGAAACAACAGCTAGAAATTGTCGGGACGAGCTTCCTCCAGGGATACGCCTACGCGGTCGAGGCACGCTCCGCGGACCAGGCGGCCGAGTGGCTGGAGACGGTTCCCCGGGCCTTCCGCGGATTCGCGTACGAGGGCGCCGGAATGGGCGCCGTCATGCTCGACTCGCTGACGGGCGGCGACAAGCGGCTGACCGGAATTCTGGAGGGCAGGGGCCGGCACCACAACTACATGGTCTACGTCGGCGTCGGCTGGGCGATGGCCAGACTGCCGAGGTTCATGTGGCCCGACGTGAGCGGTACCGACCCGGTGCTGCGCTGGCTGATCCTGGACGGGTACGGCTTCCACCAGGCGTACTTCAAGACCGACGCCTACGTCCGCAACCCGGCCCTGGAACACCCCTTTAGCTGGAAGGGAGGGCCGGACGCCTACAGCGCCCGCGTCATCGACCAGGGCATCGGCCGCGCCCTGTGGTTCGTCGGCGGCGCCGACCCCGACGTCGTCGCCGAGCTGATCGACGCCTATCCGGCCCACCGTCACGGCGACATGTACGCCGGCGCCGGGCTCGCCTGCACCTATGCGGGCTGCGCCGACGAGGACGAGCTGCTGCGCTTCGCCGAGCACGCGGGTACGCACCGGCCGAGTCTCGTGCAGGGCTCCGCGTTCGCCTGCGAGGCCCGGGAACGGGCGGGGACGACGACCGCCCACACCCACCTCGCCGCCCGGGTCCTGTGCGGCGGCCGTACCCCCGAGGAAGCGGCGCGGGTGTGCATCGATTCGAAGCCCGCGGGCTGCGACGGCGGGGAGATCCCGGCCTTCGAGACCTGGCGGCGGCACATCGCCGCCGCCATCAGTTCCGTTCCGCACACATAGAAAGGCGCCGTCGCATGACACATCCAATTACCTGGCTGCGGAAGCAGACCCCCGGGCTCATCGCACTGATCCTCATGGTCGGCACTTTCTACGCGGTGAATCCGAGCGAATCCAGCGCCTCCGAAAAAGCTGAACTGGCGAAGAATTTCTCATTCGAGCCGCTGGCGATAGCCGTGCCGGGGGGATACAAAAGGCAGAGCGTACGCAAGGTGAACAAGGCGTACAAGCACATCGAGGCGTGGATCTCCTCGGTGGGCTCGGGCGTCGCCATGAGCGACATCAACGGTGACGGGCTGCCCAACGACCTGTGCATCACCGACCCGCAGATCGACCAGGTCGTGATCACACCCGCTCCGGTGCCCGGACGGCCGAGTCCCTCGTACGCCCCGTTCGTGCTCGACCCGGCGCCGCTGCCCAAGAGCGACAGCATGGCTCCGATCGGCTGTGTCCCCGGCGACTTCAACGAGGACGGCCTGACCGACCTTCTCGTCTACTACTGGGGTCGCACCCCGGTCGTCTTCCAGGCGAAGAAGGGGACCGGGCAGGACCCGCTGCCGATGACCGCGGAGCGCTTCGAACCCGTCGAGCTGGTCCCGGGCAACGGCGGCAGCGTCTACACCGGGCCGCTGTGGAACTCCAACGCCGCGGCCGTCGCCGACTTGGACGGCGACGGACACAACGACATCTACATCGGCAACTACTTCCCCGACAGCCCCGTCCTGGACGACACCGTGGACGGTGGGGTGACGATGAACGACTCGCTGTCGCACGCCCAGAACGGCGGCGGCGGCCACTTCTTCCGCTGGACCCCGACCGGCTACGAACAAGTGGAGGGCGTCCTGCCCGAGGGCATCGACCGGGGCTGGACGCTCGCGGCCTCCGCCATGGACCTGGACGGCGACCAGCTTCCCGAGCTGTACCTCGGACACGACTTCGGGACCTCCGCGCTCCTCCACAACGAGTCGACGCCCGGAAAGTTCAAGTTCCGCGAGGTCAAGGCCGAGCACACGGCGACCATCCCCAAGTCCAAGGAGATCGGCCGCACCTCCTTCAAGGGCATGGGCATCGACTTCGCCGACCTGGACAACGACGGCATGTACGACGCGTTCGTCTCCAACATCACCACGTCGTTCGGTATCCAGGAGTCGAACTTCGCCTTCATGGCGACGGCCAAGGACAAGGCTGAGCTGCGATCCCAATTCCGGGACGGCGTCGCCCCGTACAAGGACGAGAGCGCCCCGCTCCACCTCGCCTGGTCCGGATGGGGCTGGGACGTGAAGATGGGCGACTTCGACAACGACGGCGTCCAGGAGATCACCCAGGCCGTCGGCTTCGTCAAGGGCAAGCGCAACCGCTGGGCACAGCTCCAGGAACTCGCCACCGCCAACGACGAGCTGGTCAAGCACCCCTACTTCTGGCCCAACATGCAGGAGGGCGACGACGTCGCCGGCAACCAGCACATGCGCTTCTTCGCGAAGAACAAGGACGGCAAGGCATACCGCGACCTGTCCGAACAGCTCGGTATGGCCGTGCCCGTGCCCAGCCGGGGCATCGCCACCGGCGACGCCGACGGTGACGGACGCCTCGACATGGTCGTCGCCCGCCAGTGGGAAGACCCCGTCTTCTACCACAACGTGAGCCCGGACCCCGGCGGCTTCCTGGGGCTCAAACTCACCGACGCGGCCGGTTCGCCCGTGATCGGCGCGCAGGTCACCGTGACCCTGCCCGATGGCAGCACCCGCCTGGGCCGCGTCGACGGCGGCAGCGGCCACTCCGGCAAGCGCAGCCAGGACGTGCACATCGGACTCGGCCGGAAGGCCGAGGGACCGATGCAGACCCATCTGACCTGGCGTGACCACACCGGCCAGGTGCGCAACCAGGACCTCGAGTTGACCCCCGGCTGGCACTCGCTCCAGCTCGCTGCCGATGCCAAGGAGAAGTGACCGTGTCTGCCGCAACCGCAACGCCCGGGGCCGCCGCGCCCCGGCACGACGTGAAGGTCGTCACCGCACTTCGCCGGTTCGCGATCTCGATCTCCGTCCTCAACATCCTCGGATACACCGTCCTCGGCTTCGAACAGCCCTGGCTGTGGCCGTTCATCGCAGTCTTCACCGCCTACGTGGTGGAGATCGCGCTGGAGGCCGTCAGCGCCCGCGGTGAGAAGCGCGCACCCCGCTTCGCGGGCCGCGGGTTCAAGGGCATGGTGGAATTCCTCTTCCCCGCGCACATCACCGGCCTCGCCGTCAACATGCTCACGTACGTCAACGACCGCGTGTGGGTCATGGTCTTCGGCGTCATCGTCGCCGTCGGCACCAAGTGGGTGCTCCGCGCCCCGCTCAAGGGCCGCATGCGGCACTACATGAACCCGTCGAACTTCGGCATCGCGGTGATCCTGCTGCTCTTCCCCTGGGCCAGCATCGCCCCGCCCTACCACTTCACGGAGTACCTGCACGGCCCCGGCGACTGGGCCCTGCCCGCGGTCGTCCTGGTCCTCGGCACCATGCTGAACGCCAAACTGACGGGCCGTATGTGGCTGATCGGCGCCTGGCTGATCGGCTTCGCGCTCCAGGCCGTCGTCCGCGGCCTCCTCCTGGGAACCGCCATCCCCTCGGCACTGGGCATGATGACCGGGACAGCCTTCATCCTCTTCACGAACTACATGGTCACCGACCCCGGGACCTCGCCCTCCAAGCGGTCCTCCCAGATCGCCTTCGGCGCGGGCGTCGCGGCGATGTACGGACTGCTGACCGGGCTCGGCATCGCGTACGGCATCTTCTTCGCCACCGCCCTGGTGTGCCTCATCCGCGGCGGTTTCCTGTGGGGCCTCCACTTCCTCGCCAAGCAGCGTCCGGCCGTGGCCCAACCGGCGCACCGGGCCCCGGCACAGCAGACCCCGGCGGAGCCCGCGGAGCAGCTCGCCGCCGTAGCGGCTCCCGCGACCGCTCCCGCCCCCGCCCCCGCTCCCGCTCCCGTAGACGCGGCCACGGTCGCGGCGGTCCGCACCGGTGACCCGTGCCGGGACGGCACCTGCTTCCACGGCAAGTGCGCGTCCATGCGAGCGGCGGCGCAGCAGAAGAAGAAGGCGGCGGTGCCCGTATGAGCCGAATCGCGATCGTCGGCGTGTCCTGCAGCTACCCCGACGCCACCACCCCGCGCGAACTCTGGGAGAACGCGGTCGCCGGGCGGCGGGCCTTCCGCCGGCTGCCCGATGTGCGGATGCGCCTGGACGACTACTACGACCCGGACCCCACCGTCCCCGACAAGTTCTACGCCCGTAACGCCGCCGTGCTGGAGGGGTGGGAGTTCGACCGCATGGCCCACCGCATCGCGGGCAGCACCTACCGCTCCACCGACCTCACGCACTGGCTCGCGCTCGACACCGCCACCCGGGCGCTGGCCGACGCGGGCTTCCCGGCCGGGGAGGGGCTCCCCAAGGAGCGCACCGGCGTCGTCGTCGGCAACACCCTCACCGGTGAGTTCGCCCGCGCCAACGTGATGCGGCTGCGCTGGCCCTACGTACGCCGGGTGCTGGCCGACGCCCTCAAGGGGCAGGAGTGGGGCGACGAGCGCCTCGGCGAGTTCCTCGAAGGAGTGGAGGACGCCTACAAGAAGCCGTTCCCCGCCATCGACGAGGACACCCTCGCGGGCGGCCTGTCCAACACCATCGCCGGCCGGATCTGCAACCACTTCGACCTCAACGGCGGCGGATACACCGTCGACGGCGCGTGCTCGTCCTCGCTCCTGTCGGTCACCACCGCCTCCGCCTCCCTGCAGAACGGGGACCTCGACATCGCCGTCGCGGGAGGCGTCGACCTGTCCATCGACCCCTTCGAGATCATCGGATTCGCCAAGACCGGAGCGCTGGCCAGAAAGGAGATGCGGCTCTACGACCGGGGCTCCAACGGCTTCTGGCCCGGCGAGGGCTGCGGCATGGTCGTCCTGATGCGCGAGGAGGACGCCCTCGCCGCCGGACACCGTATCTACGCCTCGATCGTCGGCTGGGGCATCTCGTCCGACGGACAGGGCGGCATCACCCGCCCCGAGGTCAGCGGCTACCAGCTCGCCATGGCCCGCGCCTACGAACGGGCCGGCTTCGGCATCGACACCGTCCCGCTCTTCGAGGGCCACGGCACCGGCACCGCCGTCGGCGACGCGACCGAGCTCAGGGCGATCATGGGCGCCCGCGCCCAGGCCGACCCCCATGCCCCCACCGCCGTCATCAGCTCCATCAAGGGCATGATCGGCCACACCAAGGCCGCCGCCGGAATCGCCGGACTGATCAAGGCCACGATGGCCCTGGACGCCGAGATGCTGCCGCCCGCCATCGGCTGCGTCGACCCGCACGAGCTGCTCACCGACGAGTCGGCCAACCTGCGGGTACTGCGCAAGGCGGAGGCCTGGCCCAGCGGCACACCGCTGCGCGCCGGGATCACCGCCATGGGATTCGGCGGGATCAACACCCATGTCGTCCTCGACAAGGCCGCCCCTGCGGGACGCCGGACCACCAGCCGCCGCGCCACCACCCTGGCCAACTCGCTCCAGGACGCCGAACTGCTGCTCCTGGACGCCGCGTCACCGCAGGCGCTCAAGGAACGCCTCACCCGAGTAGCCGACTTCGCCGCCAAGGTCTCCTACGCCCAGCTCGCCGACCTGGCCGCCATCCTCCAGCGCGAACTGCGCGAACTCCCCTATCGGGCGGCCGCCGTCGTCACCTCACCGGAGGATGCCGAACTGCGGCTGCGACGGCTGGCCGAGACGCCGGACACGGACGGAGACATCACGCTCTCCCCCGACGGCCGTGCCTTCCTCGGCCGGGCGAGGGACACCGCCCGCATCGGCTTCCTCTTCCCGGGCCAGGGCTCGGGCACCTCGACCGGCGGTGGCGCGCTCGCCCGCCGCTTCACCGAGGCCGCCGACGTGTACCGGCGGGCCGGGCTGCCCACCACCGGCGACATGGTCGCCACTGACGTGGCCCAGCCCCGCATCGTCACCGGCTCCACCGCCGGACTGCGCGTCCTGGACGCGCTCGGCATCGAGGCCGACGTCGCCGTCGGCCACAGCCTGGGCGAACTCTCCGCCCTGCACTGGGCGGGCGCCCTGGACTCCGCCACCCTGCTGGCGGCGGCCCGGGTCCGGGGAGCGGCCATGGCCGCGCACAGCGCCTCGGGCACCATGGCCTCGCTGGCCGCCACCCCCGAGCAGGCCGGGGAGCTCATCGAAGAGCTGCCCGTCGTCATCTCCGGCTACAACGGCCCCCAACAGACCGTCGTCGCCGGAACCGTCGACGCCATCGCCGCTGTCACCGAACGGGCCGGCCGGGCCGGTGTCGCCTGCACCGGCCTCGCGGTCTCGCACGCCTTCCACTCGCCCCTGGTCGCTCCGGCCGCCGACGCCTTCGGCGACTGGCTCGCCGGGGTGCGCCTGGACGAGGTGAACCGCCGGGTCGTCTCCACCGTCACCGGCGGAGCACTGGAGCGCGACACCGACCTGTCCAAGCTGCTGCAACAGCAGATCACCGACCCGGTTCTGTTCACCCAGGCGGTGCGGTCGGCCGCCCGCGACGTCGACCTGTTCGTCGAGGTCGGCCCCGGCCGGGTGCTCGCCGGCATGGCGGCGGCCACCGCCGACATACCGGCTGTCGCCCTCAACACCGACGACGAGTCCCTGCGCGGACTGCTCCAGGTCGTCGGCGCCGCCTATGTGCTGGGCGCCCCGCTCATCCACGAACGGCTCTTCAACGACCGGCTGACCCGGCCGCTGGAGGTCGGCGCCGAGTTCAGCTTCCTGGCCAACCCCTGCGAGCAGGCGCCCGACGTCGCCCTGCCCGCCACACGAGGCCCCCAGGCCGAGGACGCCGGCGACGGCGTCACCGCAGAGGCCGGCGGCTCGGCCGGGGCGCCGGCGCTCGACGTGCTGCGCGCCCTGGTCGCCGAACGGGCGGAGCTGCCGCCCGAGCTGGTCGACGACAACAGCAGCCTCCTGGACGACCTGCACATGAGCTCGATCACGGTCGGCCAGATCGTCAACCAGGCCGCCGTCCAGCTCGGCCTCACCGCCGCCCATGTACCGACCAACTTCGCCACCGCCACGATGGCCGAACTGGCCGAGGCGCTCACCACGCTCGCCGAGACGGGCGGCGCCGCCCCCGCCCCCGCCCCCGTCGTGGCGGGCGCCGCCGCATGGGCCCGTCCCTTCGCCGTCGAGCTCGACGAGGTTCCGCTGTCCCCGCCCGTCCTGAGCGAGGGCAACGGAACCTGGGAGCTGTTCACCGCCCAGGACCACCCCTTCGCCCAGGACGTGCGAAGCGCCCTGGAGAACGCCGCGGTGGGCTCCGGGGTGCTGGTCTGCCTGCCACCCGCCTGCTCCCGGGAGCAGATCGAGCACGCGCTGAACGGCGCCAGGGCCGCCCTCACCGGCGACCGCGAGCGCCGCTTCGTCCTGGTGCAGCACGGCCGGGGCGCGGCCGGACTGGCCAAGACCCTCCACCTGGAGGCGCCCCACCTGCGGACCACCGTCGTCCACACCCCGGTGGCCGACGGCGCCGCGGACCGGGTGGCCGCCGAGGTCGCCGCGACCACCCGCTTCAGCGAGGTCCATCTCGCCGCGGACGGCACCCGCCGTGTCCCGGTACTGCGTGCCCTGCCGGTCCGCGCCGAGCGTACCGAGCAGGTCCTGAAGGACTCCGACGTCCTGCTCGTCACCGGCGGCGGCAAGGGCATCACCGCCGAGTGCGCCCTGGCCGTGGCCCGGCAGACCGGCGTCAAGCTGGCTGTTCTCGGCCGCTCGGACCCTGCCCTGGACGAGGACCTCGCCGCGAACCTGCGGCGGATGGCGGACAGCGGGGCCACCGTGCGCTACGCCGCCGCCGATGTCACCGACCCGGCAGGCGTCGCCGCGGCCGTCGCCGAACTCACCGACGCGCTCGGCCCCGTCACCGCCGTGCTCCATGGGGCGGGCCGCAACGAGCCCGCCTCCCTCACCGGCCTCGGCATGGACGACTTCCACACCACGTTCGCCCCCAAGGTCGACGGGCTGCGCACCGTCCTGGACGCCGTCGGCGAGGAGAACCTGAAACTCCTCGTCACCTTCGGCAGCATCATCGGCCGGGCCGGACTGCGCGGCGAGGCGCACTACGCCACCGCCAACGAATGGCTGGCCGACCTCACCGAGAAGGTCGCCCGCGACCACCCGGACTGTCGTGCCCTGTGCATGGAATGGTCCGTGTGGTCCGGAATCGGCATGGGCGAGAAGCTCTCCGTCGTCGAGTCCCTGTCCCGCGAGGGCATCGTCCCGGTCTCACCCGACCAGGGCGTCGCGATCCTGCTGCGGCTGATCTCGGACCCGGACGCCCCCGTGGTAACGGTGATCAGCGGACGTACCGAAGGCATCGGAACGGTACGCCGCGACCTCCCGCCGATGCCGTTGCTGCGGTTCACCGGGAACCCACTGGTGCGCTACCACGGCGTCGAACTCGTCACCGAGGCCGAACTGAACGCCGGTACCGATCTCTACCTCGCCGATCACCTCCTGGACGACACCCTGCTGATGCCCGCCGTGATCGGCATGGAGGCCATGGTCCAGGTGGCGTCCGCGCTCACCGGACGCGGCGACGTACCGGTCATCGAAGGGGCGCGGTTCCTGCGGCCCATCGTGGTGCCGCCCGCGGGGACCACCCGCATCCGGATCGCGGCCACCGTCACCGACACCGACACGGTGGACGTGGCCATCCACGCGGAGGACACCGGCTTCGTCGCCGAGCACTTCCGGGCCCGGCTGGTCTACTCCGGCTCCGCGATCCCGGACGGGCCCCCGGCTCAGGTGGGCGGGGGCGTCCCGGCCGCCCCGCTGGACCCGGCGGCCGACCTGTACGGCGGTGTCCTCTTCCAGGGCGAGCGCTTCCAGCGGCTGCGCCGCTTCCACCGGGCCGCCGCCCGGCACGTCGACGCCGACGTGGCGGTCGCCGCGCCGTCCGGCTGGTTCGCCGGCTTCCTGCCGGACACGCTGCTGCTGGCCGACCCGGGGATGCGGGACGCGCTGATGCACGGGAACCAGGTGTGCGTCCCCGACGCGACCCTGCTGCCGTCCGGCATCGAACGGCTGTACCCGATGGCCGCCGGCGGCGACCTGCCGCAGGAGGTGCGCTACTGCGCCACCGAGCGCCACCGGGACGGCGACACCTATGTGTACGACATCGCGGTACGCACTGCCGACGGCGCGGTCGTCGAACGGTGGGAGGGGCTCACCCTGCACGCCGTCCGCAAGACGGATGGCTCCGGGCCGTGGGTCGCCCCGCTGCTCGGCTCCTACCTGGAGCGGACGGTGGAGGAGGTGCTCGGCACTCACCTCGACATCGCCGTCGAACCGGACCTGCCCGGCGCGAAGGAGTGTACCGACGAGCGCCGCGCGGCCACCGCACGGGCCGTTCAGCGGGCACTGGGCGAGAGCGCCGAGGTGCGCTACCGGCCCGATGGACGTCCCGAACTCGCCGACGACCGGCGGATCTCGGCCGCCCACGGCCTGGGCGTGACCCTCGGGGTCGCCGCTGCGCGGACCGTGGCCTGCGACATCGAGGCGGTCCGCGTCCGGGGCGCCGACGCATGGGCGGGGCTGCTCGGCGAGCACGCCGAGCTGGCCGCTCAGGTGGCCAAGCAGACGGGCGAGACCCCCGACACCGCGGCGACGCGCGTGTGGGGCGCCGTCGAATGCCTCAGGAAGGCCGGGCTGATGGCCGGGGTGCCCCTCACCCTGGCGCCGCGGGACCGGGACAACTGGGTGGTCCTCACCGCGGGCGGGCTGCGTATCGCCACCTTCGTCACGGCGTTGCGCGATGCCCTGGAACCGGCGGTCCTCGCCTTCCTCGCCGAGAGCCCGGACGGCACCGCGCCCCGGGCCGCCGCCAGGACCCGGTCATGACCGGCCGCAGGAGGCGCCGCACGCACCGGCTCCCGGCCGCCGCCCCCGGCAACCGCACCGATCCCCGATCCGCTGGCACGAGCGCCGACGTTTTGCGCGGCCGGTTCCGGCCGCTGACAGGGAGGCAGACATGAGTCCGACCACCGTTCCGTCCATGGAGCTCGTCGACCTGGAGGACCACAAACAACTGCGGGGCGCGTTCGGCGCCTTCCCCACCGGGGTCACCGTGGTGACCGTCGGCGGGGACGCCCCGCGGGGCATGACGGCCAACGCGTTCACCTCCGTCTCCCTCACCCCGCCTCTGGTGCTGGTCTGCGTCGGCAAGGACGCGGTGATGCACGGCACTCTGGACCGTTCGCAGACGTTCTCGGTGTCGGTGCTCGATGTCGGGCAGGAGGCCGTGGCACGCCATTTCGCCGACCACTCGCGTCCCGTCGGAGCCGGCCAGTTCGACGCCGTCGGCTGGCAGCCCGGCCGAAAGTCCGGCGCACCGCTGATCGCAGGCGCCGTGGCACATCTGGAGTGCGAGAAGAGGAAGTTGTACGAGGGCGGAGACCACACGATCTTCGTCGGCGAGGTGCTCTCGGCGGTGCGCTGGCCGTTCCGTGAGGCCCTGTTGTTCTCCGGCGGCCGCTTCCGCCGGTTCGCCCCCGAACACGGCGAAGGCCAGGTGGCATGAGGATCGACCCGCCGGGCCCGCCGGTCAGCGCCCTGCCGGGGCTGCTGAGGAAGTTCGCGGTGGACCGCCTGGGGATGATGAAGGACGCGGCCGCCCTGGGAGACGCCGTGCGGGTCTCCATGGGGCCCAAGAACCTCTACATCTTCAACCGGCCCGACTACGCCAAACACGTCCTCGCCGACAACAGCGCCAACTACCACAAGGGCATCGGCCTCGTGCAGTCCCGCCGGGTTTTGGGCGACGGCCTGCTGACCAGCGACGGCGAGGTGTGGCGGGCCCAGCGCCAGACGGTGCAACCCGCGTTCAAGCCGGGGCGCGTCAACCGGCGGGCGGACGCGGTCGCGGAGGAGGGCGCCAAGCTGGTCGCCCTCCTGCGGGCCCACGAGGGAGGCGGCCCGGTCGACGTCCTCCAGGAGGTCACCGGACTCACCCTCGGTGTGCTCGGCCGCACCCTGCTCGACTCCGACCTCTCCTCCCAGGACACCCTCGCGCCCGCCTTCGAAGAGGTGCAGAACCAGGCGATGCTGGAGATGGTCTCCCAGGGCATGGTGCCCGGCTGGCTTCCGCTGCCTCCGCAGGCCCGCTTCCGCCGGGCCCGCCGGGAGCTGTACCGGGTGGCGGACCTGCTGGTGGCCGACCGCAGCGCGCGGATGGCCGATGGCGAGCCCGGCGACGACGCGCTGTCCCGGATCATCGAGGCCGCCGGGCGGCGGAACGCACCGCCCCGGCAGATCCGTCGACAGCTCCGGGAGGAGCTGGTCACCCTGCTGCTCGCGGGGCATGACACGACGGCCAGTACCCTCGGCTGGACGCTGCACCTGCTGGAGCGTCATCCCGAGGTCCGCGCGGCCGTCCGCGAGGAGGCCAGGAGCGTCCTGGGCGAACGCCTCCCGGACGTCAACGACCTGCACCGGCTGACCTGGGCGACCATGGTCGTCCAGGAGGCCATGCGGCTCTACCCGCCGGTGTGGGTCCTCCCCCGGATAGCCCGGCAACGGGACGAGGTCGGCGGATACACCGTGTCGGCCAAGGCCGACGTCCTGATCTGCCCGTACATCATGCACCGCAACCCGCGCCTGTGGGAGGACCCCGAGCGCTTCGACCCCGAGCGCTTCGCCCCGCAGGCGTCGGCCAGCCGCCCCCGCTACGCCTACATACCCTTCGGCGCGGGACCGCGCTTCTGCGTCGGCAGCAACCTCGGCATGATGGAAGCGGTCTTCGTGACCGCGCTGGTCACGCGCGACCTCGACCTACGCACCGTTCCCGGGCACCGGGCGGTCGCCGAGCCCATGCTGTCGCTGCGGATGCGCGGCGGACTGCCGATGACGGTCAGCGCGGCGGACTGATGGACGCCCGGCCTGTGAGGAGGCAGCCCATGAGCGACAGCGACCACTCGTCCCGGGCACCGGCCCGAGCGGCGCCCGGCACAGAGCCGTCGGCCGGCCCGGTCCTCGACGCGGCGGCGGCCTCGCCCGCCGCGTACAACGCGTCCACCGCTCAGGAGGCGGCCACCACGCTGGTGCGCCTGCTGATGGAGCAGATGGGGTTCGGCCCCGACGACATCGCGCCGGGGGGCCGGGGCCCGGCCCACGAGCCGGTATGTCCTTCACGCGCCGAGAAGCACATACCGGGGAAGAGCGGTCCCCGGGGCAGGGAGACCGCGTGAGAGGCGAGGGAGGAGCGGCGATGAGGCCGGTCGTGCGGGCCGTGCTGCGGGGTTCCCTGCGGCAGGTGCGGTACGTGGATGTGATCGCCCCGCGCCGCGCCCGGGGCCTGGTGGCGCAGGTGTACCGAGAAACGGAGCGGGACTTCGGGGTGCTCGCACCGCCCGTGGCGCTCCACTCGCGGGCCGCCGCATCGCTGGCGGCGACGTGGCTGATGCTGCGTGAGGTCCTGCTGGTCGACGGCCGGGTGAGCCGCGCGGTGAAGGAGACGGTCGCCACCGAGGTCTCCCGCGCCAACGACTGCCCGTACTGCGTCGGTGTGCACCAGGCGGTCCTCGGGACGCTGCCGCCGGACAGGACGGTCTCCCGGATCGCCGAGTGGGCCCCCGCGGCCGGGCAGCACGCCCCGGGAGACCCTGCCGGGAGCGCCCCGCTCCCGTTCACGTACGCGCAGGCGCCGGAACTCTGCGGCGTCGTGGTGACGTTCCACTACATCAATCGCATGGTGAGCCTCTTCCTGGCCGACTCCCCCATGCCCGCCCGGACGCCGACGCCCCTGCGCGGCCCCATCATGCGCACCACCGCCCTGACCATGCGTCCCGTCGCCCCGGGCCCGCTGGCGCCGGGCGGCTCGCTGGACCTCCTGCCCCCGGCCCCCCTGCCCCCGGGACTGGAGTGGGCACAGGGCAGCCCTCCCGTGGCCGAGGCCTTCGGGCGGGCCGTCGCCGCCGTGGACCAGGGGGCGCGGTGGGTACCGGGACCGGTACGGGAGAGGCTGCGCTCGTGCCTCGACCGGTGGGACGGATCCGCCCCGGGGCTCGGCCGGAGCTGGCTCGACGAGGCCGTGTCGGCGCTGCCGGCCGAGGACGCGCCCGCCGCCCGGCTCGCCCTGCTGACCGCCTTCGCGCCGTATCAGACACTCCCGGAGGACGTCGCGGCCTTCAGGAACCGGTTCCCCACCGACCGCGAGCTCATCGAGCTCACGTCCTACGCCGCCCTGACCACCGCGGTGCGGATCGGCGGCCGGATCTCCGTACCCCGCCCCGCCGGGCCGGCGTGAGACCGGCCCCGGGCACGGGCAAGTCGCGGGATCAGAAGAAGGGGCGGACGCCGGTGAGCCGCTCGGACTCCTCCCACAGGCGGCGCCGGACCTCCAGGTCGCGGGCCGCCCTGCCGGGACGGACGAGCCCGGGTGCGCCCCGTGTCTCGGTCACGCCGAGCGGCCCGTAGAACTCGCCGCCCCGCGCCCCGGGGTCGGTGGCGGCACGCAGAGCGGGCAGCATCCCCATGGCGGCGGGCTGGAGGAACAGCGGCGCGAACACGGAGCCGAACCTGCGCACGGGGGCCGGGAAGTCACGGCCCAGGCCGGTCGCGGCCAGCCCGGGGTGGGCGGCGAGAGAGGCCACGTCCGAGCCCGACTCCGTCAGCCTGTGGTGGAGTTCGAGCGCGAACAGGAGGTTGGCCAGCTTGGACTGGTTGTAGGCCCGGTAGCGGCTGTAGCGGCGTTCGCCGTCGAGGTCGCGGAAGTCGATGCGCCCCAGCCTGTGGAGGTAGCTGCTGATCGTCACCACGCGTGCGCCGCGCGCGGCCCGCAAGGTGTCCAGGAGCAGGCCGGTGAGGGCGAAGTGACCGAGATGGTTCGTGGCGAACTGGAGTTCGTGCCCGTCCGGGGTGCGGGCCCGGTCGGTCCACATCACGCCCGCGTTGTTGACCAGCAGATCGATCCGGGCGAACCGCGCGCGCAGCTCCCTCGCCCCGGCCCGCACGGAGGTGAGATCGGCGAGATCCAGCTCCTGGACCGTCAGGGCGGCTGCGGGCACGCGGGCCCGGACGCGGTCTGCCGCGGCGGCCCCACGGTCCGGATCGCGTACGGCCAGCACCACGTGGGCGCCCCGTCGGGCGAGTTCCTCCGCCGTGTGCAGTCCGATGCCGGAACTCGCGCCGGTGACCACTGCGGTGGTGCCGGTCCGGTCCGGAACGTCTGTCGTGCTCCAACTGCGCCGGGTGCTCATGCGTCGTCTCTTCGGGCGGCGCTCTGGACCTCGGCCGCCACGCTCAGCAGCGCACTCAGCCGGCCGCTGACCGGTGCGGTGCCGGGGGCGGCCAGGACGGCCCCGACCGGCTCCTGGTCTCCCGCTGGCTGCGCGGCGGCGAACGCCCCGTGCGAGGAGGCGCAGAACTCGGTGCCGTTGAGCCGCGAGACGTGCGCCGCGATCAGCTCACGCTCTCCCGGGGCCAGCGAGGACGGCGCCCTCAGCAGAGCGTTCGCGAGGTCGCCCAGCGGTCCCCAGGTGTCGGGACGGTGCGCCATCAGGCCGCTGATTCCGGGGAGGTCGTTGTCCAGTGCGATATGGGGCATGGCTCTTCCTCCGGGAGAAGGGGGACAGACGGCCGACGAGGGCGGCGTGGCCGCGGAACGACGGGGCCTCGTGATGCCAGGAAGCTAATGAACCGGGCCGTCGGTGGCAACTGCCCGCCGGGCCTCGCGAACTCTCCGGTGTCGCGGCCAGACCTCCGACCGGCCGCGAGGACAGGACGATCGGGCCTTCTGCGATCAAGCCCCTGAGCAGCAGAGCCTGTTCGGCGAGGGACGTGACGGCCGGCGCCGCGCACACCACGGGTATGCCCCCGAGCCGTTCGGCAGGCCGCGGGCGTCCGCGAACCGGCCCCCGAAAGGAGCACGCCGGAAGAAGCCCTCCCGCGCGCGAGGCCGATGGGATGCTGAACTGCGGCGGTCAGACTGTCGCGGCCGGCGGGGCGGTAGAAGGCTCGCTCTGCTCCCAGTTCGTCCGGGATGAAGGTGTTCTCGGGCGCAACACGGACAGGCATAGCCGGCTGTCGTTGACGGCTGCGCAGGGTTGATGCGGTGGTCTGATCCGGCACGGGGCTCGGCCGGCCGAGGTGAGATCCGTGACCTGCTCGTACAGCCGGGCGTGATCTTCAGGGTTGAGGAGGGTGACACCGACAGGTCCGCCGGTCTTGATGGCGATGAGGTTCTGCAGGTACGGGCTCAACTCTCCTTGCCTAACAGGACGTTGGTCTCGGTCGCGCTGCCACGGCGCCATCTCCGGGGCGTCCAGGACGAAGACGGCCTCCTTCACGGCGGCCACCGACCAGCCGACGACCGGCGGGGGAAGGTGTCCACGGCGAACGCGACGTGGACGGTCACGGACCAGGTCTTCACATAGTGGAGTCCGCCACCCGGCACCGGTTCGCAGCGACGGCGACGAAGTCGCGGTCGACCAGGTCGTAAGCCCGCTCGACCTGCCCGCCCAATCGTGGTGATGACGCGCCGGCCTCGTACCGCGCCCTGGACGCCGAGCTCGCGCATCAGGCGCTCGTCGGTGCAGCGAGTCACCGCATGTCCCAACGAGCCACCTCAGGAGCGGGTCCGCGCTCGCCGTGTCCGGACGCAATACCCGGGGAGCCGCGCCATGGCCCAGCCGATCCCTACGTAGGCCATGTACGGGTGCGCGCCGCCGCGTCCGGCCGGCAGCCCGCTCAGGCGTTGCCCGGCAGCAAGGGGCAACGCGTCCAGAACGGAGCAGGCCATGGCAGCGCCCTCATGAGCGAATCCCCGGAACTCCCTGGGAATCCACGCACTTTCAAAACTGGTGCCGGAGAGCGCGGGGGCAGTATTCGGCACCGAAGCGCACGTAATCCAGCCGTCACCTCGCGGTATCCCCTCGTCGAGTGATCCGAGTTCGTACTGCAAAGCCATGCCGAATGTACCGGGTGCTTCTGGGCCGCTGCCTCATCGAAATGTGCTCCCTCATTCTGGTTCCGTACACGTCGGCGCCGGGTCCGGGCGCAGATGCGTCGCGCGCCGTCCGCTGCGGCCTCCCCCTATTCCGATAGGGTTCCGACTGCTGGGAAGGTACGACGAAGGTGAGGTCCGGAATGAACAGTCCGGCGATTGTGTCGAGGGAAGAGTGGTTAGCGGCCCGGAAGGAGTTGCTGGCGCGGGAGAAACAGCTCGACCGGGAACGGGACGCGCTCAGCGCACAACGCCGGGCCCTGCCGATGGTCGAGATCACCGAGACGTACGCCTTCGACGGCCCGAACGGCACGGCAACCCTCGTTGATCTGTTCGACGGCCGCTGTCAACTCATCGTCTATCACTTCATGCTGGCACCCGACTGGGATGCCGGCTGCACCGGATGCTCGCTCCTTGCCGACAACGTCGGTCACTTGGCGCATTTGCACGCGGCCCGGACGTCTTTCGTCGTGGTGTCACGCGCGCCGCTCGCGAACATCACGAAATTCCGTGACCGCATGGGGTGGACCTTTCCATGGTTCTCCTCCCACGGCACGTCATTCAACTACGACTTCCACGTCACCATGGATGAGTCCGTGGCACCCGTCTTCTTCAACTTCCGCACGAAGGACGAACTACGGGAGGCCGGAATCGGCTCCTGGGCCCTGAGCGGCGAGCAGCACGGCCTGAGTGTATTCCTCCGCGAGGGCACCCGCGTTTTTCACACCTATTCGACGTACTCGCGTGGCACCGATCTCCTCGTCGGCGCCTTCAATTATCTGGACCTGACTCCCCTCGGGCGCCAGGAGGAGGCCGGGATCATGAACTGGGTCCGTCACCACGACGACTACCAGGACCGCGACGGCCGTAGCGCGGACGACGGCTGCGGCCACTGCGGCACCTGACACCGGCCGCGTCTGGGGCCGTCGGAGCCCCCCACATGCCCCCGACGGCCCCTGGTTCACGATCGGCCCGGACGCAGCCGGAGGAGCTGCCCGTTCGCCTCGCCGAGCGACGTCGTCCGGTTGGTCAGGTAGATGTCGTCGTTCGGCGCGACGGTGACCCCGCCGGGGTGCTCCAGGCCCTCGCGGGCCAAGACGTGCGCTTCCCGTTGTGTTCGATGCGCACCAGCCGCGCCTGCCGCCGGGCCGGCGTCCGCCAGAACATGAGCGCAGTGGGCAGCAGCGCGGACAACGCCACCGCGGAATCGTTCAACGCACCCTTCAAAAGGGAGACGTTGAAGGCGCGAAAGGGCCGGTCGAGCGAGCGTGAGGCCCACCTCGACGCCTTCCGCCGGCTGTCCCGCTACAACACCCAACGTCGGCATTCCCGGCTCGGCCCAGCGATCCCCGATCGCTTACGAGAACACCTTCCACTCAACATCAACTACCCTGACCCGAGCCGCATCGACGTGTTCAAGATCCGGGGTCAAGGCCCGTGCCCGGTCGAAGGCCAGTGGACGCACAACCGGGTGGAAGGCTCATCGCCAACCCCAAGGTGTTGAAACACCAGATGTTCGGCCGGGCCGGCCTCGATCTCCTTCGCAAACGGGTTCTGCTCACACGGTGAGTCTCAGCCGTCCGGATCACAAGATCGCCGACAGAACCAAGATCCGTGACGGCGCCTTCGACATCTTCGAGGCCGCCTCTCAGCAGCCCGTCAGTAATCCCAACCACCCTCGTTGCACCGTTCGATCGACAGACCCCTGGGCTTCTTCGAGGGTGCTGACTCGCGGGACGCCACGGGTGGCGGGGGTTCTTCCTGCTCTACGATGCGGCGACATCTGACGAGCGAGGGGGAGATCGTTGTGACTGGCCGCTTGAGGGTGCGTCGGGTGCTGGGGGTCAACGCGGCTCTGGCCGGGGTGGTCTGGCTGGTCTGGGCACTGGTGTGGGGTGCGGAGTACTTCGACGTCCTCGCCGAGAACTGGCGAGTGGCGGTGACGATGGTCTTCGGCTCCCTGGTGGGCGGCGGGACCAGTGAGGGCGGGGGCGCGATCGCCTTTCCGGTGATGACCAAAGTCCTGCTCGTTCCGCCGGATCAGGCCAGGATCTTCACCTTTGCCATCCAGTCGATCGGCATGTCTGCCGCTTCACTGTCGATTCTGCTGTGCCGGACTCCGGTCGAAAGGAAGATCATCCTCTACGGCTCGGCCTCCGGGGTGGTGGGAGTCGTGCTGAGCGCTACGTTGATCGCCCCGAATGTGCCGCTCCCGGTCGTACGGGCGCTGTTCACCATGCTGCTGGTGGCGCTGGCCCTCGCCCTGGCGGTACAGCTGAAGCAGCGCGGCTACCGGCGCAATGCGAAGATTCTGGCCTGGAACCCTCGCGAGAAGGGCTTGGTCCTGGCAGCGGGCTTCTCGGGTGGGTTGCTCAGTGGCGTGGCAGGGGTGGGTGAGAACTGCGTGATGTTCCTCCTGTTGGTGCTGCTCTTCCGGGTCTCCGAGACAGTCGCCACCCCGACGACCGTGATCATGATGACGGTGGTGTCCATCGCCGCCTTTCTCACCCATCTCCTCGTACTCCGCGACTTCACCGGACCGGTCGTGGAGTACTGGACGGCGGCGGCTCCGGTGGTAGCCGTGGGCGCTCCCCTCGGGGCGTGGATCTGCACCCGGCTCTCGCCGCTCACCATCAGGGCCGTTCTCTTCGTTCTGATCGCTGCCGAACTGGTCAGCACCGTGCTGCTCGTCCCGTTCACCCCATTCATGATCGCAGCCAGCATCGCCCTGCTGGTGGTGTCCACCGCTGTGTGCGTGACCCTCGTCCGGACCGAGCGCTACGCCGCCCCGTCGCCGGAGGCCGAGCAGGAGCGGACTCCCTCGGGGGTGTGAGCCTCTCGTGTGGCGGCCCTGACGCCGACGCCGAACAACAACGTCAGGAACTGGGAAAGAGGGTGAGCCTCCAGCAATTCGCCGATCCGGGTTCCCAGGGCGCGACGTTGTTCGTGGACGGCTGTGAGTGAGCGGGCCAGGGACGAGGCCACGATGTCGAGGGGTGCCGGTGCCCGGAACGACGACGGTCTGCCCGCCGAGAGTGTCGAAGACGTCGTCGATGAGCCGGGCGGCCATGCGAGGGGTAGGTAAGGGGTGTCCCGTAGTCCCTGGCGCGCGACGACAGCTACGGCACCTCGCCGCGTTGCCGGAACGTCCGCATACGTCCAGTATGTGGACAAACCTCCCGCCTGGGTCCACGCGGAGTCGGGCGGCGCCTATGGCGCCCGCCGGATCACCCGCGCGCTTCGGCGCAAGGGCCACGGGGTGGCCCGCTGCACCGTCGAGAGGCTGATGGCCGAGCTGGGCCTGGAGGGCGTCATCCGTGGCCGGCGGCGTCGGACCACGATTCCGGAACCGTCGGCGCCGCGTCCGCCGGACCTGGTCGACCGCGACTTCACCGCCTCCCGGCCCGGTCAGCTGTGGGTCGCGGACATGACGTATGTCCGCACCTGGTCGGGATGGGCGTATGTGGCGTTCGTCCTGGACGTGTACTCGCGGATGATCGTCGGCTGGCAGGTCGCGAACCACATGCGGACCGAACTCCCTCTGGGCGCCCTGGAGATGGCGCTCTGGCGGCGCCGGATCAAGAAGGACTCCGGACTGATACACCACAGCGATCGCGGGTCGCAATACGTATCAATTCGGCATACCGACCGGCTCGCCGACATCGGCGCCTCCGCCTCCGTCGGCTCCGTCGCGGACTCGTATGACAACGCGATGGCCGAGGCGCTGAACGGGACCTTCAAGACCGAGCTGATCGAGATGCAGGGTCCCTGGAAGGGCGTCGACCAGGTCGAGCGGGCGATCTTCCAGTGGATCACCTGGTACAACGAAGAACGCCTTCACTCCGCGCTCGACTACGTCCCGCCGGCCGAGTACGAGGAAGCCTTCTGGCGCAGCCAGGAACAAACCCCGCAGTCCGCCTGAACCAATCAAGATCGGACTCTACGAAACTCGGGGCAGCTCAAAGTGTCGTCGCCCAGGCTACCGCGACCCGGTCGCCCGGAAGACCGCGGCCGGGCCTCCTGCCGCCGCCGGTCCCCACGCACGCCGCGCTGCTCGCCGAACTCGCCCGCCCGGGGGGATCGGGTATGCGGTGTGTGGGCACGTAGGCGGCCGGAACCCCTTGTTACGTTCCCACCATGTGCTCATGGAGGCACCGTCACACGGGACCGGAACAGTCACGTGCGTGAACACGAACCTGCAGGTGAACCCGATTCCGAACCCGGCCTCGATACCACCCTCTTCACCGAGACGGCGAGCGCTCTCCGCATTCCTTCTCCTCGCCCTGTCCGCCTCCTCCTTCGCCGCCACCGCTCTGACCGTCCCCGGCACGGCGGTCGCCCAGGAGCCGTCCGGTGCCACCACCTCTGTCCCGCCGATCAGTTGGGGCGCCTGTCCCGCGGCCGAACCGCCCGACCCCGACCCCAGCCCGCGGGCGCAGTGCGCGACGGTGAAGGTGCCGCTGGACTGGTCGAAGCCGCAGGGCCCGAAGATCGGCATCTTCGTCGCCCGCTACCGGGCCACCGACCCCGCGCGGCGGATCGGCGTCCTGATGTCGAACCCGGGCGGCCCCGGGACGCCTGGGGCCGATGACGCGCTGTACGCGGACGACCCCGTCAGCGGCTATTCCCCGGACATGCTCCGGCGCTTCGACATGATCGGTTTTGACCCACGTGGCATCGGCCGCAGCCGGAGTGCCGTCTGCGACGAGACGATCACCGAATCGATCCCGGCCCGCCCCCGCGACGCGGCCGAGTTCGAGCGGCTGCGCACCCTGAACGGCCGGCTGGCGGACAGCTGCCTGCAGCGGACGGGGCCGCTTGCCGCCCACATGGACACGGAGAGCGTGGCCCGCGACATGGACGCGATCCGCGCCGCCCTCGGCGAAAGCCGGATCAGTTTCATCGGCCACTCCTACGGCACCTCCCTCGGCGAGCGCTACGCACGTCTGTTCCCCGGCAGGCTCCGCGCGCTGGCCCTCGACAGTGCGATGGACCCGGACCGGCCGGACGCCGAGCGCTACCTCACCGACGCCGGCGTCACCGTCGACGACACCCTGAACCGGCTCGCGGCCTGGTGCGAGAAGGATCCGTCCTGCGCACTCAACGGCAAGGACCTGATCGCCGTCACCGACGAGCTGTTCGCCCGCGCCGACGCGGGCACGCTCCGCGAGCCGGGCCCGAACGGACCGACGCGCACCAAGGTCGACGCCGACAGGCTTGCCGACTTCCTGACCTTCGCCGTCGGCAAGGGGGGCCGGGAGGAAACGGTGAAGCAACTGGCCGCCCTGTACACCGGCAAGGGCGAGGTCCAGTGGATCCCCAAGGTCACCGTCATCGCCTCGCGGCTCGTGCTGTGTCGCGACTACGACTTCCGGATCCGCGACTACGCCGAGTACCGGGCCATCCTCAAGCGGGCTGCCAAGGCCGCCCCGCACGTCCGTTACAGCTCCCAGGCGCTGGACATCATTCTGGGCTGCCAGGGCTGGACCATGCTGCCCAAGCCCCGCCCCACCCAGGCGGAGGGCCCCCTCCCGCCCGTCCTCGTGGTCAATGCCACCCATGATCTGGCGACCCCTCTGCCCGGGGCGCGCCGCATGGCACGCTCCTTCCCGAAGGCGACCCTGTTCACGATGGACGTCGTGGGCCACTGGCTGTACCGCAGAGGTGGGACGCAGGAGGCGATGCGGGTCATCGACGCCTACCTCACCGATCCGAAGGGCTGACCCGGAGCGCGGGGGTGCGGGGCAGGGGTGGGCCAGGGACGTCCCCTGCCCCACATCCGCACCCGTCTGCCGGAATCGCCCCAGGGCCGAGCACGACACCGGCCGCGGCCGTCTCCTGGACGGCAACCGCAGCTGTCCTTGACCTCCTCACCGAGATCGAACCCGCCCGCGCCCCGTCCGGCACCGCCGATCACCCGGCTGCCCGCGCCCTCTGCCACATCGCCGGTCTCACTACGGACCCTCTCCTGGTCCAGGCCGCCGAACACGCTCTCGACGTCGCCACCCGCGTCCTCGCCGACCCCGCCCACGCCAGCGTGTACGCCGCCGGCGGCTGGGCAGGCAGCTGCCGCACGTACCCCGAAGGCACGGTCCACGGAAGCGACCCTTGCCTCCCGCCCGGCGCCGAGGCCGTCACCGACCTCCCCGAGGAAACCCTCCAGCGCCTGGGCCAGCACTTCTCCAGCTGGCCCTCGGACACCTCCCGCGCCGACCTCGCCGGCGCCGGCCGGGAGGAACTCGTCCACCTGCTCGACTGGGCACTCGTCGTCGCGACCCGCCCCGCGAACCGACGATCAACGTCTTCACGCGCGCGAGCGTCCACCGCTGGTCCGCCCTCGCCAAGCGTGGCGGGCCGTCAGGCGTCGGACGCTGAATCCGCCATGCGAACCGCGGCTTTCCGTGCGATCTGTCAGCGACGGCCGGAACCCGGCCGTCAGCCCTGCCGACAGTGCGCCACGTCGTAAGCGTCGTCTTCGCGGGCCGCGACCCGGTCGCCCGGCGGGACAGGCCCGGGCACGGCGGGGAAGGCGTCCGGGGCAGTCGTGGCGGCCTACGCCGACTCGCCGCCCTCCAGCAGCGAGACCGCAGCCCCCAGTAGTTGCTCAGCGCCGCAAGCCACCTGACCGTGGCTGTACGAGAACAGGGCCGATACGTGAGGCACCGGGTTTTCGCCAGGCACGCCCGGCCGGAGGGAAAGAAGCGGCTTTCCCGCAACGTGAACAGAAATGGCTGGAAGACACCCATGAAAACCAGAATGCTTGCGGATATTTGAGGACGGATCGGACACGAAGCGGCGCGAGCGACCACAGGAAAGGCGGGATCAAAAAGGTTTCTTTACTCATTCTCCATGACAGGCCGAAGTAACGTGACGGTAATGCGTGAAGGACGTTTTTCAGTCATGAGCTTTTCGGTAGACCGGACGACCAGTCGATCAAACCGCCTGGTCATGGCGCCGCATGGGCGACCCTCATCCATCTTGCATGCGGCTTGAAGGCTCGCTCGAGGATGCCCGTCCGCGCCATGGGGTTGCAAAACGTAAAGCGCCGTTATTGCATTGATCGCGTCCGGACGGGCCCGTCGCCCATAACGACGCAACTTGCTCAAACGTCAACTTTAATGTTGGTTTCCGGCCACCTTCCGGCGAGAACCGCACCCCCGCCCCATGGGCCGGGGGCGGAAAGGCCTGCATTTTGATGATCAAGTTCGGCACGTACGGAGGATGCCGGTTCCCTTTCACTCGTACACGGAAAGGGAAGTATCCGGTGCAGTGCCGCTCGGCGAACAGTAGGGAGATCACGTGAGTGCGCGTTCTGCCGATGGCGGTGATGTCCTCGGTGGTCTTCACGTCGTCTCCAGCATCGGCGGCCTCCGCCCCGGTGACGGCGGCGAGCCCCACGCTTTCTGCTTCCCCCAGGGCCGCAATCCGGCCCCGACGGCGCCCTTCGTGATCGGCCTGGCGCAGCCGTAGCGAACTGCCGCGCCGCCCGGCCCGGCCCGAAGACAGGCTCCGGCGTCCCGTGCAGCCGGTCCGCTCCGGGCCGTGAGGAAGCCCGCGGGCTCATCGACCGCGCATCGGCGCCCCGGGCCGCCGCGGGCAGCAGCACCGCAGGAGGAGAACCGACCGTGCCCGCCACGCGGTTCACGCCGTTCAGCAGATTGAAGGAAACGTCGCATGAGGTATTTCCACCTGCTCGTCGTCGGCAACGGGATCTCGGCGTACGGCAGCTACCTGAACATGGTGGCGCTGAACGTCTTCGTCTACGACGTCACGGGCAGCGCGATGGCCGCCGGGCTCTTCATGGCCGTACGCCTGGTGACGAGCGTCGGGTCGGGCTTTGTGAGCGGCCGTCTCGTCTCGGCCTGCGACCGCAAGCGGCTGATGGTCGGCGCCGACCTCTGCCAGGCCGCGGCGCTGCTGACGCTGCTGCTGGCCCCCGACGGGGCGCGTCCCGGGCTGCTGTACGCCCTCGCCGTGGTCACCGGCGGCTGTTCGACGCTCACCCAGGTGGCGCTGCGCAGCAGTGTCCCGGCGATCGTCGGCGACGAGCACCGGGCCCGCGCCAACGGTCTGCTGGTCATCGGCCGCTCGCTCGCCATGATCCTTGGCTTCGCCTCGTCGGGCGTGGTCGTCGCGCAGCTCGGCTACTCCGCGGCGTTCGCGCTCGACGCGGCGACCTTCATGGTCTCCGCGACTGTCATGTTCCTGCTACCCATCCGCACGAGGGCGGCCTCGTCGGAGGCGGCCACCGACGGCGGCCCGGCCGGGTCCTCCGGCGCCGCCCGATGGACCGCCCGCGTCCTGCTGCGGACCGCTCCGCTGCTGATGGTGATGATCGTCATCCGTGCGGTGGACGGGCTCGGCTCCTCGTCCCACAACGTCGCCCTGCCGCTCTACTCCCACGGCCTGGATCCCGGCCATCCGGCTGCGTTCATCAGCCAGTTCTGGGCGACGTGGGCGATCGGCAACATCGTGGCCCAGCAGGTGTTCGGCCGGGTGGCCAAGAGGACGGGCCGGACGCCGGGCGAACAGGCATTCGCCCTCGGGGCCTGCGTGATGTCGGCGGGGTTCATCGTGGTGTTCAGCGGGCTGCCCACCGTACCGACCGTCATCGCCGCCCTTGTCGCGGGGGCCGCCGACGGGTTCACCGAGATCGTGTACGTGACGAGGCTGCAGGCCGCTCCCGACGAACAGCGCGGCCGCCTCTTCGGACTCTCCGCCTCGGCCGAGAACGCCGGCTTCGGTCTGGGGATGCTCGTCAGCGGGGCGCTGCTGGAGACCTTCTCGCCCCTGCAGGTGGTGGCGGCTTTCCACGGCCTGGCCATCGCCCTGTGCGCCACCCTGTTCGTGGTGCTCCTCGGACGGGCGGGCGCGGCCACCCGGAACGAGGAGGAACCGGTCGGCCGGGACAGACCGGCGGCGGCGGAGGAGGGGCACGGTCGATGACGAGGCACGCCTCCGACCCCCGCATCGCCGTGATCGGCATGGCCTTCCGGCTGCCGGGCGCCGACACCCCCGAAGAGTTCTGGCGCGTCATCCGCGACGGCACCGACTGCGTCACCCGGTTCACGGACCAGGAGCTGGCCGTCGCCGGTGTCCCGGCCGAGCAGTACCGGGAGCCGGACTTCGTCGGCGTGTCCGGTGTATTGGACGACATCGCCGGTTTCGATGCCCGGCACTTCGCGATGAGCGCCCGCGAGGCCCAGCTCACTGATCCCCAGCAGCGCATGTTCCTGGAGTGTGCCCAGCACGCCCTGGAGAATGCCGGGTACCCGGACGAGCGGGACGGCGGCCGCGTCGGCGTCTACGCCAGTACGGGCTTCCACCTGTACTCCCTGCAGAACTACCTCCTGAACAACGTCCTGCCCCGGCGGGCCGTCAGCGACTGGCTGACCGGGTTGCAGATCACGATCGGCAACTACACCGATTTCACGGCCACCCGCGTCGCGTACCGGCTCGGTCTCACCGGCCCGGCCGTCAGCGTGCAGACCGCCTGCTCCAGCTCCCTGGTCGGTGTGCAACTCGCCGCGCAGTCACTGCTCATGGGCGACTGCGACATCGCCCTGGCAGGTGCGACCGCCGTCCACGTGCCTCAGGTGCTGGGCTATCGCCACGTCAGGGGCTCGATCCTCTCCAAGTCCGGCCGTCTGCGGGCCTTCGACGCCGACGCGGACGGCACGGTGGGCGGTACGGGCGTGGTGGCCGTCGTGCTGAAGAGGCTGGCACGGGCCGTCGCCGACGGCGACACCGTTCACGGTGTCATCCGCGGCTGGGGCGTCTGCAACGACGGCGCCGACAAGAAGGCGTTCACCGCGCCCAGCGCGCGGGGCCAGCACGTGGCCATCCGGCGGGCCCTGAAACGTGCGGGTGTCGGTGCGGAGACCATCGGCTACCTGGAGACCCACGGCACCGGCACGTTCAAGGGCGACCCGATCGAGTTCGAGGCCGCCGCCGCCGCGTTCCGCGAGGACACGGACCGGACCGGCTACTGCGCCCTCGGCTCGGTCAAGGCCAACGTCGGCCATCTCGACGTGGCGTCCGGACTGACCGGGCTGGTCAAGACCCTCCTGGTCCTCAAGCACGGGGTCATCCCGCCGATGGCGAACTTCAGCCGGCCCAACCCCGCCCTCGATCTGGACGGCAGCCCGTTCTACGTTCCCCGGGCCGTCCTGCCCTGGCCCGAGAGCGACACCCCGCGCCGCGCGGGTCTGACATCCCTCGGCGTCGGCGGCACCAACGTCCATCTCGTCCTGGAGCAGGCCCCCGAACCCGCGCCCCGTTCCGGCGGCGCCGCCGCGCCGGACGTGCTCCTGGTCTCCGGGAGCAGCGCGGAGGCCATGGCGGCCAACGCCCGCGCCCTGCGCGACCGGCTGCGGGAGCGGCCCGGAACGCCTCTGGCGGATCTGGCCACCACCGCCGCCCTCGGCCGCGTTCACGGACGCCACCGGCTCGCCGCCCGGGGCGCGGCCCCGGCCGCTCTCGCCGCCGCCCTCGACGCCTGGCTGGTCGGCGCCGAACCGGCGGCGGTGACGACGGGCACGGCGCCGCGGGAGGGCGGCCCCCGGGTGGCGTTCCAGTTCACCGGGCAGGCCAGCCAGTACCCCGGCATGGCCGCGTCCCTGTACGAGCGCTTCTCCTTGGTACGCGAGGTGCTCGACACCTGCGAGCGCCGATACCGCGTCCTCACCGGCGGCTCCCTGCACACCGAACTGCTCGGCAGCGGCTCCCGGAGCGGCGGGCCGTGGCACACCGACACCGCGCAGCCCGCCCTGTTCGTGCTGCAGTGCGCCCTCGTCCGATTGTGGCGCGACGCCGGTATCGCTCCGGTCGCGGTGACCGGGCACAGCGCCGGGGAGTACGCGGCGCTGTACGCGGCCGGCGCCCTGTCGCTCGACGACGGTCTGCGTCTCACCGCCGCCCGCGGCCGGCTGATGCAGCGGCTCTGCGCGCCCGGCGGGATGGTCGCGGTGGCGCTCGCACGGGACGCCGCCTCGGCGCTGGCCGCCGAGGTGCCCGGCCTGGAGCTGTCCGTGACCAACGGGGAGCATGCCCAGGTGCTGGCCGGTCCCACCGCGGCCGTGGACCGGCTGTGCGCGCTGCTGACCGAGCGCGGCGTACCGGGCGAGCCGCTGCCGGTGGACCGCGCCTTTCACACCGCTTTGATGGAACCCATGCTGGAGGAGTTCCGGGCGGTCCTGGGCGAGGTGACCTTCCGGCCGCTGCGGACCCCGTTCGTGAGCGGGCTGGACGGCCTGACCCGCTCCCGCGGCTGGGTCCCGGACGCCGACTACTTCGTCCGGCACTCCCGTGAGGCGGTCCGCTTCGACGAGGCGCTGCGCGGCATCGGCGGACACCGGGCCGACGTGCTGCTGGAGATCGGGCCGCACACCACGCTCAGCGCCCTGGCGCGCCGGGCGCGGCCGGATGTGCGGTCGGTGCCGTCGCTGCGGCGCGGCACCGGGCTCGACGCGCTCTGGGGGGCGGCAGCCGCGGTGCACTGCGCGGGGGCGGACGTCGACTGGAGCCTGTTCCTGGCCGGCTGCGGGGGCAGAAGGGTCCCGCTGCCCGGTTACCGATTCCAGCACGAGGACCACTGGGCAGGGCCTCCCCCCACGGGCCTGCCGACCGGGAAACCAGCGAGAGAAGGAGCCGTCATGACCCAGCACGACGCAGTGATCGAGCACGTACTTTGCAGCATCATCGAGTCGACCGCCCGGCACCTCAGCCATGATCCGTCGGCCGTCTCCGGTGAGACACCCTTCTTCGACCTCGGCGCCGACTCCTTGCAGATGATCAGCGTGCTGCGCGAGCTGGAGCAGGAGCACCACGTCAAGGTGACGATGCGGGAACTGTTCGAGGAGACGGGCACGCCGCGCCGGCTCGCGGAGCTGATCGCCGCCCGACGGCCGGGAACGCAGCCGGTGTCGCCGGTTCCCGGGCCCGAGCCGGCCCGGGAACCGCGGCACGTCGCCCCGCAGGCCTCGTCCGCGCCGGAGCCGACTGCACCGCGGCCCCGGCCCGCCCCGGAGCCCTCCCTCACCGTTCCCGAGCCTGCCCCTGCCCCTGCCGACGCTTCCGGGTACGCCACCCGCCAGGAGCTGGAGGAGCTCGCCCAAAGACTCCACCAGATATCCCAGATACAACTGCAGATGATGTCCCAACTGTCCCAGTTGCTCTCGCTCCAGACCGCTTCGGCGGCGCTCCGGCTCAACGGCGAGGCGGCCCAGCAGTGACCGGACTGAACGGCCTCTCCGCGGCGTTGGACCGGGACCTGGCGGCCATGGCCGAACTCTCGCAGCGCATCGCCGCGCAGGTGGGCTCCGGGGAGCAGCCCGCCGAGCCGCCGCGCACGCACGGTCCCCGAGTGGTCCTCGCCCGTACCTCCGGCATGGTCCAGGATGCCTCCCCGCGCTCCCAGCAGGAACACCTGCACGATCTCGTACGCCGTTACACCGCCAGGACCGCGACCTCGAAACGGATCGCCCAGCGCTACCGCCGTGTCCTGGCCGACAGCCGTGCCGTTGTCGGCTTCCGCAGCGCGACCAAGGAGATGCTGTACCCGATCGCGGGCCGCCGGGCGAGCGGGGCGCGGCTGGAGGACGTCGACGGCAACGAGTACGTCGACATCACCATGGGGTTCGGCGTGCTGCTCTTCGGCCACGAGCCGGGCTTCGTCGCCGAGGCCGTCCGCGAGCACCTCTCACGCGGCGTCCAGCTCGGCCCCCGCGCCATCGAGACCGGTGAGGCGGCCGAGTTGCTGGCCGGGCTGACCGGCATGGAGCGGGTGGCCTTCGCCAACTCCGGTACGGAGGCGAACTCCGCGGCCATCCGCCTGGCCCGCGCGGCCACGGGGCGCGACAAGATCGTCACCTTCACGGGGGCGTACCACGGCCATGCCGACACCGTTCTCGGCCGCTCCTCGGGCACCGGGGCGGATCGGGTCACCGTGCCCGTCTCCCGCGGCATCCCGCACGGCGCCGTCTCGGATCTGCTGGTCCTCGACTACGGCAGCGACACGGCCCTGGAAGCGATCGAGCAGCACGCCGCGGAGATCGCCGCGGTCGTGGTCGAACCGGTGCAGAGCAGGCATCCCTCGCTGCAGCCCGCGGAGTTCGTACGGAAGGTGCGCGAGCTGACCCGCCGCCACGGCATCGTGCTGATGTTCGACGAGATGCTGACCGGCTTCCGCCCCGCACTGCGCGGCGCGCAGGAGCTGTACGGCGTCACCCCGGACCTCGCCACCTACGGCAAGCTGCTCGGCGGCGGCTTCCCCATCGGGGCCGTCGCGGGCCGCGCCGACATCATGGACGGCGTGGACGGCGGCTACTGGGCGTACGGCGACGACAGCTACCCGCCCGCCGATACCACCTTCTTCGGCGGTACGTACATCCAGCACCCGGTGTCGATGGTCGCCGCGCGCGCCGTTCTGACGCATCTCAAGGAACACAGTCCGCACCTTCAGGAGCGGCTCAACACGCGGACCGCCGAACTCGCCGCGACGCTCAACGGCTTCTTCGAGGCCGAGGAGTTCCCTCTGCGGATGAGCCACTTCGGCTCCCAGTTCCGCTTCGAACACCGTGCCGACATGGAACTCCTGTACCCCCACCTGATGCTGCGCGGCGTCCACGTCTGGGAGTGGCGCAACTTCTTCCTGTCCACCGCCCATACGGACAGCGACATCGAGTTCGTCTCGGAAGCGGTGCGGGGTGCGCTGCGCGAGCTGCGGTCGGCGGGCTTCTTCCCCGGCAGCCGCCCGGTGGCCCGGTCGGCCGCGTCCCCGGCGTCGGCCGCACCGCCCACCGCGCCCACACCCGCTGAAGCACCCGCATCCGCCGAGGCACCCGCCGAAGCATCCGCACCCGCCACGGCGGCCTCCATGGCATGGAACTCGGCCGCGGCCGCCATGTCCCGCCCGGCACCCGCCGACGAGGCTGCCCGCCGCGCCCCCGCTTTCAGCGTCTACTTCTTCGGCGACTATCCGCAGGACGCCGCCGAGCCCCGGCACGGCAAGTACGAACTCCTCATGGAGACCGCCCGCTTCGCCGACCGGAACGGCTTCCACGCCCTGTGGCTGCCGGAGCGGCACTTCCACTCCTTCGGCGGCCTCTTCCCCAACCCTGCGGTGCTCGCCGCCGCGCTGTCCCGCGAGACCGAGCGCATCCGGCTCAACGCCGGTTCCGTCGTACTGCCTCTCCACGATCCGATCCGTGTCGCGGAGGAGTGGTCGATGGTCGACAACCTCTCCGGCGGACGCGTCGGCATCGGCGTCGCCAGCGGCTGGAACGCCAACGACTTCGTCTTCTTCCCCGACCGCTTCGGCCGGCACAAGGAGGTGATGTACGAACAGCTTGAGCAGGTGCGGGGCTTCTGGCGCGGTGACGCGCTGCGGCGGACCACCGGGGACGGCGAGCGCGAGGTGCGGCTCTTCCCGCGGCCCGTGCAGGACGCCCCGCCCATGTACACCGCGGTGGTCGGCAATCCGGCCTCGTACGAGTTCGCCGCCCGCCACGACCTGGGCGTCGTCACCAACCTGATGACGCAGAGCGTCGAACAGCTCCGGGAGAACATCGCCCGCTACCGCCGCGCCCGGGCCCGGCACGGCCTGGACCCGGACGCCGGGCGGGTGGCCGTCCTGCTGCACACCTACCTCGCGGCCGACCACGACACCGCGCGGGCCGAGGCGTACGAGCCGCTGTCCCGCTACATGCGTGCGTCCCTGTCACTGTTCAGCGGCGTCACCAACAGCCTCGGGCACAGCGTCGACCTCTCCACCCTCAGCGAGGAGGACCTGGAGACGGTGTTCCGCCGCGCCTACGGCCGCTACTGCGACCAGCGGTCCCTGATCGGCACGGCGGACAGCGTCCGTCCCGTGGTGGACATGGTGACCGCCGCGGGAGCCGACGAGATCGTGGCCCTGGTCGACTTCGGGGTCGCACCGGACGCGTTGCGCGTGGGTCTCCCGCATATCGCCGTGCTGCGCCGCCGGTATCAGGAGGGCCCGGAAGAAGCCGGGCCGAACGCCACCGCGCTGGCCGCCTCCGCGTCGGCCGCCCCGGAGCCCGCGCCCGGTGACACGCCCGAGGACGCCCCGCTGTCGCAGGGGCAGGAGAGGATCTGGTTCGTCGAGCACCTGCTTCCGGGGCGTACCGCGTACAACGAGGTCAAGGCGATCCGCCTCGACGGCCCGCTCGACGTGCCCGCCCTGCGCGCGGCCCTGCGCGGCCTCGTCGCCCGCCACGAGGGGCTGCGCACCGTCTTCCGGGAGACCGGAGAGGGGCCGCGGCAGGTGGTGCGGGCGCCTGCCGAGCCGGACTTCGAGGTCGTGGACGGTGCCGGTGGCCCGCAGGACGTGCTCCGGGAGGTTCTGGCGGCGGAGAGCGCCCGCCGCTTCGACCTGACGGCGGGCCCGCTGTTCGTCACCCGGCTGGTCAGGATGGCCGACGAGGAGCACGTCCTCGTCCTCTCCCTCCACCACATCGTGGTCGACGCGGCCTCCGCCACCGTCCTGAGCCGCGACCTGTCCGCCCTCTACCGCGCCGAACGCGATGGCGCCGCTCCCGCGCTGCCCCGGCTGACCTGGAGCTACGCCGACTACGCCCGGGAGCGGGCGGCGGCCCTGGACATCCCCGGGACCGCCGAGGACCTGGCCTACTGGCTGCGCACGCTCGGCGGGGACCTGCCCGTACTGGAGCTGCCCACCGACCGGCCGCGGCCCACGCCGATGACCTCCAACGGCCGGGCGGTCTTCCGCACGCTCGACCCGGAACTGTCCCGGCGGCTGCGGGAGCTGAGCCGCCTGCGCCGGAGCACCCTGTTCATGACCCTCCTCGCCGGGTACGCGGCGATGCTGCACCGGGTCACCGGGCAGGAGGACATCATCATCGGCACCCCGGTCTCCGACCGGCCCGAGCGGGCCGGGGACCTGCTCGGTTTCTTCGTCAACACCCTCGCGCTGCGCTTCGACCTCTCCGGCGACCCCACGTTCGGCACGCTGCTGGACCGGGTGCGCACCGTCGCCCTGGACGCGTACGACCACGCCGGTGTGGCGTTCGAGACGGTGGTGCGCGAGCTCGCCCCGCCACGGAGCGCGGACCGTACCCCGGTGTTCCAGGTGCTCGCCGAGTACCAGCGGACCGAGCCGTTCCGTTTCGAACTGCCCGGCATCGACGCCACCCCGCTGGACGCCGGCCCGGACAAGGCCCTCACGGATCTCACCTTCTACTTCACCGACCAGGCACAGGGCATCCGCTGCCACCTCGAATACAACACCGACTTGTTCGACGCGGACACCGTCGAGCGGTTCTTCACCACCTTCCGGGACCTGCTCGCGGCAGCGGTCGTCGCCCCGGAGACCCCACTGTCCCGGCTCGCCGCGACGGCCGCCGAGGGTGATCCCGTACCGGAGTCCTGGCAGCGCGGTCCGTCCCGTGCGCTGTCGGACGGCGGCGTCCACGAGCTGGTGGCCCGGCAAGCCGCCACGAACCCGGACCGCACGGCCGTGGTCAGCGGCGACACCGTTCTGACATACAGTCAACTCAACGAGCATGCTGTACGGTTGGCCGCCGTCCTGAGGGAACGGCACGCGGAGGGCGGTGACACCGACACGGTGGCTCTGTGGTTGCCGCGCTCCGCCGACCTCGTCGTGGCCATGCTCGCGGTGCTCAGGACGGGACGCGCGTATGTGCCGCTCGATCCCTCCCTGGGCCGGGCACGCGCCGAGCAGGTGATCGCCGAGTGCGGAGCCCGGACGGTGGTGTCCACGCCGGCCGGGGCGGCCGCGCTGGCGTTGCCCGGCGGAGTGACCGTCGTGGCACCCGACGCCGTCCCTCGGCACACCCCTCCCGCCGCGGCCGCCGCCGGCCACGCATCCCTGTGCTGCGTCCTCTACACATCCGGCAGCACCGGCACCCCCAAGGGCGTCGCCGTGCCGCACCGCAGCGTCGTGGACCTGTGCCGGTGGCACCACCGGCGCTTCGCCTTCACCCCGGCCGACCGCAGCGCCGTCGTCTGCAGCCAGAGCTTCGACGCCTCGATCCTGGAGATCTGGCCGGCGCTGACCGCGGGAGCCTCGGTCACCATCGCCGACGAGACGGTCCGCAGGGACCCGCTCGCCCTGGCCCGCTGGTACGCCGGACAGGGCGTCACCTTCTCCATCCTGCCCACAGCCCTGGGCGAGGCGGTGCTGCGGCTCCCGCCCGGCGACCAGCCGCCGCTGCGCCATCTGCTGCTGGGCGGCGACGTCCTGCGCACCCGACCGCGGCCGGAGGCACCGTACGAGACGGTGAACGTGTACGGGCCGACCGAGGTCACCGTACTGTGCACCACGCAGACCGTGCCGCCTCGGGCCGAGGGCCCCGGCGGGACCGCCGGGACGATCGCGATCGGCCGCCCGGTCGACAATGTGCGCCTGCGCGTGACCGACGCGTCGGGCAACCCGGTGCCGGTCGGCACCGTGGGGGAGCTGTACGTCGGCGGCCCGGGCGTGGCCCTGGGCTACCTCCACCGGCCCGAGCTGACCGAGGAGCGCTTCCTGCCGGACCCGGACGGGGGCAAGGGCGCCCGCCTGTACCGCACGGGCGACCTGGTCCGCTGGACCCCGGACGGCAGGCTGGAGTTCCGCGGCCGGACCGACGACCAGGTGAAGATCCGCGGCTTCAGGATCGAACCGGAGGAAGTCTCCCTGACGCTCAACGGCCTGGACGGCGTGCGCGAGGCGGCCGTGCTGGCCCGCCGCGACGAACGAGGTGAAGCGTATCTCGCCGCGTACGCCGTCCCCGCCGACCCGGTCGACGACACCCCCGACGACCGGCAGGCCTTCGCCGACCTCATGGCTGACGAACTGGCCGTCCTGCTACCGGAGTACCTGGTGCCGCGCGCCTGGCGCGTCCTCGCCGAACTGCCCAGGACGGACAACGGCAAGCTGAATCGTTCGGAGCTGGCGCCGCCCGACCTCGTCACCGCCGCACCGCACCGGGAGCCGGGCGCGACGGGCGGGGCAAGGGAAGCCGGCCTCGGCACAGCCGTCGAGGGCCGCCCCCGTGCGGAGGTCGAGCGGTGCGTACGGGCGCTGTGGGCGGCCGAGTTCTCCATCGACGCCGACGGCATCGCGGCGGACGCCTCGTTCTTCGACCTGGGCGGCCACTCGATCACCGCGATGCGGCTGGTCAACCGGGCCCGAGAGGAATTCGGCACCGAGTACCCGATGGTGCGGTTCTACCAGGAGCCGACGCTGCGGGCCATGACCGACCACATGGCCGCGGAAGCGGGGGGACGCCGGCCGTCCGCGGCCCACATCGGCCCCGGCACCGTCGAGCACCGGGCGCCCGCCACCGAACAGCAGACCCGCTTCGTCTCGGTGCACGTCCGTCATCCTCTCCCGCAGGTCCTCAACGTCGCGATGCGGATCACTTTCTCCGGGGCCCTGGACGTGGCGGCGCTGCGCACCGCTCTGACCCGGCTCGTGGAACGCCACGAGGGCCTGCGGACCCGCTTCGCCGAGAACGGCGACGGCTGGCAGCAGGAGGTGCTCCGGCCCCGGCCGGTCGACCTGCCCGTCGAGGACCTCACCGCCCGGCCACCGCGGGAGCGGGAGGCCGCCGTGGAGCGGGCCGGTGCCGAGGCCGCCGAGACACCGCTCGACCCCGTCGACGGCATGCCGGTGGCGCTGCGTCTGCTGCGCATAGGCGAGAGCTCCTGGGTGCTGCTGTTCACCCTGCACCACGCCGTGTGCGACGGATGGTCCGTCAGCCTGCTGCTGAAGGAACTGGCCGCGCTCTACGGCTCGGCCGTCACGGGTGTCCCCCACGCCCTGCCCCCCGCGCCGTACCAGCCCACCGCGTACGCGCAGTGGCAGCGCGACCACGCCGAGCCGGGCAGCGACGAGCGGAAGCTACGGTTCTGGCTGCGCCAGTTGGACGGTGTGCCCTTCGACATCGACCTGCCGCTGGACCGGCCGCGGCCGACGACCCCGAGCGGGCGGGGCGGTGTCGTGACGTTCACCGTGCCCGGCGAGGTGCGCCAGGCCGTGGAGCGCCTCGCCCGAACGCGGGGCACGACCCCCTTCGTGGTCACGGCAGCGGCCCTGGGCCGGCTGCTGTCGCGGAAATCCGGGCAGCCGGACGTGCTGTTCAACATCTCCTACGCGAACCGTGAGCGCCGCGCGTTCGAGTCGCTCGTCGCCTGTACGGTCACGGGGTTCGCGCTCCGGATACGCGAGGGCGCGACCGGCTCTTTCGCCGCCCTGACGGACCAGGTCGCCCGCACCACGGTGGAGTGCATCGACCTGGCCATGCCAGTACGCCGGATCGCCCCGGTGATGCTGGAGCGGAAAGGCATCGCCGTGCCGGACAAGCTGGCCGTCGGCTTCGCCTATCAGAGCTCGTTGGACACCGACATCGAGCTGCCCGGCCTGACCGCGGCCGTCGAGGACCTCGCCCCCGCCGCTGCCCGGACGGAGCTCACCGTCGGACTCGTACCGGCCGGGGACGTGCTCTCGGGCTACCTGGAGTACTCGGCCGACCTGTGGGACCGCGCGACGATCGAAGGGTGGGCCCACGACTACACCGAGCTTCTGCGCAAGGAAGTCCGGCAGGCTCTCGACGACTGAGCGGACGGTCGCAGCCGCGACAGGGCACTCGGCCGAAACGGGCCGGGCGCCCGACGACCCGGATCGTCAGCACGCGAGGCGGTCCGGGTCTATCGGGCGATCGGCGGTTCCTGGGCCGACGTGACAACGGCTGCCAGGTCTGCGCCCGCTCGAAGCAGTGCAACGGTGCGCATGGCGATCTGGTCGAGACGTTGTTGCAGGATCCGCTGCGTTTCTCCCAGGCCGTCGAGCTGGTGCAGGGAGCCCATGATGTCGCGAACTGCGGGAATGCCGTAACCGGTGCCGCGGAGGGCCGCGACGATTCGGGCCGCTCTGATCGCTGAAAGCCCGTATCGACGTGCTCGCAGTGACGTCACTCGCTCGGGGATGACGAGCCCTTCCTGCTCCCAGAACCGCAGGGTTGAGGGACGGACATCGAGCGCTGCGGCCAGCTGCGTGATCGTCATCGCGTCGCTCTCGTGCTCGAACTCGGGTGCGTTCGTCTCCCCATGGATCGCACGCAACGCTTGTTGAGCACGCAGAGCCTCATCCCGTTCCCGCGCGAGCCGAACGTGCACCGCGCTGATCGCCGAGGCTGCCTCCGTGATCATCTCCGTCCGCAGCTCCGCGAGCATCTGCCGGGCTGCGACAGGCCCGACAGCACCGGCGAGTCCGCGATAGGCGCGAAGAGCATGCACGTGAGCTGATGTGTATGAACGGTAACCGTTGCTCGATCGAGCGGCTGGGGGAATGACTCCCAGCCGCTCCAGGTCGCGAACCTGTTGCACCGAGTACCCCGACTCTCTGGCGACATCGACTGTTCTCAGCGGTACTCGTCGCGAACCGCTTGTGGTCTCGTCCACCAGCCAACCCCACATAAGCACTTGAAGGTAATGCTTGAACCATGAGTATGGAACAGATCATCGCGACTGTGCGTGGCCTTGACGGCGCGCTCGTGTTTGTCCCCGAACCGGGAGGCGACTTCCCTGAAATCGCGTGGGGGGACGCGTTCTTCCACTACGCCCCCGACGGCCGGATACCCAAGAACGTTCAGCCCTACGGGACGATCGTCACCAAGAACTACCCCGACGACGCCGCTTCCGACCTGGACCCTCCGGGCCGCTGGCGCGTGAACGTCCACGTCGACCGCGTGATGTTCCAGGAGCTCACTGGAGAGGAGCCACGCAGCATCAGCCGCCCTCGCGACTACGCAGCCGCCGACAGTGTGATGCCGCATCCGGTATACGGCGCGCTCGGCTGGATCTCCGTCGTCAATCCCGGTGAGAGGACAACGGCCACAGTTGTGCAATTACTGCACAGCGCTCACGAGGCCGCTCGTGCGCGGTTCACGCGGCGACATGAACCAGGACCCGCCTGATGCAGCACTGGCACCACAGGTTTTGCACACGATGCTGTCGATCACACCGGCGCTGAGCTGCACAAAGTGGTTCCTACTCCCGTCGCGCCACGGGGTTACCCCCAGAGAACCCGGCAGACGGCCTTGGCTTCCTCGATCTGGAGGAGGGCCGGGCCGGTGGTGCCGGAAGAACAGCTCGGGGTCTTCGTCGCGACAGACCGCGTTGTGTCGCCAGTCCATGACGATCAGCCCCTCATCTGCGCGAGGGTGCGACGGGCGCGGCGACCGGCCCGGGCGGCGCGGGTCGCCTGCGGCGACGAGGTGGCGGACGAGTCCATGAAAGCAGCGGGGGTGGAATCAACGGAGTTGGCGTATCCGCCGTCGGCCCACACCGGACCGACCGCGCGGAAGCCGACGGCGAGCCGGGCCAGGACAGCGCGGCCTCCGGCCCGGTCCTGCACGGACGCGGAGGTGACCGCGACGACCAGCAGCAGGCCCATCGACCGGCCGCTCCACGCGCTGGGCGCCGCCCAGGTAAGCAGCCGCTCTCAGCGCTGCCGTGCCGTCGGCGGGATCCGGCCGCCAATAACACAACTCAGCCAGTCTATTAACCCGGTTCAGTTATGCTGCGACCCGGAATTCGTCGTCCGGTCGCGCCGGGCGGCGCGCAAGGCCGTCACTTCGGAAAGGTCGATCGATGACGTCACACGTCCAGGACACGTACGGCACCCAGGAGGCCGGCGGACTCGACGACGAGCTGGCCCTGGAGCGTGCGTACGTCGCGATGTGCCGCGAGGCGATGATCCGCCAGGTGGACGATGCCCAGTACCAGGTCGTCGCGGGCGAGGACGTGTCGGGCGACGGCGCGAGCGCCGAGGCGCTCGGCCGCTACCTGCGCACCCGCGCACGGCAGATGGCGGAGGAGCCCCACAGCCCGCTGTTCTTCGGCCGGCTCGCCTTCGAGGACTCCGAGGAGGCCGGGGACCACCGGCGGCAGCGGTATTACATCGGCCGCAGGCGGGTCTCGGAGCACCCGGCCGCACCGCCCCTGGTGATCGACTGGCGCGCGCCGGTCTCCCGCACCTACTACCAGGCGAGCGCCCTGGAGCGGCGCGGAGTCGCGGTGCGGCGGCGCTTCGGGTGGGCGCCGTGGAGCCACGGCGCTCCCGAGGACCTCACCGGGCTGGAGGACGAGCACCTCGACCACGCCCGGGGCGAGGACGGCGGGGACGCGGCGAGCGCGATCGTCGCCGCCGAGATCGAGCGGCCCCGCCTCGGTCCGATGCGCGACATCGTCGCCACCATCCAGCCGGAACAGGACAACCTGGTCCGCAGCGAGCTGAACGAGTCGGTCTGTGTGCAGGGCGCGCCGGGCAGCGGCAAGACCGCCGTCGGCCTGCACCGCGCCGCGTATCTCCTCTACACGTTCCCCGAGCGGCTGCAGCGCAGCGGTCTGCTGATCATCGGCCCGAACCGCACCTTCCTGCGCTACATCTCGGAGGTGCTGCCGTCGCTCGGCGAGATCGACATCGCCCAGTTGACGGTGGAGGACGTCGTCGCCCGGCACCCCGTGCGCCGGGTGGACTCCGAGGATGCCGGCGTCCTGAAGCACAGCGACCGTATGGCCACCGTCCTTGAGCGTGCGCTGTACGCCCGGGTGAGGCACCCGGAGGAGTCCATCGCGGTCACCGACGGCTCGTACCGCTGGCGGGTGGACTCGTACGACCTGGCCCGGGTCATCGACGAGGTGCGGGGCATGGGCGTGCCGTACGGGATCGGCCGCGAGCATGTGCGCTCGCGGGTGGTGAGGCTGATCCAGCAGCAGGCCGAGCGGCGGGCCGGCCCGAAGAGCGTGACATGGGCGCGGAAGATCGGCCGTTCGAAGCCGGTCGCCGCTCTGCTGGAGGCGGCGTGGCCGGTGGCGCGGCCCGAGGAGGTCGTGGCCACGCTGCTGAGCGATCCCGCGGTGATGGAGGCCGCCGCGGACGGGGTGTTCGACGCCGCCGAGCAGCGGGCCCTACTGTGGGCCAAGCCGCCGCGGTCGGAGAAGAGCGCCACCTGGTCGGTGGAGGACATGCTGCTGCTCGACGACGTCGCGGGGCTCATCGAACGCCCCGAGGGCTACGGCCATGTGGTCGTGGACGAGGCCCAGGACCTGTCGCCGATGCAGTGCCGGGCGATCGCCCGACGCAGCGCGTTCGGCTCCCTCACGGTGCTGGGCGACCTGGCCCAGGCGACAGCGCCCTGGTCGGCGCGGACCTGGCAGGAGCAGCTGACGCACCTGGGCAAGGCGCAGGCCACGGTCGTCCCGCTGACCACCGGCTTCCGTGTGCCCGCCGCGGTCATGGAGCTGGCCAACCGGCTGGTGGGCGCCCTCGGTGTGGACGTGCCGCCGGCCCGCTCGCTCCGCCATGACGGCGAGTTGAGGGTCAGCGCGGTCGACGACGTGGCGTCCGCCACCGTGTCCACGGTCCGCGCCGCCCTCGACCGGGAGGGGTCCGTCGCCGTCATCGCCGCCGACGACGCGGTGGCCGCCACGTCGGCGGCCCTGCGCAGGGCGGGCATCGAGACGGCGACGGCCGAGGAGGTCGGCACCGCCGCCCGGGTGACCGTACTGCCCGCGACGGTCGTCAAGGGCCTGGAGTACGACCATGTCGTCGTGGTGGAGCCGGCCGCGATCGTGGAGTCCGAGCCGCGCGGACTGCACCGGCTCTACGTCGTGGTGACGCGTGCGGTGTCCCGGCTCGACGTCCTGCACGCCCGGCCGCTGCCGGAGCCGCTCGTCGCCTGACGGCGGCCTGTCCGAGACGTGCGGCCCGGGGACTCCCCCGGCCGCATTTTTCTTACGCCTCTTTGAAGAACCCCAAGGCAGAAAGTTGCCCTGGCTTTCGAAGTTGGCCGAATTGCCGTTCTCGAAGGTCACACTTGCGCCAAATCCCTGTGGCGATGACCACTGAAGGCCCCCGGACTGCCTGATATTGCAGGATGGCCGAAGACCTACCGAAGCCTCGGCACCATAGGGAGCATCCTGCGGATGTCCCTCGTCGGACGGGGCGTACAACTCACCCAATTACATGACCTGCTGGCCGCACGCGACGGCGGAGCGGGTCCGATCGCCCGGTCAGTGGCTCTGCCGGGGTCGGCAAGACGCTCTCCTGCACGAATTCACCCAGCGCGCGGCGAAATCCGGTTCCCTCGTCCTGAGAGCGGCCTGCTCTCCGAGGGAACGCGCCAACGCATGGGGTGTGGTCCATCAACTACGACGCCGCGGAGGTGCTGGAGCTGGTCGACCACCAGCTGGCCGACGACCCGGGCGAGGAGGGTGTGGCCGAGGTGCGGGCGCTGCAGCGGTGGCTGTCCGTGCTGTGCCCGCCGTTCCACCGACGGATGTTCGGCGATGTGTCCCCGACGCCGCCGACGAGATCGCCCCCGCGGCGATCGCCGCGGGGGCGCGGGCTGCAGGCGGCCACCGCCCTGTCCGTCGTCCTGCGGGGCGGCGAACCCGGGCCGGCGGTGGTCGGCGCCGCGCATGTGCTGGAAATGTCCAGTCTGACGTCGGCGCTGGAGACCATCCCGCTGGCGCTGACGACGCTGTTCTACGCCGACCGCACCGAGCAGGTCGACGCATGGTGCGCCACGCTGCTGGAGGCGGCCCGTGAGCGGAACATCCCCACCTGAGACGCGCTGCTGTCCTCGCTGCGAGCGGCGAACCTCATCCGGCAGGGCCGGCTGCTGGAGGCCGAGCGGCACAGCGACGTGGCCCTGTCGCGGATGTCGTCACGGGGCTGGGGCTGAGCATCGGCCTGCCACTGGCGAGTTCGGTGTACGCGCTGACCGCGATGGGCCGCTACGACGAGGCGCGGGCCCGACTCGGCCAGCCGGTGCCCGAGGCGGTCTTCCAGAGCCAGGGCGATCCCCCCCAGCCCCCACCACCGGGAGCGCACCGACCTCTCGGTGGAGGCCGCTGTTGTCCTGATGCCCTTCCCTCGCCGCGGGCGGCGCTCCGTCCGGCCCGTCCGTCTTCCGCTGGAGGTCACTGGAGCAAATTACTTAACCAAGTCAATTCACAGACTCGGTCACCTGATTGCCTAAGTAAGGGATGTGCTAGGATGACCTGGTGAATGCGCCGATGGGCTTGCGGGAGCGCAAGAAACAGCGAACGCGAGAGACGATCTCCGACACGGCGATCACGCTCTTCCTCGAGCACGGGTTCGACCAGGTCTCGGTCGTCGATATCGCGTCTGTCGCCGAGGTCTCCAAACCCACGCTGTTCAAGTACTTCCCCACCAAGGAAGACCTGGTCGTCCACCGCTTCGCCGACCACCAGACGGTGAGCAGCACCGTCGTCGCGGAGCGGCCGCCCGGGGTGTCCGCGATCGACGCCCTGCACCGGCACTTCCTGGACGGACTGGCGGCCCGGGACCCCATCACGGGGCTCAACGACGACGAGGACGTCCTCGCCTTCCATCACCTGGTGTACTCCACGCCGAGCCTGGTGGCGCGCGTCAGCCAGTACCTGGCCCAGGCCGAGGAGGCGCTCGCCCAGGCCCTGGTCGACGCGCTCGACTCCGACCGCGAGATCACGGCCGCCCTGCTGGCCGGCCAGGTCATCGCCACCGAGCGCATCCTGGCGTCTGCGAACTGGCAGCGCATCGTCGCCGGCCGGTCCGCGGACGAGGTGTACCCCGAGGCGGTGGCCGACGCCGACCACGCGTACGAACTGCTGCGCCAGGGCCTGGCGGGGGCAGCCCCCCAGAAGTGAGAACGACAACGACGACGGCGCCGCCTCCGAAGAGGCGGCGCCGTCGTCGTTCTGCAAGCGTCCGGTTTCTCCTGCGCAGCCGGTGGGACAAGGCGCTGGAAGCCGTCCTGGAGGACCTGGAGTTCGCGTGGGGCCGGTACCCCGAGACGTCGCGCTTGATCAGCAGGCAGGTGCCCGTCGGCCGAAGCAGGCAGGCGGGCACCAAGAGGGCTGATCAGCGATCACGTGTACCGGCACTCTCCCGCGCCGCGAAGGACGTGGGCGACACCCCCGGTGAGTACGCATCGAGACTGCACTCGCCGCCTGTCACCCGCCGATGGTCGCGCAGGTCCTCTTGCGTGGGGCACGGCGCACGATCTGAGCCCGGTGGTGGGCCGTTACAGGACGGCTACGGTGAACGGCCGGTCTGCGCCCTTGCCGCTGCTGTCGCTGGTGACGACGGTGATGGTGTGGGCGGCGTTGCCGCAGTAGGAGTGCGGCGCACCGATGGCGGTGATCTCTCCTCGGAAGTTGTTGAGCGTGGCGACGATCGCCGCGGTGGAAAGGTTGCTCACGGCGCGGGACGCGACCTTGACGCAGTAGGTGGCAGCGGCGCTGCCTCGGGTGACCGACTGGACGTTCTTGGTGCCCAGGAGCTTGGCGTCGGAGGAGACCTTCGCAGCGGCGCGGGCGTAGGGGGCGTCGATGTCGGCAGCCGAGGCGGTGCCGGACAGAACGGTCAGAGACGTCGCTGCTGCGAGAGCGAGCGTGAGGAGGCGGCTGGTAGCCGGGGTCGTGGTGCGCATTTTCTTCTTCACAGCCTTTGCTGTAGAGCGATTACAAACAGCGGTAGTTTCGAGGTCGCGGGCAGCCGTTTGTGAGTTCTGCGGCACAAGCCCCCCAGACGAAGGATGTGGCACGTCCCGCTTGACCACGTCTCCGCCTGTGGTCGGGGCTGATTCGAACAACTCCAGGACATGATGTTGTCGAAACTCCTGAGCATCTGCTGTCGGTCATGAACAGAGCCGCTGGGCGGACGGAGTGTCCGTCGGACGGGGGAGGTGTCCTTGCCTCCGCCGGCCGCGTCGTCCTGGTCCTCGGTGCGCTGGGCGGGGAACCGGCCGGAGCTCCGGTCCGCGCGGGCCAGCAGGGCCGGGGAGGGATCGCCGTGGGCAGGCGGCTGGAGGCCGCGGCCCTCCGGGGCCGGGGCAGTGGTGTCGGCGTGCGCGCTCCGGTGAGTGCGCCCGGGTTCCAGCCTCGTGAGGGAGGCGGGGATGTGCCGGACTATCACCTGTCGGGACGGGTGATTCGGAGGGGGCGTGAATGCGGTCGGGGCGGTCGTGGCAGTCGGCCCTGCCCGTACTGCCGGGGCGCATGGCGTCGAGGTCGCGAGATGGGCGGGAGTCCGAGGTCGACCAGCCTGTTGGAGACCCTTACGCCCCGTGTCGGCACGGTCGGTTGCTGCCGCATGCCGTCGGACGTGTACACGGCCCCTGATGGGCGTCGAACTCGGGCGGCAGGGACCGGTGTTCGGGATCGGTCGGGTGGAGGAGTTCGCAGACAGGCTGCCAGACCCGGTGGTGCGGAACGCCGGAAGGACCTGGGCCCGGGACCGCCTGAGCCCACCGGGCGGCCTGGGCAGCCCGGTGGGCTCAGCGGTGGGTCACGACCAGGACGCGGCCACCAGCGAGCGTTCCGCAGCCACCCGGGGCACGGCCGAGGCGAGCCAGGCTCTTGCGTAGGCGTCGGCCGAGAGGTCGGTCAGGCGGCCGAAGGTGTCGCGGGGGCGGCGACCCGCCTCCGTTGTCAGGGCCTGTGCGAGGTGGGCCGCTGCGCCGATCTCCGCCCGGGTCAGGCGGGCGGAGAGCGAGGCCGCGTCCGTTCCTCGGCCTGCGTCGGCCACGGCACGGCGACCGCCCGCGACGCCCGTCCAACAGGCGCCGGACACGCCACAGCGGTGCCTGCGCCAGCGGGTCGGGGCCCGCGGTGACCGGCCCGCGGTCCGCGGATCCCGCCGTCTGGCGGGGGAAGTGCTCGCTCTGGAGCCGGTCACGGCCCAGGTCGGCACGGCCCTTCCACGCGTCCTGCAGCCGCAGCATGGCGGACTCCCCCGCCACCGGCCCGACGGCAGTGGCCGGAGCGTCGCCGCCCGGTCGGGGCGGCCGAGCACAGGCAGAGCGAGCCCCGGGTGTTCGGCGATCCGGCGCAGGTTGGCGGCGTGCGGCCAGCTCCGGCCAGGGGTGTGCGGGGCGGAGGCGCAGCAGCGGAGCGCGAGCACGTCAGTGCGTCCCGCGTCGGCGGCCCGCGCGGGGACCTCCTCGCGTACGTCGGTGCCGCCTGGAGCTCGCCAGGGCCGTCCACAACGGCAAGGAGTGCGGCGAGGTTCCCCCGGACGCCGACCCCGACCTCGCCGGCCTCGAACTGCACAGCCTGACCGAGGGGCGGCCCTTCAGCTCGGGTCCGACCCCGACGACGCCGCCCGCGCCGCTATCAGTCTCGTGGCGAAGCGGGCCCGGGCCGTGTTCCCAGGGCGTTGCCGCCAGTACGGATGAACGCGGGGCGTCGGTGGCCCAGCCGCTCGCCGTGCCATCGCAGCGCGTCGTCCGTGGCACGCAGCCGCATGCCCCGCAGGACCCTCTCCCTCTTACCGTGCCGCTCCACCGCTCCGTCCTTCGAGATTGCCAACCCGGCAAGGCTGTTCGCGGTGGGCGGGTGCCGAGCCGCATGATCGACGGGTAGCCGCGTCCGCCCGCGAACCGAGGAGAAGCCTATGCAGCCCGAACCCGCCGCCGAGTTCCGCCACCGCACCGTTGAGGCCCCGGCCGGGCGCCTGCATCTGGTCGAGCAGGGAACCGGCCCGCTGGTCCTGCTCGTGCACGGCTTCCCCGAGTCCTGGTACTCCTGGCGCCGACAGTTTCCGGCCCTCGTCACGGCCGGCTACCGGGCGGTGGCGATCGACGTGCGCGGTTACGGCCGTTCCTCCAAGCCTGAGGCGACCGACGCCTACCGGATGCTCGGCCTGGTGGAGGACAACGTCGCCGTCGTGCGCGCCCTCGGCGAGGAGAGCGCGGTGGTCGTCGGCCACGACTGGGGCTCCAACATCGCCGCCGCCTCCGCCCTGCTCCACCCCGAGGTCTTCCGCGCCGTCGGCCTGCTGAGCGTCCCCTACGCGCCGCCCGGCGGCCCCCGCCCCACCGACATCTTCGGCCAGATAGGCGGTCCCGAGCGGGAGTTCTACGTCTCCTACTTCCAGGAGCCCGGCCGCGCCGAGGCGGAGATCGAGCCTGACGTCCGAGGCTGGCTCGCGGGCTTCTACGCGGCTCTGTCCGCCGACACCATGCCCGCCCAGGGCGAGCCCGACCCGCACTTCGTCGCCCGCGGCGGCCGGCTGCGCGACCGCTTCCCCACAGGCGCCCTCCCGGCCTGGCTGAGCGAGGACGACCTCGACGTCTACGCCGGGGAGTTCGAGCGCACCGGCCTCACCGGCGCCCTCAACCGCTACCGCAACATGGACCGAGACTGGGAAGACTTCACCCCGCACCGCGGAGCCCCGATCGAACAGCCGTCCCTGTTCATCGGCGGCGCCCTGGACGCCTCCACCACCTGGATGTCCGATGCCATCGACGCCTACCCCACCACCCTCCCCGGCCTGTCGGCCTCCCACCTCCTGGACGGCTGCGGCCACTGGATCCAGCAGGAGCGCCCCGACGAGGTCAACCGCCTGCTGACCGACTGGCTCGCCTCCCTCCAGGGGCTGAACCAGCGGGACGACCGGGCAAATTGACGACACGTTCGGGGCAGGCGGCGGTGACAAAGCGCATAGCCGTCTGCTCGCTGATGCTGAACAGCCGCATCCGCCTGCGCGGGGCGATGCTTTCGGTGCTTCTTGAGGATGCGGGCCCTGGCTCAGGTCGCTCAGCGCGAGACCGCGGACAGCGGCTCCGCAGCCTGTCAGACAGCGCGGCGGCGCTCAACGTGGTGGCATCCGGCACCGCGGGCGCCGCCACACCGTTGTTCACGCTGTGCGACGACAGCAGCTTCGTCGGCCGCTCGTACACCATCTACGGCTACGAGGGCGGCTGTGACCGCGCCGGCTACAGGTACCCCGCGTTAGGCTGGTCGTACAACGACTTTGCGCGGTCGATTCGGCTGCACGGTGCCTGCAACACGGCCAACCTCCATGAACACGCGAACCGTGGCGGCGCGGTGAGTGGGCGGGACCTCCTCACGCCCGCAGACCGGCGCGGCCTGACCCCGCTCTTCTGGTTCGGCGAACGTCCAATCTCACTTCGAGTAGCGGACCTTGCAGAGTGCCGTCCACTTTCGCTCAGCCTCGTGCACCCTCTCCAGCGCTGCTGTGCTGTTCTGTTGTCTTCGTAGCGTGGCCGCCCAGTCCTGGTGGGCGTATACCGACTCGCGCAACCTCCCACGGAGCTCAGGCTCATCGGTTGCCTCCGCAGCCGTGAGTAACCTCTCGGCATATGCCAGGGCATCCGCTTGCCATTCCTCTGACGTCACAGTGGTCGTCTGGACATTGCGAGCGGCGACTGCCAGGGCGCAAGCTTTGGACCGGGCGGAGTCCTTGTCGTTCAACAGGTCGTCGAAACTCGTGATGCCGAAGAACGCCAAGACGGCGATCACGGACACCGCGATCCCCAGGCCCGTAGCGAATTTCTGCGTGCCAGAACCGTCGCTCACCTCTGTGCCCCCGCCACCCGAAAGCGTTGCCACCTCGAGCATAGGGCCAGGGCGGTAGTTGGCGGAGCGTCTTGTCTGGCACCGGTCCTGGCCATGCAGACCGACAAGCTCACCCTCCCTCAGAGCTCGTAACACGAGCATGAGTGGGTCTTCTTGAGGCGTCGCTAGCAGATGAGGCTGCAGGCGAGGGAGACGAAGGCGTCGTGGAGTCCGGTGCGTCGTTCCCATCGGACGGCGAGGCGTTCATCGCCCGCCTCGCCCATGCCCACTGCTCCCCGCCCGCCTACCTGCGGCGTTTCTCGCGGGAGCTCCCGGATATCGCGGCAGCCCGTCCTGGGAACGGCTCGCGGCCGTCACCGGACGTGACGCCGGACAGCTACGGAAGACTCCCGACACCGCCGCAGCGCGGTGCCGGGCTCCGTCTGGTCGAACGCCGTACCGTCGCTGTTCTCCGCGTCGCGGAAGTAGGCGTCGCGGACCGGTGGGGAGCCTTCATGCTCGTGATCCGCACCGGCATCCCTTCTGCCTCGGTCGTCAGCTCCGGGTGGGGGTTGAACAGGTCGTGCCGGTGTACGGCGTTCAGGAGAGCCTGCTCGCACCGGTTCGCCTGGGACTGGCGCTGGTCGAGGAGCACGACGGTGACCTGCTCGCCGTCCACGCCCGCGCGACCGGACCTGCCCGATCGCGAACCGCCGCCTCGTACGGCCTTCGTCGTGCACGCAGGCGTTCTCCTGCTGTCCCGCCAGACTTCGTGGACCGGGATGCTGGCGCAGCGTGACGTGCGTCACGGGAACTGAGTGGGTGGGGCGGACAACGATCTACGTGGACTATTCACTGCATGCCCGGATCCGGGCAGGAGATCCGGAGGCGTTCCGGGAGCTTTTCCGCGACTATGCGCAGTTGGTGTTCCGTCATTCCGTGCGTGTGACGGGTGATTGGGCGGCGGCTGAGGATGTCGTCTCGCTGACGTTTCTGGAGGCGTGGCGGTTGCGGGCCCGGCTGCGGGACGAGGGGGACAGCCCGCGGCCCTGGGTGATGGGTATTGCCGCGAACGTGCTGCGCAACATTTCCCGGGCCGCGCGGCGTCATGCGTACGCGGTGGCTCGCATGCCTGCCAAGGAGGCGATGCCGGACTTCGCCGATGAGCTGGTGGGGCGGATGGCTGATGCCGAGGAACTGGCCGCTGCCGGGCGGGCGCTGGCCAAGCTGCGGCGCGGTGAGCGGGAGGTGTTCACGTTGTGCGTGTGGTCCGGGCTCGGCTACGCGGAGGCGGCGTTGGCGCTGGGGGTGCCGTTGGGCACGGTCCGTTCACGGCTGTCGCGTGCCCGCGCCCGGCTGCGCAAGCTCGCGCACGAGGAACTCGCCGTAGCTCGAAGGAGCGGGCGAAGCGGCATGGAACCCCTCCCGCGCCGCGGACAACAACAGGGCAGCCGCACCCTTGCGGCCCGGTCGGACGAGGAGAAGCACCGATGATCCCCACCCCGTGGCGACGGCCCGAGGCTCCGGACCCCGCGGAGCTGGCCCGGCTCCTGCCGGCGCCGGGCGATCCGGTCATGCCGCGCGACCGGCACCACCAACTCGAGGAGTTCTTGATGAAGCAGATCCAGCAGCAGACCGTCCCTGCCCCGGCGCCGGCCGCCCCGCGCCGCCGGGTCCTGCTGATCGGGGTGCCGGTCACTGCACTCGCCGTGGCCGCCGGCATCACATTCGCCCTGGCCGGCACCGGCTCCGACTCGCCTGGGAAGCCTGCCTCGGTCGCGGCCCCGGTCGTGGCAGCCCCGGTCGCGGCCCCGGTCGTCCAGCTCGAACCGGGCAGTACCGTACAGCTGGCCTCCACCACGAAGCGCATCGCCGACGCCACCGCCCGGCACGCCACACCCCAGCCGTCCCAGGATCAGTACGTCTACGTCAAGACCAAGGTCTCCCACCTCTCCACCAAGGTGAGCACCGACACCAACGCGTCCCGGACATGGGTCGAGCCCCTGCACACGCGTGAGGTGTGGATGTCCCCCGACGGCCTCAAGGGGTGGCTGGACGAGCCCGGCTACCAGCCCGAGGGAGGGATCACCCTCGACCGCGACGAACCCGGCGACTCCTACTACAAGGTCAAGGCCCTGCCCACCGACCCCGACACCCTGCTCAAGCGGATCTACGCACGCACCAACAGCGAAAGCGACCGCGACCAGCAGGCATTCACCCTCATCGGAGACGTCCTGAGCGAACAGTTGGTCCCCGCCCGCACCGCCGCCGCCCTCTACCAGGCCGCCGCGAAGATCCCCGGGGTGGTCGTCGTGGAACACTCGCAGGACGCGGCAGGCCGTGACGGCGTCGCCCTCGCCCGCCTCGACGCCCGAACCGGCGTGCGCACCGAATGGATCTTCGACCGGCATACCTACACCTACCTGGGCAGCCGAGGCGTCCAGGTCAACGCCGTGGACAACGTCAAGCCGGGCACGGTCGTCGACCGCACCGCAGTCCTCGAACGCGCCGTCGTGGACCACAAGAAGCAGCGCCCCACCAGCCCGGATGCCGCCTGACAGAGCCGTCCGCGCAGCAGTCGGGTGGGGTCACCGGCCCGTAACCGGTGACCGCACCCGGCGGACCGGCCACCACGACGAGGGCCCGATGGGGCCGTCTCGCGCGCCGTGTCGGCGACCAGATCGGTCAGGCGAACTCGGGCGTCATGGCGACGGCCATCTTCAGGTGCGAAGAGGCTTGGCCCTCATCCCCCAGGCGCTGGAGGGTGCGCCCGAGCATGAGCCTCGCATAGGAGTCGTCCGGCGCGTCGTTGATCAACTGTTCCAGTATGTCGCGGGCCCGGGTCAGTTGCGCGGAGTGGAAGTAGCCGCGGGCCGCTATACGACGGACGTTCAGGTCATCCGAGTAATCGTCGAGCAAAGGCTTCAGCAGGGTAAGGGCGCCGAGCGGCTGCCGCTGGTCCAGCAGGGACTCGGCCCAGCGCAATCGCTGGACCTCCTGCGGCACCTTGCGCCCAAAGTCGCCTGCGGCGAGAAAGTCCGCAATCGCCTCCGGCGGCTGGGCGCCGGCAAGGGCCCGGTCACCGACCACGATCGTCGGTGATGTCGTGATGCCTCGTGCTTTGCCGATCAGAAGGAGCTCCCGTACCTCTCGGTCGCCCGCGTCGGTGTCCAGGAGCTCCGCGCCCTCGGCAAATCCGGAGCGGACGGCGGCCGCCCCGAGGCGTCGGCGGTCACTGATGTCGTCGCCATCGATGAAGTGCGCCTTCAGTACCTGCTCGGCGACCTCGTTCTGCAGCGCGGCGCTGCCGCGCTCCCCGGCCAGGTGGAGGAGACGGTGAGCGTCGTGGCTGCTGGCGTGCCAGGCCGCTCCCCACTGCGGCCCCAGTCCTTCGTCCGCCGCGATCTGGGAGACGCGGATCCGGTTCTCCGCCGAAGACAGACCCGGGGCGCACTGCCGCAACGTGGCGTCCACCAGCGGATCGCGCCACGTCTCCTCGAGGGGAACGGCTCGGTCCGGCGCGGTCGGGTCGATGCGGAACGGACGCCAGACCACCTCGGCGCTGGCATCGGCGAGTGCCGGACTGGCCAGCGCCTTCTCCAGGCGCCGCTTGCCGATGTAAGCCCATGGACAGACCATGTCCGCCCAGATCTCGATTCGCATACCCGGAACACTAACCGACACCCGTCGATTATCAAGGCAACAGATGTCGGTTAGTGTGCAGCAATGAACCTGGACGACCCGCGTGCCCAGCGCAGCCGGGCCCGGCTGCGCACGGCGATCCTGGAACTCGCCGCGGTCAAGGACCCCGCCGCGATCACCATGTCGGAGGTCGCCAAGCACGCCGAGGTGAACCGGGCCACCGTGTATCAGCACTTCCCCGATGTGAACGCGCTCGTGACGGACGCCATGGAAGACGCGGTGGCGCATGTGGCATGCGTGGCAGCCCTGTGCCCTCTCGACGCGCCTCGGGACGACGCGCCCCAGCCCTTGAACGATTTATTCCAGCACATCGCCGACAACGCAGCCCTGTACCGCCGCATGTTGGGCCCCCAGGGAAGTGCATTGCTCGCCGCGCGCATGCGGGAACGGCTGACCAGCGAACTCGTCACCTCATTCCGCGAAGGACGCCGCCCCGCCGGGTTCGACGATGTGCCGGAGGAAGTACATGCGGCGTATCTGGCCGGCGCCTTGATCGGCGTGATCACCACCTGGACCACTGAGGACGCGCCGGTGTCCGCGCCGACGATGGCCCTTGCCTTCTGGAGGATGTTCCAGCGCTGACTCCCCAACGGCCGGGCGGGCGCGGCGATGGTGCCAGGTTGCCAGGTTGCGGCGTCGGCGCGGCCGCGTTCTCGGGGGAGGCGCGGGCGTTTGCGTACGCGCTCAACGGACCACCGCCCCGAGGTCGCACACTCACCCGACCTGGACGCGTGTCAGCCGAGTCGCCCAGGTACACGCCCCCTGACCAGCAGGAACAGCGAACTGCGACTGGAGCACCAAGCGCTGCACAGGCGGCGGGACGGGGGGGGGGGGGGGGGGGGGGGGGGGGGGGGCGCGGCGGCGCCGCCCCCCCCCCCGCCCCCCCGCCCCCCCCCCCCCGCCGCGGCCGGGGGGGGGGGCGGCCCCCCCCCCCCCCCCCCCCCCCCCCCCGTTACTGCCCGCTGACGTCCCCTTCTCCGGCCGAGCCGGGCCGCCGCGGGCGCTACCGCCACGGAGTGAGGTTCGCCGGCCCACGGCCATGACGTGCGCCCGGCATCCGGCCGCGCGGCGGCTCACGCCCGGCGGAGCCCAGCGCATCCGTCTGCTGGACCGGTGTCAGTGCGGCACAGGGATGAACCGCTTCAAGGGCTCCAGGCGTGTGCTGATGTCGGTCAGCAGGCGCTCGGTGTGCGGCACTGCGCGGGGTGAGAGGGCCGCGGTCGCCACGGCGAGGGCGACTCCGGTCCAGGCGAGCGGGCCCAGCGGGGTGCAGTCGAAGAAGTGGCTGACCCCGGGGGTCTGGACGAGCGCGATGAGGAAGGCGGCGGTGCCGAGGACGGTGGCCAGGATCAGGAGGCTGTGGCGACGGTCGAGGAGGATCTGTGTGAGCTGCGCCCCGACCACGCCGCACAGGGCCATCGTGCTGGTGCGCCGGGCCGTGCCCGGTGTGAGGTGGCCGATCAGCCAGGCGCAGGCGGCTCCGATGCCGGTGACCACGCCGCGTTGCCGGATCTGGCGGTTCAGGGGGGACTGGAGGGCGGCCAGGCCCACGGATCGGCTGCCCGGCTGCGGGTCCTGGGGGGTCACGGCGACGGCCATCGCGGGGAACATGTCGGTGAGCAGGTTGACCAGCAGCAGTTGGCGGGTGGACAGCGGGGAAGCCCCGGCGAACAGGGTGCCGAGGACGGAGAAGCCGACCTCTCCGGCGTTGCCGCCGAGCAGGATGCTGATCGCGTCGGCGACGCTGTGCCACAGGGCCCGGCCTTCACCGATGGCGTCGGTGAGAACGGAGAGTTCGTCGGTGGTGATCACCAGGTCCGCAGCGTTGCGGGCGGCCGCGGATCCCCGGGTGGCGATTCCGACGCCGACGTCGGCGGCACGGATGGCGGCTGCGTCGTTCGCGCCGTCGCCGACCATGCCGACGACGCGTCCGGCGCCCCGTAGCGCTTCGATGACCTGGAGTTTCTGCTCGGGAGCGACTCTGGCGATCACGTCGCAGTCCTTCAGGGACCTGATCTGCCCGGCCCGGTCGAGCGTGGCGAGTTCGTCACCGGTGACGACCGTGACGTCCGTCGGCCAGCCCAGGGCACGTGCCACCGTCTGGGCGGTCCGGGGATGATCGCCGGTGAGCATGACGGGCCGTACGCCCATGTTGTTCAGCCCCGCGACCAGCGGTGCGGAGCTGGGGCGGGGGGTGTCGGCGAGTGCCACGAACCCCATGAACTCCAGGAGTTCGAGGGGCTTGTCCAGCGACTCGTCCGGTGATTGGCCCGTCTCGTCGTCCGCGGACAGCCGACGCTGAGCGAGGGCCAGGAGCCGCAGACCTCGTGCGGCGAGCCTGAGTGCGGGATCGAGGGCGTCCGGACCGGCGTCGGGGCAGCTGGGCAGAACGACTTCCGGTGCGCCCTTGACGACCAGCAGGTGGGCGCCGTCGGGTCCGCAGCCCACGGCAGCGGCGTAGCCGCGGCTGGCCTCGAAGGGCCGTCCTGCGAGGGTGGTCCACTGCGTGTCGTGCGGGGCTGCGGCCAGGACTGCCGCGTCGGTGGAGTGAGCATGTGCGCCGCTGTCCTGGGCGGGGCGGGGGCAGGCACGCGCGGCGAGACGCAGGAGCGGTGCCGCCTCGGGATCGGACGGCTGGTGCTCGGTGCCGGAGGCGGTGGCGAGCTGGACGACCTTCAGGCGGTTCTCGGTCAGTGTGCCGGTCTTGTCGAAGCACAGGGTGTCCATGCGCCCCAGTGCTTCCAGGCTGCGCGGGGTGCGGACGAGAACGCCCAGCCTGCTCAGCCTCCGTGCCGCCGCCATCTGCGCCACCGTCGCCACCAGCGGCATGCCTTCGGGGACGGCGGCGACGGCGACCGCCAGTCCGCCTCGCAGGGCGGTGCGCATCGGGCTCCCGCGCAGCAGGGACAGCCCGGCCACGGCGGCACCGCCGAGGAGGGTGAGGGGCAACACCTTGCGGGTCAGTTCGTGCAGCCGTGCCTGGGCCCCCGCCGATGTGGGAACACGGGCGGCGAGCGCGGCGGCGCGGCCGGCCTCGGTCTGGGCGCCCGTGGCCACCACGACCGCTCGGGCGCGACCGGCCACGACGGTGGTGCTCTGGAAGACCATGCAACTGCGGTCGGCCACGGCTGCCTGTGGCTTCGACGCCAACTGCTTGCGGGTCGGCAGGGACTCGCCGGTGAGTGCGGACTCGTCCACCTCCAGGTCCTCGACCTCCAGCAGCCGTGCATCGGCGGGCACCACGTCGTTGGTACGCAGCTCGATCACCTCGCCCAGAGCCAGGCTCTCCGCCGCCACGACGGACGGCTGCTCGTCTCTCGGGCCGGCCAAGCGCCTGGCCGTGTGGCGCTGGCTGGTGACGAGGCCCGACAGGGCGCGTTCCGCGCGCAGCCGCTGCATACCGCCGACCAGGGCGTTGATCGTCACGGCGCTGGTGACCAGGAATGCGTCCACCGTGGAGCCGAGCAGGGCGGATGCTGTGGCGCCGACCATCAGGACCGGCGTCAGGGGATCGTCGAGTTCGGCCCATGTGACGATCAGCAGACGCAAACCCCAGCGCGCCGGGGAGATGAACGGGGAGACGTACGGATGCGCCGCGGCGGCACGCGCGACGCGGCTCGCGTCGGCGCGCAGCGTCATCAGGGCGGTGGGGGCGGAGCGCGGCGCCCCGGCCAGCCGGGCCAGCACCTCTCCCGGCTCCAGCGCGTGCCAGGGCACCCGCGGCCTGGGGTGTGGAGTGGCGTGCACGGCAGTGCCCAGCGCGGCCCACCAGCCCCAGACCAGCGCCGCGGCGACGGCGATGTTGACCGGGCTGAGCCGCACCTTGAGTGGAAAGGGCGGTCGACTGGTGCGCGTTCCTCTGCTGAGCACCAGCAGCGCGGACAGTGCCGCGCCTGCCTCGGTGAAGAACTTGGCATGGCTGCCGACCGTCCGTGCCGCCGGGACCGCGCACAGGAGCCGCCACACACCCGCCAGCCCGCGCACGCACATCACGTCCGCACCCCAGACGACGGCGCTGCGCTTGTCGGTGATCGCGACGGCGATGTCGCCGGCGAGGAGCCCTTCGGTCACGTCCCGGCCGCGGGCGGACAACCGTGGTCTGGCCGGCCCCGACAACAGGGGGCGGCCAGAGGCGTATTCGTGCGGAACGCGAGCCACCGTCAACACCGTCCGCCCCTCGTCCTGCAGGGCTCGGACCACACGGGCGAACGGCCGGTCGGCGGGGGCGAGTTCATCGGCCAGTACCCCGAACTCGCCCAATGACTCGTCCTCCAGGACCACAACGTGCAGGCCCGCGCGCCGGGCCGCGTCCATCGCGGCCTCGGCCATCGGGTCGGTCTCCCAGCCGACCAGCACGGTGCCGACGTCCCGGTCGCCCACCGAGGCGATCATCATGCCCGTCTCCGCGGGCGGGCCGCCGGGTACCGGGCGCAGGCCGAGGCAGGCTTCCTCCGCCATACCGGCTGCCCCGCCGTTCGCCCACGAGACATCCCACGACGCATCCCACGAGGCCCCCTGGAGAGCCCTGGTGGCGGCCTGCCAGAGCCGGTGCCGGTCCCAGTCGTCGGTGCTCGGGTGAACCTCCAGCACACACAGCCGGTAGCGGTGCAGCGCTTCCGGGTGCAGCACCACGGTGTCCACGAGTTCGAGCCGACGCAGCCGCTCGATGTCGCGGACCAGGGCGTCCTCGCCGGCCAGCAAAGTGCTCAGCGCCGCGGTGAAGCCGGCCGGGCCGTACCGCGCCGCCTTGGGGGTCCCGGCAAGTGCGGCCTCGGCAGCTTCGCCCATGTCACGGGTGAACAACAGCGTCGTCGCCGCCCCGGCCAGCATGCCGTTCACGGCGGCGTCGGCGTACTCCTCCCCCGGGCAGGCCCGCAGCGCAGGGCGCTCGGCGTGGTCCCCGGCAACTGTCAGCCGGCTGGGTTCGCACAGTGCGTCGTGCACCGCGTCGAACGCGGCGAGCCGGGCCAGGGCCGCCACCAGTTGAGTGGTCCGCAGGGCCGCGTCCAGCAACAGCGGTGCGGGCGACTGACCGACGCCGTTGGCCGCCGCGTACGCCGCGGCGAGCAGCAGATCGGCACCGTCGGTGCCCAGCGGGCCCCGCAGCAGGGCCCGCACCCGCGAGTCCTCCCGCAGCAGCGTGGCCATGGCCGCCACCACCTGGGGCGCCTGCTGCACGTGAGCGCTCCGCGCGGCCAACGCGGCGGCGACACCAACGGCGTCGCACGCCAGGCCGACCAGGCTCGCGCGCACGCCCCCGGCAGCGCCCGGATGCGCGTGGGCCAGCGTCGGCTCACCTACACGCTCCAGACCGTGCCCGGCGGCCAATTCGGCCGCCGCATCCGCCACCACCTCATCGGCCGTGTCGTTGGCAAGCTGCACGACGAGCCGAGCCAGTCCCCCGTCCCAGTAGGCGCTCACCACATCAGGGTGCTCGCACAGTTCGGAGGCCACCTTCGCGGCCTCGGCCTCGAGGCGCGCCATCGACCTCACCGGCGCGTCCGGGGAGTGGTGCAGGACAAGGTGCATCCGAGATGCGGCGTGCCAGTATCCGACCTGAGGGGTCATCGCGTTACGGGCTGCCCTGCCGAACAGCAGTGCTGTGTTCGACACGGCCACCGCGCCGCTCACAGCACCTCTCGAACCGGCGCTGACGATCTCGGTCGCCACCCGTCCGGCCGCCGAAGCCGACATACGGCGCGTGACGCGGGCCGGCGCAGCGGCCAGCGCGCTGCTCAGCTCCGTGGCGGGCAGCAGGGTCAGCAAGCGCGACAGCATCTCTCACCTTCACGGGCTCGTCGTCAGACCGTTGTGCTGGGACTGGGCCTACGAGCCCGGGGGTGAGCGCACCGGCCACCCGATGACGGCCGGCGGGCCGTCAAGCACGCTGAACCGACGTCGGTTCAGCTCTTCTTCCGCCCGGCTGCCGCAGGCTTTCGCGCACTGCTGCGCTGCCCGGACGCACCGGCCTTCACCTTCCCTTTCGCGCCAGTCGTCTTTTTCGCCGGCGCCCTCGTCGGCGACTTGGGCTTCCGCGCAGCCGTCGTGGAGGCCGATGCCTTGGCCGACCTGGCCGCCTGTTCGGCCCGCGGCCCGCCACCGTCACCCGCCGGCTCCTCGATCACGTCCTCGGGACGGGGCTGGGTCAGCCACACCACCGCGGCGCCCGCGACCGCCACCGGCCACTCGATCAGCCCCGCCGCCCCGAGCAGGCCGGCCCCGGCATACGCCGTGACCCGCCGGGCGTGCGGCGAGATGACTCCGATGGAATCCAGCACGCCATCGGCGAGGCCTTTGACCTCCTCGACACCCGGGATCCTGTCCACCACCGCCGTCATGGTCTCCATGGGGTGCGCCAGAGCGTCCTGGACGGGATGCGTCGCCGGCTTCGTATCGCCGGAGCGCTGTCCGTCGGCTTTCGCAGCCATGATCGCTCCTTTCGAAAGGCTCTCGAGGCAGAGGGCGGCGTCACCGCTCCCCTCCCGCCTGCGGATTTATCGTCCCAAACGCAGGCACATCCGGCAATGTCAAGGAAACCGAACGGAGGCAAGCGACTACGTACTGTCGCACGATCTGCCGACAGGCTCACCCCGTCGCCAAAATCCGCGGGAAGCGACGCTCTACTTCACCGCTCTCCCCGACCTGTCGACGGCGACCTCTCGGAAACACACCCCGGCTTCGCTCTGTACTCAAGGCCCGACCTACTGGCCCAACGCACGGCGCGCACCGAGCGCCCCGGAACCGGCGTCGCCTGTCGCCGGATCGACGACCACCCCGCCCTCACCGGCCCGGACGGCAGGCATGTCCAGGAACCGGACCGCGAGGGTGCCTCTCGCCGCGGCCCTCGCCCCGTGTCGACCCCGCCCCGACCCGGCCGTCGGCCGCGCCTGCACACGCGTCCTCGCCACGCCGGAGCGGGCTGCCGCACTGTTCAACTGGGCCCCACGGCTGCGGAGCAGATCGACGGCGTCCACGAGGCCCGCCGTCACCTCGACATTCCTCGGGCCGCCGCCAACCGGTCACCGAACTGTCCGACCCGCCCTGGTAGCCGTCTCGGCGTTTCGGCCACCACCGCCACCAGGCCCGGCCCTTGCGGGACTTGAGTCCGGCACGACCGGCGGCATTCCACCGCGCATTCCTGGGCTTCACAGCTCGTCTGAAACACGCGTGTTCGAAAAGCGTGCGGGCTCGTTGAGCCTCACGACCCCGGTCACGACCGACAAGGAGACCCGTTTGACCTCGGCCGAGAACAAATCGCCTGACGCACAACCATCAGAGACGGACACACCGCTCGACACGGGCAGCGCCCACGAGGAGGAGTTCCTCTTCCGGGACGAGTCCCGGCTCCAGGCCGGTGCGCAGTTGACCACCGGCACGATGGCGCGGCGGCTGCCCGCGCTGGTGATGAGGTCGCTGAAGACGGCGTGGCAGGTGGACCGTGTCGCGACGGCCGGGCTGCTGGCGTGCCAGGTCGGCACGGGTGTACTCGCGGTGCTGGGGCTGCTCGCGGTCACGGGGACGATCACCGCGCTCATCGCGTCGGGTGACATCACCGAGCGCCTTTGGGAGGCGGCTCCGCAGCTCGCGGTCATCGCCTCGGCGGCCGGCCTGCGCGCGCTGCTGGGGATCACGGTGACGTGGCTGACCGCTCGGCTGCGCCCCGTGCTGGCCCGGGCGGCGGAGATCACCATGATCGAGGCGGCGATCGGTGCCGAGCTCGCGGCGAACAATCAGCCCGGCTACAACGATTCCTACGACATCGCCGACCGTGGTGCCCAGGTCACCCCGGACCTTGTCGATGAGGCCCAGGACGTGCTGGCCGCGACCGCGACCCTGGGGGCCGGGATGTACGTTCTCACGGTTCTGCACCCCGTGCTGCTCCCTCTGCTCCTCATGGCATGCCTGCCGCAGGCTGCGGCCTACGTGCGAGGGGCGCGCGTACTGTACCTGGCGGGACTGGAGACGTCGGGGCGCCGCCGCATGCTGTCCAAGCTGCGCTGGCACATGGCGTACATGGAGTCCGGCGAGGAGATGCGGGCGTGTCTGGCCGGGCCGTTCCTCCTCCGCCGGTACCGGCGGCTCGCCGATTCGGTCAACGCCGCTGAACGGAAGGCGGCGGACACAGGTGCGTGGATGGGGCTTGCCGGGGCGGCGGTCGGCGGCATGACGTCAGCGGCGGTGTGGGCGGCGCTGCTGTGGCTCCTGGCGTCCGGGCGGATGGATCTCGCGGCGGGCGGCAGCGCGGTCTTCGCCCTCCAGACGGCGACCGGATCCGTGCGCGGCATCATCAACGGCGGGGCCCGGCTGGTGCGCACGGGCTGGTACGTGCAGGACTGGCAGAGGTTCCTGGACAACGCGCACGGGCAGGCCATGGCCTCCTCCCGCGGCGCCAGGACGCTGCCCGGGCCGCCGGAACGGTTCGAGGTCCGCGACGTCACCTACCGGTACGACGGTGCCTCGAAGGACAGCCTGGCCGGGGTGTCCCTGCATGTGAAGCGCGGCGAGATCGTGGCACTGGTCGGGGAGAACGGGTCCGGCAAGTCCACTCTCTCCCGCCTGTTGTGCGGTCTGCTGCTGCCCACGTCCGGCACGGTGGCGTGGGACCACACAGCAACGGTCGACCTCGATCCATGGGAGGCATGGAAGCACGTCGGCCTGACCCCGCAGAAATACACCTACCTTCCGCTGAGCATGCGCGACAACATCACCTTCGGGCAGGGCGACACGAGCGATGCCGCGGTGCTGGCCGCGTGCGAGGCGTCCGGAGCAGCAGACATGCTGCCTGCCCTCCGGTCCGGACTGGACACCCTGCTGACCTCGGAGTGGTTCGGCGGGCAGCAACTGTCCGGAGGGCAATGGCAGCGGGTCGTGCTCACCAGGGCGTTCCACCGGCAGGCATCCCTGCTGGTGATGGACGAACCCACTGCGGCCCTCGACGCACGGGCCGAGCACCGCATCTTCACCGGGCTGCGGGATCTGGCGAAGGACCGAGCGATCCTGCTGATCACGCACCGGCTCACCAACGTCTGCGTCGCGGACCGGATCATCGTCCTCGATCAAGGACGAATCGTTCAAGAGGGTACCTACGAGGAGCTCACCCGTCGGCCGGGAGGGCTGTTCCGGTCCTTGTGGGAGCTCCAGCGCGCTGCGGAAACCGCCAGGAGGCCGCGATGAACCCTGCGGCCTCCCCGACACCACCCTGTGCGGGGTTCGGACGGCGGCATGTGGCTCCGGCCCCTGCCGCCGTCAAGGCGCGGTGGCTTGGTGTTCCCTCGTCCCACCGGGACCGGCCTGGCGGAGGTGGGGATGAGCGGCGCGCCCTCGTCGGAGAAGGAGTAAGGAGGCCCCGGCCTCGGAGCAGTTGCTGTTCGGCGGCCGGCTCACTTGGACATCGCGTGGAGCCGTCACCAAGGCGCGTGACTGGTCCTGATTCCGTGGGCCATGGCATGGGGAGTCGAGGCTGGTGGGGGTGGCCTCCGGTTGACGCATCGGGCCGACGTGCGCCCGTTGCGGGCCGTTTAGATGGCCGAGCTGGGCAGGGCCAACGGGCGGGCTGCCAGTCCGTGGGCCATCAACTCCGTGCTGGGACACATGTCAACCTGGTGGGCGGCAGGGGGCGCTGTGGCCTCCCGTGTGAATGCAGGGGGCACCGCGGAGAGGGCTGCTCCTGCGGGCACCTCGACCACCGGCGAGCACGCACCGGTGCCGGGCAGGGAGGAGAACCGCGGGACGTTCGAGAAGGTCGGCCGAATCGCGCCCTACCGGACCCGACGGCCTGTCCGGACCCTGAACCGTATGGGGGACACCGAATCCTTCCCGACAGGCCGGGACCACCCCGACGACGATCTCCAAGCCCTTGCCGAAGGCGCTACCGCTCCGCCGCCTCCAAAACCGCCCGACTGCCCGGACTGCGGCCTACGACAAGACCGGCGCCCCACCCTTTACCAAGGGCACTGGGTGCTTCTCGAACCCGGCATCGCCGTACCCGCTCATCACCTCCCGCCACGTCGGCGATGGGTCATCGGCGTGGACGGCATCGCGATCAACACCTGGGATGCCGAACCCGTCCCCGGTGCCCTGTCCCGCGTCGCACACCACCTCGTGTGCCCCTTCCCCACTGTCGCCCCTCTCTGGCCCTGGCCCCGGGGCATGGAGATGCGCGCGGAGAACAACCGTCGCTCATCATGGCTGTTCGACCTTCCGGGCCCGGAGACCTGCCCCATGCAGGACGAAGTGTGAGCGGGCCGCGGAGGCCATCCGCCCCTACTGACCCGGCTGACTCCTCACGCGGGTCACCACCTGCACCGGACTCGGAGGGCACCATCGGCCGCAGGCGCCGCGATCTTCCACGGCCCGTACCTCCTGCACCGTCGGGCGCATGACCTTCCCGAGCCCAAGGGCTGACCCCGATCGCCGGCCGGACGCCCGTCCCGGGCATGGTCCGTTCACCGGTTTCAGCGCCGGGCCGCGTCGCTGCGTCGGTGAGCAGTTCGGGCTGGTCGCGTCGGCCCCGCTGCCCGCCACGATCATGCGCGTTCCCACCGGTCCGTCGCGTCCGCGCGGCAGGCGTGGGCGCCACGGACCGTCGGCCTCGCGGTCGCGTGCCGTGCTGCGACGAGGCTGCCGGGCCCGGGCCGGGAACTCCTCCTTCGCGCCGGCCTCTGCGTGCCCGCGCCGGTGTCTCTCTCCCCCGGCAGAGGCGGGCGCATAATTTTGCGTGCAGTGCAAAGTTGCATTTAGCATGCACGTCCATGAGTACCGCCGATCATTCCCTCGGGCTGCGTGAACGCAAGAAGCGTGCGACACGTGATGCTCTCGCGGGTGCGGCGCTGCGCATGGCCGCGGACCGCGGAATCGAGAACGTGACCGTGGAAGCGGTCACCGAGGCGGTCGGCGTCTCCGTCCGTACCTTCTTCAACTACTTCCCGTGCCTGGAAGACGCGATCACACGGGCCGACCGGGACAACGCCGAGCGGATGCGCCAAGCCGTACTCGACGCACCGGAGGAACTCTCGGCACTCAGCGCTCTGCGCGAAGCCATCGCGCGAGAGCTCGCCCACATCGAAAGGGATCACGAGCGCTGGGAGCTCCAGACGGCCGTGCTCAGGAGAAGTCCGTCACTGCTGCCCGGCTTTCTGGCCGCCCAGGGCGCGGACGAACGCGCACTGGTCGCGGCGGTGGCGGAGCGCCTCGGCCGGGATCCCGACTCCGATCTCCGTCCTCGGCTTCTCGCGCACGTGGCGATCGCCGCTGTACGGGCCGCCGTAGAGCTCTGGGTGGCCTCCAGGCCCACCCGCACGTTCGAGAGCATCTACCGCGAGGCATTCGCTTCCCTGGCCGCCGGTCTGAACGACTGAAGCACACCGGGTGCCCCGTCGGGGCCCCTTCACCAGAAAATGAGGAACGTCAGCTGATGACCGCTGCTGTCACACCCGATGCCGGTGCGCCCGAGGAGGCCGCACCGGCCATGACACGCCGGCACATACTTCAGGCCATGTCGGGCCTGATGGCCGGCATGTTCGTGGCCATCCTCGCCTCCACAGTGGTCTCCAACGCCCTTCCCAGGATCATCTCCGACCTGAACGGCAGCCAGTCCTCGTACACCTGGGTGGTCACCGCGGAGCTCCTGGCGATGACGGCGACCGTCCCGATCTGGGGCAAGCTGTCCGACCTCTACGACAAGAAGCTGCTCATCCAGCTTTCCCTGTCGATGTTCGTCGTCGGCTCGCTCGTCGCCGGTTTCTCGCACAGTGTCGGTCTGCTGATCGTGAGCCGTGTGGTGCAGGGCATCGGTGCGGGCGGTCTCACCGCGCTCGCCCAGGTCGTGATGGCGGCGATCATTCCGCCCCGTGAACTCGGCCGCTACTCCGGCGTGTTCGGCGCCGTCTTCGCCGTCGGCACGGTCGCGGGACCGTTGATCGGCGGCGTGCTCGTGGACACGTCGTGGCTGGGGTGGCGCTGGTGCTTCTTCATCGGTGTGCCGTTCGCGTTGCTGGCGATCGTGCTTCTCCAGCTGACCCTGAAGCTGCCCACGGTCCGCCGGGACGTGAAGATCGACTATGCCGGTGCCGTCCTCATCATGAGCGGGGTCAGCGCCCTGCTGCTGTGGGTGACCCTCGCCGGCAACCGGTTCGACTGGGTGTCGTGGCAGACCGCCGTCCTGGTCATCACCGGTGTGGTCCTGCTGGTCGCTGCGGTCCTGGTCGAGTCCAGGGTCCCTGAGCCGATCATCCCGCTGGGCATCTTCCGCAATCGCACGGTGGCGCTGGCGACGGTGGCGAGCCTGCTGGTCGGCGTGGCCATGTTCGGCGGCACGGTGTTCCTCTCCCAGTACTTCCAGATCTCGCTCGGCAAGTCGCCGACCGTGGCGGGACTGATGAGCCTGCCGATGATCCTCGGTCTGATGGTCTCCACGACCGTCGCCGGGCAGATCATCTCCGCCCGGGGCAAGTGGAAGGGCTTCCTGATCGCGGGCGGCATCGTCATGACGGCGGGCATGGGCCTGCTGGCCACGATCGGTGCGGACTCCTCGTTCGGGCTGCTGAGCGTCTACATGGCGGTGCTCGGTGTCGGCGTCGGCATGCTGATGCAGAACCTGGTACTGGCGGCGCAGAACGACGTACCCGCGTCGGATCTCGGCTCGGCGACCTCGGTCCTGTCGTTCTTCCGCAGCCTCGGTGGGGCGATCGGCACGAGCGCACTGGGTGCCGTGCTCGGCCACCGGGTGACGAGCGAGTTGGAGAAGGGCTTCGGCGGGGCAGCGGGCGGGGGCTCGACGCACGGCATCCCCGACCTCAGCACCCTTCCCGAACCGGCCCGGCAGGTGGTGGAGCACGCCTACGGGGTCGCGACCGCCGAAGTCTTCCTGATCGGAGCGCCCTTCGCGTTCCTCGCCCTGGTCGCCGTGCTGTTCATCAAGGAGAAGCCGCTCAAGACGACGAGCGGCATGGAACGGCTCGCGGAGGAGAGCGCCGCGGCGGCGAAGACATCGGCTGCAGCCACGTACTGAACGCACCGGGTTGGGGGACGGCCGCGTGCCCGGACAGAGTCCGCGAACGCGCGTGATGCGGCGTACACGTAGGACGGGCGCGCGCGGCGGCGGAGGGCGGCGCGGCGGGGCCGGCGGAACCGGCGGGGGAAGACCGGACCGCATTCTGACCATTCGCCGGATTTCATTGAATTGCCGGCGGGCACCCGGTGCGGCTTCAGCATCCGTGCACCGTCCAGCCCGCGTTCCCCTGCCGGTCAAGGACCGTTGATCTTGCGACTTTATGTTTCCAGCCATGTCTCGTCGCTCACTTCACATGGCCTGCGCACTGCTGACCACGGCGGTGCTCGTCCCCTTGTTCACGGCCGAGCCCGCCGGCGCCGGAACCAAGTCATCCCCCTCCACCGCGGCCGACGGCCGCGTCGTCGTCTCCGAAGATTTCTCAGGCAATTCCCTGCCCGCGGGGTTCCGGGCCGCGGAGGGCTCCTGGGAGGTCAAGGACGGCCGGTTGTACGGCACTTCGGCCGACAGCAACCAGCAGAGCCGGATCACCTTCGGCGAACACCTCGACGACTTCCGCATCGAGGTGACCGCCCGGTTCGAGTCCGTGAAGGACTCCGCCCGTTGGACGGCGATGGGGCTGGACGTCCCCGCCAACGGCTCCGTCCCGTGGTCGATCGCCACCATGCGCAGCGCCACCACCGCCTCCAACGGCCTGGAGTTCGCGCAGCGCACCGCGGCCGGCGCCTGGAACGTCACCGACACCGCCGCCGCTGCATCGGCCGCTGGAACCGGCCGCGACGTACGCATCGCCGTGGAGGTGCACGGCACCAAGGCCCGCTGGTTCTTCGACGGCCGTGAGGCCATGCGCACCACGCGTGTCGCCCGCTCCACCGACGGCGTCGAGGCGCTCGTCGTCAATGGCTCCACGGTCTCGTTCGACGACCTGGAGGTCACCGAACTCCCCTCCGAGAGCTGGATCCGTCCCGCCGGCTCGCCCCTGACCGTGATCGCGCACCGCGGCGCCTCCTCGGCCGCGCCGGAGAACACTCTGGTGTCCGACGAGGTCGCCCGGCGCGGCGGAGCCGAGTTCATCGAGAACGACGTGCAGCCGAGCAAGGACGGTGTCCCGTACGTCCTGCACGACGGCACGGTCGACCGCACCACCAACGGCAAGGGCGCCATCCGCAGCCTGACCTCCGCCCAGCTCGACGCGCTGGACGCCGGTTCCTGGTTCGGTCCCTCCTACACGGGCACCCGTATCCCCACCCTGGCCGCGCAGCTCGACGACCTGCGCGGCCGTGGCGGCAACCTGCTGCTGGAGATCAAGGGGGCGCACACCCGCGACGAGGTCGCCACGATCGTCAAGACCATCCGGGACCACGGAATGACCGACCGGGTGTTCGTGCAGAGCTTCGAGGTCGACGCGTTGAAGTACACCCGCGACCTGGCGCCCGAGCTGCCGCTCGGTCTGCTGCGCGGTTCTCTGGACGCCGACCCGGTGGCACTCTCCAAGGAACTGGGCCTCGCCTCTTACAACCCGTCGGACGGCGCACTGTCCAAGCGCCCCGGCATCGTGGCCGACCTGCACCGCGCGGGCGTCGCGGTGATGGTCTGGACGGTGGACAGCCCGGCCCGCTGGCAGGCCCTGGAAGCCGGTGGGGTGGACGGCATCATCACCAACCGCCCGGCCGAGCTGTCCGGCTGGAACGCGGCCCAGCAGCAGGAACGTCCCACGCGGCCGGCCGCGCCGACCGTGACCATCACCTCCCCGGTCGCCGCGGCGTCGCTGGACCGCTCGCAGACCCCGGTCGCCGCGGTCCAGGCCGCCGGCGCCGACGAGGTCACCCTCACCCTGGACGGTGGCGCCGTCACGCCCGGCAAGCCGCTGGACCTCACCGCGCTGGCCGCCGGAGAGCACACCCTGCGTGCCGAGGCCACCGGTCCCGGCGGCACCGCTCGCGCCACGTCGACCTTCACCGTCCGTGCCACCCCGACCGGTCTGGCTCACCTGATCCTGACCTCGGGCGCCGATGCCAACCGGGTCGCCACGATGACCACCATGCTGGGCCACGGCCATTACTCCCAGCTCGCCAACTGGGCCGGTCACCAGTCCGGGGACGGCCTGAACGCCGCTCGTGCCGCGCTGATCGTCGCCGAGGCCCGGGCGTTGGCCGCCGCATAGCGCGTACACCGGCGTCCGGCGCCCCGCCGGCCGGGTGTTTCCGGGCCGACTGCTCCCCGGACCCCCGGCCGCGGGATCAACGACATGCCTGACGGAGCAGTGCAGGTGGGGGCGCGGCTTGCCACGCCCCCACTCGTGTTCGCATAAGTGGGCACGAACGTCCGAGCGATGCGGCAGCGCTCGAACGACGGCGGCAGGAGTGTGACGGCCCGGGTCACCGGGCCGTGTTCCCACCCGCCGCACGCCCCGCCCCACGCGCTCGCGACGCCTCCGGCCGCCCGAGCACAGGGCCCGGCCGCCCGACCCCGAGGCCCCGCGACTTCCGTCCCGCACTCGGCCTCCGGCGGCATCACGTTTGAGGCCGCCTTGCTGAGCGGACAGCTCTCCACTAGGTTCGACCGCTGCCGGACGGCTGCCCGTTCGAGTTCGCCCTGCTGTCGGATCCGGCGGTGTTGGCAGACCGGTTGCCCCGCCACCGGTTCTTCCCGTACCCGTATCGCCCACTCCCCGGACGAGTCGGCCCCGGGAGCGGGTCCGGGGGCGCCCGGCGGGGCCGTTTCGTCCCGGCGCACGTCCGCCACGCGAAAGAAGGCTGATCATGGCCCCATCCACGTCCACCGTCACCCTGAGCGTCAACGGCAAGCAGTACACGTTATCCGTCGACCATCGCACCACGCTGCTCGACGCCCTGCGTGAGCGTCTCGATCTGACCGGTACCAAGAAGGGGTGCGACCAGGGCCAATGCGGTGCCTGCACGGTGCTGCTCGACGGACGCCGCGTCGTTTCCTGCCTCCAGTTGGCAGTCGCCGCCGAGGGCTCCGCGATCACCACCATCGAAGGCGTCGCCGATGGTGATCGGTTGCATCCGGTGCAGCAGGCATTCATCGATCTGGACGGCTATCAGTGCGGATACTGCACGCCCGGGCAGATCTGTTCGGCTCTTGCGGTCATCGAGGAACACGCGGCGGGCTGGCCGAGCGCCGTGACCGCCGATGTCCGGCCCGAGGCCGGGGTGCCCGCACTCACCGCCGAGGAGATCCGTGAGCGAATGAGCGGCAACCTGTGCCGGTGCGGCGCCTACGTGTCGATCGTCGCGGCCGTCGCGCGGGCCGCTGAGGCCACCGGGGCGGAGGCCGGGGACGAGGGGGCCGCGGCATGAGGGAGTTCGGTTACGAGCGCGCCCTCGACATCCCGGGGGCCGTCGCACTGCGCGGCACCGGCCCCGAGGCCCGCTTCCTCGGCGGCGGCACCAACCTCGTCGACCTGATGAAGGCCGGTGTGGAGAGGCCCGCACTGCTCGTGGACGTGCGCCGACTCCCCCTCGACCGGGTCGAGTCGACGACGGACGGCGGGCTGCGCGTCGGTGCGACGGTCACCAACAGCGATCTCGCTGCCCATCCGGAAGTAAGGCGCCGCTACCCCGCCCTCGCACAGGCCGTCCTGGCCGGTGCCTCGGGCCAGTTGCGCAACATGGCCACGGTGGGCGGGAATCTGCTCCAGCGGACGCGTTGCGGCTATTTCACCGATGTCAGCAGTCCGTGCAACAAGCGCTCCCCCGGCAGTGGTTGCCCCGCCATCGCGGGCGAGCACCGCAACCACGCGATCCTCGGCTCCTCCGAGCACTGTGTCGCCGTCCACCCCTCGGACATGGCGGTCGCGCTGGCCGCGCTCGACGCCGTCGTCTCGTACCAAACGGCCGACGGGCCGGGCGAGTTGCCGATCACCGGTCTCTACCCGCCGGTGGGCGACGCCCCGCAGGTCGAGACCGCCCTGCCGCCCGGCGCGCTGGTCACCGGCGTCACGCTGCCCCCGATCCCTTCCGCGGCCGGCTCGCGGTACCGGAAGGTGCGCGAGCGCGCCTCGTACGCGTTCGCGATCGGCTCCGTCGCCGCCGCGCTGGACGTCCGGGACGGTGTCGTGCGCGAGGTGCGTCTCGCGTTCGGCGCGGTCGCGTCCCGGCCGTGGCGGGCCCGGGTCGCCGAGCAGGCGCTGACCGGCGGTCCGGCGGATGCGGAGGCGTTCGGCGCCGCGGCGGCTGCCGAGCTGGCGGCGGCCGAGCCGCTACCGGGGAACGTGTACAAGGTGGCGTTGGTGCGGGACCTGGCCGTCACCGTTCTGAGCGAACTCGCCGAGGAGGCCGCCCGATGACCACGACGACCGAGGCCGCCGCGTCGGCGGGAGCCGTCGGCTCCGCGCACACCCGGGTGGAGGGACGGGCGAAGGTCACCGGGGCGGCCCGCTATGCCGGGGAGATCTCGTTCGCCGACCTGGCGCACGGCTGGCTGGTGCTGTCGTCCGTGGCCCGCGGCCGTATCCGCCGTGTCGAGGCCGCCTCCGTCCTGGAGATGCCGGGCGTGCTCGCCGTGCTGCACCACGGGAACGCGCCGCGCGTCGACACCGGCTACGTGGGCATGCTGGGGCGGCCGAACCCGGTCCTCGGGCTCTTCCAGCACGACCGTGTGCCCTTCGCGGGCTGGCCGGTGGCGCTGGTCGTGGCCGAGACGCCCGAGCAGGCCCGGGAGGCCGCCGAGGCCCTGGTGGTCCGGTACGACGAGGAACCGCACGACGTGGCGTTCGACGCCGGGCGTGCCGACGCGTACACGCCGGAGAACAACGCCATGATGCCGGCCGAGACGGAGAAGGGGGACGTGGAGGCCCGACTGGGCGCATCCGCCGTCGTCGTGGACGAGGAGTACACCACGCCGGAGGAACACCACCATCCGCTGGAACCGCACGCGGCGACGGCCCGCTGGGACGGCGGACGGCTCGACGTCGTCGACTCCAACCAAGGCAGCAGCTGGGTGGCGGGCGAACTCGCCAAGCTCTTCTCGCTCGATCCGGCTTCCGTGCACGTACGGTCCGAGCACGTCGGCGGTGCCTTCGGTTCGAAGGGGACCGGCCCGCACCAGGTGGCCGCCGTCATGGCCACGACCCTGCTGCACCGTCCGGTGCGCGTCGTGCTGACGCGCCGCCACATGTTCTCCCTCGTCGGCTACCGCAGCCCCACGGCACAGCGGGTCAGGCTCGGCGCCGACGCGGACGGGCGGCTGCGCGCGTTCGACCACCAGGCACTGAATCAGACGTCGACGGTGCACGAATTCATCGAGTCGAGCGCCGCGCCGGGGCGCGTGATGTACGACGCCGACGCGCATCACACCCTTCACCGGCTCGTACGGCTCGACGTACCCACGCCGTCCTGGATGCGCGCGCCCGGTGGGGCACCGGGGTCCTTCGCCCTCGAATCCGCCGTCGACGAACTGGCGGAGAAGTGCGGCATCGACCCGATCGCGCTGCGCGTGCGCAACGAACCCGGGACGGGACCGGTGTCCGGGCTGCCGTTCAGCAGCCGCAACCTGGTCGCCTGCTTCGAGGAGGGGGCCCGCAGGTTCGGCTGGGCGGACCGCGACCCGCGACCGGGCGTGCGCCGCGAGGGGCGCTGGCTGCTGGGCACCGGAACCGCGGCCGCCACCTACCCGTCCGGAGTCGGACCGTCCACGGCGGCCGTGACGGCGGAGCCGGACGGGACGTTCACCGTGCGGATCAACGCGGCGGACATCGGTACCGGGGCACGGACCGCGATGGCCCTCGTGGCCGCCGATGTGCTCAAGGCTGCTCCGGACCGTATCCGCGTGCGCATCGGGGACAGCGACCTCGGACCGGCGATGATCGCCGGTGGTTCGATGGGGACGCGCTCCTGGGCCTGGGCGGTGACGCTCGCGGCGGCGGAGCTGGTGAAGCGGCTGGCTCTCGGCGGCGGTATTCCGCCCGAGGGAATCACCACCCGGTCGGACACCGCCGAGGCCGTCGGCTCGCTCATGGAGAAGGAACGGCACTCCTTCGGGGCGCAGTTCGCCGAGGTCGCCGTGGACGTCACCACGGGTGAGGTCCGGGTGCGGCGGCTGCTCGGCATCTTCGCGGCGGGCACCATCGTCAATCCGCTCACCGCGCGCAGCCAGTTCATCGGCGGGATGACCTGGGGACTGTCCATGGCTCTCCACGAGGAGGCGGTCAGGGACCGGGCGTCGGGGGCCCATGTCGGCGCCGACCTCGCCGGGTACCACTTCGCCACGCATGCGGACGTGCCGCTCGTCGAGGCGGACTGGGTGGATGATCCCGTGCCGGACGATCCGGTCGGCATGAAGGGCATCGGCGAGATCGGTGTCGTGGGCGTCGCGGCCGCGATCGCCAACGCCGTGTGGCACGCGACCGGTGTACGCCACCGGCACCTGCCGATCCGTCCCGACCGCGTCCTGGCCAGGTCCTGACCATGCCCTGAGCGCGTCGGACGCGGTCGGGCACCGGACGGGCGGAGCGGGGCCCGGGGTGCTCGACGTGGTCGGGGTGGCGCGAGCGCTTCCCGGCCACGTCGACCGCTCCGCCACTCGTGGCAGTGCACGGCACCACGCCGTGCTCCTCGGGTGCGGCGGGGCCGTCGGTGGTGCGCGAAACCGATGCCGTGTGCGGTCCGCGATCCTGTGCGGTCGACCGCCACCCTGGCCGTCGGCAGGTTGCCGCGACGGACTGGATCTGCGCCAGTCAGGGTGACTGATCACCCGGCGGTTCGTCTCGTCGACGTGGTGCCCCGGGTGTCGAGCTGGTGCCCCGGTGTCGCACGCCACTCGCCTCGCTCTCCGGTGTGCGGCGAGCGAGGCGAGTGATGGGCTACGGGTGCCTGGTCGGCGCCCTGCGGGACGAGGGAGCGCGACGCGCCGGGCAGTGCGCGGACAGGCCGCCCGCTGCCGGTGCTCCGGTCCCGTGGACGCCGTCAGGACACGGAACCCCGGCCCGATTCCGGCGGGCCGGGGTTGTGTGTGGGGTGGAGCGCTCGGGTCAGTCGCGGCCGCCGCCGTAGCCGCCCTCGTCGCCGCCGCCGTAGCCGCCCTCGTCGCCGTAGCCGCCTTCGTCGCCGCCACCGTGACCGCCGCCGTGGTGGCCGTGGTGGTGGTGGATGACGCGGAAGCTGGCGACGATTCCGTTCTTGACGTGGACGCCGCCCTTGACGTGGCCCGGGCGGACGCCGTCGCTGGAGCTCCACGGGCCGACGGTGGCGATGGGGGCGCCGTTGTCGCAGGTGACGCCGCGGAAGACCTCGACGGTCTTGTGGCTCTCGTTGCGGATGTTGAGGGTCTTGGATCCGAGCCCGCTGATCACGGTCACGCAGCCGCCGCGCTCGTCGGTGTAGGTGCGCTCGTTGATGTGGATGCGGCCGTGGTGGTGGCGGTGGTGGCGGTGGTGCTTCTTCTTCTGGTGGCCCTTCTCGTGGCCGCCCTCGTAGCCCCTGCCCTCGTTGCCCCCGCCCTCGTTGCCCTTGCCGGCGTCGCCGCCGTCGAGGGCCATGGGGGCGGCGGCCTGCTGGACGATGGGGGCCGCCTGGGCCGGCTCCGATGTGGCTGCCGAGGCGTAGGTGATACCGGTGGCGGCCAGGGCCGCCGCGGCCGCGACAGCGCCGGTAACGACGGTGGAACGGGTAACCATGTCACTTCTCCTGTCTCAGGGAGGCCGGCTGAGCAGTCGGCCCGTGATTGAACGTACTGACGGTCCCCATACCTGTCATATCGGACACGTTGCCGCGCGGAGCCGGAACGCCTATCGAGGTACGCAACGTACGCCAAATGCTATTTCCGGATAATCTGACGATCTCTCAACTGACGTGGGATAGGCGCCTCTTGATGTCTCGTTGGTCTGTCCGGGCGACTTCCTGAGGCCCGCTCACCCCCGCGACAGCGTGTCCGTCGTTGACACGCTCCGAACAGTGGGGATTCCCCGCCCCGCATGCACGTCCGCACCTTTGGTTCTCGTGCTCTCCTGGCCGCCCTGCCCTGCCGGGACGAAAGCCTCTGCGGACGGAGAGAGCGACGGAGCGGCGTCACCTGCCCGCCGCCTGCTTCGCTCGGGCAGTCCGCCGAATCGTTCCTTGGTCACATCGTGCCGCCGCGCACCGCGACCGACCATCTGAACGCGCACGCCGGTTCGGCACGCTCGACCGGACTCGCGGCAATTGGGCCCTCGCCCCGGGACCGCGCACCGTCCGCGACCCACGGGAGGCGTGGGAGGAAGCCTGAACGGCTTCGCTGCTCGCGTTCAGCACCGTTCCGGACGGGCAGTACCTCGGCCGCCGGACGTCGACGGCCCCGGTCCCTGCCCCTCCGCGTGAGCATGGGCGTGGACGCGGCGCAGCAGCGCCGCCAACTGCTCCTGTTCGACAGCGGTCAGGGGCGCGAGCAGTTCCCGCTGGACGTCCAGCGCCTCCGCCTGCCGGTCCGCCGGCACCGCGCGGCCCCCGGGCTCCGAGTGGCCGCCGCAACGCTGCTCCGCGCGATGGTTGCTCCCGGACGGACACGCGGTGGCGCAACATCCGCACGCCTCCCCGATCCGGGGCGCGGCCGGCCGTCCCCCGGTCCGGTCGTCGGTCTGCAGCCCCGGGCCGTCAGGCGCTGCCGGTGGCCGGTGACGTACCGGGTTCCGTCCCGCCGGGTGCCGCGCGCACCGGAGCATCGGCGGGACGCGACGGTCCGGTGCGCGCACCCGTCGCCCCGCACCGCGGCGGTCCGGGGCGGTCGGCTGCCTGCGCGCCCTCGCGCCCTGCCGACGGCGCGGGTGCGGTCCGTCGGAAAACGCCCGCCCATGCGCGTCGCGCGGGCACGGAAGCACGTGCCGCGCCACGGCACGTGGCGTGGCACCGGCGCCGCATCGGGCGATCGGGCGGCCGAGGTGCGGTCCGCCTATTCCTGGGCGTCGTCCGGCCGGGCGGGGAGGCTGTCCATGAACGAGCTGACGGAGAAGACGGCACGGCCGGCCCCGGGCGGGCCGTAGCCGGGAGGCGAGCTGAGGCCGAACTCCTCCATGGTCGCGCGGTAGGAGTCGAGCAGGCGGATGTGGTACTCCAGCGGCGCTCCGTCCGGGTTGGTCTTCCCGAGCGGGGTGGTGGGCTCCGGGCACCAGGTGGTGAAGCGCGGCGTGATGCCGTGCGACATGAAGAACCGCAGCCCCTCGGTGGTCGACTCGATGGCTTCCTTCACCGTGGTGAAGCCGAAGGGCGCGGCCATCTCCACGCCCGCGACGAAGTTGGGGATGACATTGCGAGCGCCGAAGACGTCGGCCGAGTCCAGGATGCGGCGGTGCCACTCGTCGCGGCCCACGTAGCGTTCCTTGCCCGGGCAGTAGAGCTCGAAGAGACGGCGATCCCACACCTCGTAGTTGGGGTGGTAGATCTGGATGCCGTAGTCGTGGAAACGCCGGACGTCCGCCTTGGGCAGGGCCTGTGCGACGACCTTGCCGATCCACCGGCCGGGGAAGCGCTCCTCGATCGCCTTGGCGTACTGCCCGTAGAAGTCGGCCTCGTCGCGCCCGCCGATGTGGGACGTGATGGCGCCGCCGGTGAGGGTGTAGGCGGTGGACGACTTCGCGGTGTCGTACCGGTCGATGATGGCCAGGGCCTCCAGAACCTCCTCGACCGGCTTCACGCCGGTGTAGGGGCGCCCCGCCGCCTTGTGCTGGCGCCAGTTGTGGTTGATGTCGCAGTACTGGCACTCCTCCTTCGCGCCGAAGTACTGGCAGACCCGGAAGACGGTCAGGTAGACGAGGTAGCCCCACTGGATGGTGGGTGCGACCTCCATCACGGACTTGCCGTTCTCCAGGGTGTGCCGGTAGTAGTCCGGCATCGGAGGCAGGCCGACGTCGGAGATCCGCCGCCCGTCCAGGTACAGCCCGAGCACGCCGTCGTCGTCGGCCGCGACGCGGTACGGGGAGGCCGGATTGACCCGTACGGAAACCACCGTCCGCCGCAGTTCGTAGGGGCCTGCGGTCAGCACGATCTCCTCCGGGGGACGGCGCAGTGCGGCCGCGCCGAGTTCGGGGAGTGTCCCGTGGTCGAACGAGAAGATGAAGTACGACTTCGGCTTGACGTCGCCGCCCTCGTTGTCACTGAGTGCGGACTCGTCGAACGCCACGCCGCCGCGCAGCAGGTCCTCCTTGATGACGGCTTCCCGGGGCACGTGCGGGAACTGTTCCATGAGCCGCTCGACCAGACGGGTGCGGCTGCCATCGGTATGGCCGCCGTCGGTACGGCTGTGCTCGGTAGTGCGGTCGGTACTGCTGGCCATGTGCGGGACTCCTCGGTCCGGTCGTAGGCGCTCCGGATACGTCACGCTGTGCAACGAACCACGGGCGCCGGCGGTGCCCGGCCGCAGGGGGCGCTCTGCCCCGATGCGGCGCGGCTGGTGTCCGGGCCGTCGCTGGTGCGGTCCGGGTCGGGGTTCAGTCGCCCCAGTGCCTGGGGCGGCCGAGTGAGGGCGGTAGCTTCGTCGCCGCGTCGCCCCTGGCCGCGTCGAGCTGGGCCTGGGTGAGGAAGAGGCTTGCGGTGAGGTCGGCGGCGCACAGGTCGGCGTCCCGGAGATCGGCCCCTATCAGGTCGGCCAGTCGCAGGTCGGCCCCCGTGAGGTCCGCCGCGATGAGGTACGCGCCGCGCAGGTCGGCGCCTCTCAGGTCGACGCCCCTGAGCCGGGCGCCGATAAGGTCCGCGCCGCGGCGGTCGTGCTTCCTTCCTCGGGGCGCGGTGGCCCGGACGGCCCGGCTCGCACGGGACAGGAGTGCGGCGACCGACTCGTGGTGCGCGGCCACGTCCAGTTCCGCGAGCGCGTCGGCCGGGAGGTGTGTGAGGCGTTCCGTCGCGTGGAGGGCGCGCCGGATCTCAGCGTGGAGGGAGCGGGCCGGTCCGAGGGACAGCGCCTCCGTGAGGTACCAGAGGAGTTCGTGGAGCTGTCGCATGACCGGGAACACCTGGAACATCCGTCGGGCGGTGTCCGGGGACCCCCGCCAGTCCCGCCCTTCGAAGGTCTCGCCGGACACCTTCTGCCCGGCCCCGAAGCAGTCGTACACGGTGCAGCCGGGAAAGCCGCGGGTGCGCAGTTCGGAGTGGATGCCGCAACGGAAGTCCTCCTGAAGGTTGCGGCAGGGCTTGCCGGCCTCCTTGTCGATCGCGAAGTCCGAGGAGCGGGTGAGGGTCAGCGCGACGCAGCAGAGTCCGAAGCAGTTGGCGCAGTCGGCTCGCAGTGCGGCGTGATCGACGCCGGAACCTGGGACGTTGTCGGGCACGGTCGGTGAGTCCTCTGGGTACGTGACTGTCGGACCGTCAACCCTATCGCTGGGCGTCACTCGTACGCGCCGGTCCCGTGAGCGCTGCCGGACGCACCTGCCGCCGTACCGTCCGTCTCGCCTTGTTCCCTCGGTGAAAAGAGCCTTTCTTCTGCCTGTCAGCACGATGTCACCCTTCCCGCCCCGCTCGGTCCGCCGCCGCGCCCCGCTGCTCCGCGGACTCCTCGCCGCCTTTCCCGTTCCTCTGCTCACCCTGGACGGCACCGTGCTGGGCGGCCCGGGAACGGCATCGGCCGCTCCGGCGGTCCGCGTCGCGCATCCGGCCGTCGCCGATCCGGATGCCCCGTGCACCAGCAACGATCCGGTCGTCCGCTCGATCCGCGAGATGGCTTCCGAGGAGCGGGCGGAGGCACGGGAGATCCGGATCCGGTACCACCAGTTGCTCGATTCCATGGAGGCGGGCGAGGCCCGGAGGCGTGCCGAAGGCCGTTCCGACGAGGAGATCGCCCGCGTCCTGGTCGCCAGGCGCAACGAGGCGAAGGAGATCACCCGTGCCGGCATGTCACCGGAGGCCGTGGAGGCCCTTGAGGCCCGCAACATGGCGAAGCGCGGCAACCCGCTGGGCCCGACGGCCGACCAGCGGTTCGCCAGGTACGGCATCCGGGCCGCGGTCATCGACGCGGCGACCCGCAGCAACGCCGCAGTCGACCGGGAACTCGGCCGTCCTGCGCGAGCACTACCTGCGGGGCCTCGTTCCCGTGTGACATCACGCGCAGGCTCCCGCTGCGGACGCGAGGACGGCGCGGCCCGGCCCGTGCTCAGGAGTCCGGGCGACTCCGCGCGCCCGGCGGCACCCCGTGTCCGAACGACTGATGCTCCTATCAGGTCAGGTTCCGCCCGGTCGGAGCCATGAGAACAGGTTCCGATGTCGGGACGGTGCAGTTGCAAGGCAGCCCGGCAGGGCGCCAGTGGGTGCCATGGCCACGGACACCGGAACCCGGGTAGCAGCATCGATGTCAGTGCCGCGACGCACACTGGCAGCAGTACCGGAGGGCGAAGGGGACGCTGGTGGGCATCGGGGACGACGCCGGTTTCGAGCCGGCCACGGGGGACGGGCGGGCGACGGCGCCGGACGAGCGGCGTGCGGCCTCGGTGCGCACGGCGTTCGAGGGGATGCTGCAGATCCGTCGGCTGACGAACAGGGGGTTCCCGAACCCGGAGGGCGTACCCGCGAGGTGGGAGACGCACCGGCCGATACGGGCCGTTGCCCTGGCCTTGGAGGCATCGGGCCTGGCCGCCTCCGCGGTCGACGGCTCCGGCGCACGGACGGCGACCGGCTACCGCGTCGCGCGGGGCGAGGCGCCGGGCGGCGCGAGAGTCGAGTGGCTCGGTCCGCCGGGTGGCGGGGCGACGCATGCCGAGGAGAGGGAGCTGGGTCGGTGCGCGGCCGTGCTGCGGGAGCTGGGCTGGACGGTGCTGCCGTACCGGGGGCCGCGTCGTCGCAGGTTCCTGGAGGTCGAACCGCCGGCCGACGTCCGGAGACGCGACAGCGGCCCGGACGCGCCCCGGTAGGACGCGTCCCGCCCGGCGCCGCCGAGCGGGCCCGTCTCCGACGTCGTCTGACGGGCGCTCCGGCGCTGCGCCTCGCCCAGGCGCTGTCCGACCCATGAGGAATGCTGGTGGGTCCGACACCTCTGAGCGGGAGATGCTGAGATGAGCAACGACGAACTCGCCGCGGCCCAGGCGTATGTCCGACTTCTGGAGGCCACCCGGGCGGCGTTGGCGGAGCCCGGGGAAGGCCCCTTGTACGTATCGTTGCTCGCCTCTCCGATCGCGGAGGCCGATGGAGCGCTGGAGCGGTCGGGGCTGTGCGGGAACGAGTCGCGGTTCTTCGACCTGGTACGAACGCTCCGGCCGGGCGTGCCGCACGGTGGTCGCTGAACGGACCGGGCGGGACGGGGCCGCCGGCCCGGTGCTCCCCGTCACCGGTCCACCGCCCGGCCCTCGGCCCGTGTCCTCCTCCGACAGCCGGGATCCGGACGGGGCAGGAGCGGCCGCCGAGCACCGGTTCTACGCGGACGACGACCTGATGGCCGGGGCCGCCGACCCGTTCCAGCTGTTCCGGATCATGCACGAGGTGGTCAAGAACGGCGGGCTGGAACCCTGTACGAACGTCAACTTCATGCTCGACCAGTGCCACAACATCGAGGCCAAGATCCCCGCCGTCATCCGGTAGGTCGCCAACGTGCAGGAGGCGACCGCCAAGGCGCTGCTGGTCGACACGGAGGCGCTGGGTGCCGCGTAGCGGTCCGGTGACCACGTTCGGTATCGGTCAGGACGCGGACGGGACCTTCCCGTTCGTCGTCTCCGAGGGCGAGGTCGTGCCGGGGCCCCTGCTGGAGATCGGCAACACGACATCGCGGGTCGACTTCGGCTTCGACCCCGGCGAGTGGACCGACGCGTGGGCGGCGACCGGCATCGGTCATCACTGGGCCCTGTGCACCGGCCACCGCGCTAAGGATCTCAGGGCGGTGGCCGAGCTGCTCGGCGTCCCCTTCCGTGCGGTCACCGGTCCCGGCCCCCTCTGAACGGTCCTCCGCCCGCGCACGGTCTTCCGCCGGGCTTGCCGGTTCCTTCCCGTCTGGGCCCTCCGGTTCCGTCCCGATAGGCCCCGTTCCGCCTCCTCCCGTCCGCCCATCCCCTCGTCCGTCCATCCCTCCTTCGTCGTTCGGCGGGCGGACTCAGACGGTCGTCCCGGGCGCGGGGGCCAGGCCGAGTTCGCGTTCGCCCAGCGGAACGAAGAACCGCGCCACGTCCTCGTCCGTGACCTCGGCCAGATCCGCCGGGCTCCACCGCGGTCGGCGATCCTTGTCGATGATCTGGGCCCGCACGCCCTCCACGAGGTCGGGCCGGACGAAGGCGCTGGACGACGTGCGGTACTCCTGGTCGAGCACCGCTTCCAGGCTGCCGAGCCGGCGGGCCCTGCGCAGTGCGCAGAGGGTCACCTTGAGCGCGGTGGGCGACTTGGCGAGGATCGCCGCGGCGGCCTGTTTGGCGGCGGGGACGCCGCTGTTGTCGAGCCGGTCGAGGATCTCCTCGACCGTGTCCGCCCGGTAGCAGGTGTCGATCCACTCGCGGTGGGCCGCCAGTTCGCCCTCCGGTGCGGTGGAGGCGTGTGCTCGCACCGTCTCGTCGATCTCGTCGGGCGTGCGGCAGCCGGCGAGTGCCGTGGTGAGGGCGGCGAGGCGCCGAGCCGGCACGAAGTGGTCGGCGAGCCCGCACAGCAGGGCGTCGCTCGCCACCACCGCGTCCGCCGTGAGTGCCAGGTGGGTACCGAGCTCGCCGGGGGCGGATGCGAGCAGGTGTGTTCCGCCCACGTCGGGGACGAATCCGATCCCGGTCTCGGGCATGGCGACGCGTGAGCGTTCGGTGACGATCCGGACGTCCCCGTGAGCCGAGATCCCGACGCCGCCGCCCATCACGATCCCGTCCATGATCGCCACATAGGGCTTGGGATACCGGGCGATGCGGGCGTTGAGCCGGTACTCGTCGCGCCAGAACGCGAGGGAGGCGGTGCCGCCCGCCCGGGCGTCGTCATGAATGGAACGGATGTCTCCGCCCGCGCAGAGGCCCCGCTCCCCCGCGCCGCTGATCAGCACGGCGGTGACGGAGTCGTCGCGCTCCGCTTCGCCGAGCGCTTCGTCGATGCGCAGCACCATGGCGTGATTCAGTGCGTTGAGGGCCCGTGGGCGGTTGAGCGTGATGTGGCGGACCTGCCCCTCGGTGTGCGTCAGAACGGGATCGTCATGGTTCATGAATGCGCTCCGGTCAGCCCTTGTCCGGCATCGTCCGTGGCACGCGGACGATCTTCCACCGCTCATTGTCGGGTGCGGGTCCCTCACCCCGAAGGCAGGGGTGCCGGCCACCGCAGGGTTCGCGGGCCGCCCGGACCTCCCTGGCCGCCGTCGGTCCGTCGCGGTCCGCTGGTCCTGTGTGGCGGCGATTCGACACCGCACACCCCCGCGCGCCACGTTCCGGCCAAAAGCCCGCCGCGGCGGTCGTCGCAGCGGTTGTGAACGGACGTGCGCCTTGTGACGTCCTCAGAGGCGGCGATGCATGATGTGCAGCCCGACGAAGCCTTGTACGGGATGCCTGAATCCGTCGGGCAAGGTGCCGAGGATCTCGAAGCCGAGCGAGCGATAGAGCCGGACGGCATGGGTGTTCGTCTCCACCACCGCGTTGAACTGCATCGCCCGGAAACCTGACGAGCGGGCCCAGTCCAGCGTGTGGACGCACAGGGCCCGGCCCACCCCCCGTCCGGAGTACCGGGGGTCGACCATGTAGCTGGCACTGGCGATGTGCGAGCCGTTGCCCATGTGATTGCTGTTCATCTTGGCCGTGCCGAGGATCGTCCCATCGTCGCCGACCGCGACGACCGTGCGATTCGGCCGGGTGAGGAACCACCACGAGCGGGCGTCGTCCTCGCCGAGGTCGAGCGGGTAGGTGTAGGTCTCGCCAGCGGCCACGATGTCGCGGAAGAACGGCCAGACGGCGGGCCAGTCCTCGGCGGTGGCGTCTGCGATCAGCATGGGGCCAGGATGCCGATGCCGGGCCCCGCGCACGAGTCGTTTATCGGTGGCGGGTCAGACCCGATCGTCCTCCTCGTCCCCGGTCTGGCGCGCGGCGACACCGAGGTGTTCCCCGACTCTGTTGACGAGCAGGGTCATCTCGTAGGCGACCTGGCCCACGTCGGCGTCGGCCGCGCTCAGCACGCACAGGCAACTGCCCTCGCCCGCTGCCGTCACGAACAACAGCGCCTCGTCGAACTCCACCATGGTCTGGCGGGCCTTCCCCGCACGGAAGTGGCGCCCCGAACCACGGGCGAGGCTGTGGAGCCCCGACGAGACCGCGGCAAGATGTTCCGCGTCCTCACGCGCCAACCCCGTGCTCGCCCCGGTCACCAGTCCGTCGTTCGACAGCACCAGTGCGTGCCGTACGTGCCCGATCCTGTTCGTCAGATCGTCAAGGAGCCAGTCGAGTTCCTTGTCCAGCGCCATGTGCCCGTTCCTCCCCGCTCATGCGTTCCCTGTGCCCCACGTTTCGCGTAAGCCTTGCGCACTGGTCACGAACGGGCAAGCACTCCTCGGCCATGTGGCCAGGTCCCGGCTCCTCGGCTCGGTGCCGGACGGACGAAGAGGCCCTGCTCACCGAGCCGTTGACACCACCCCGTGTGTGCATCGCGTTCGTGACCGCCGGTCCCGGACCCCGCCCCGCCCCGTGCGGGGCGGCACGCACCATGCGCATGTGCCGAGCCGGGCGGACCCGGTCCGGCTCGGGTGGCACGCCTCCCGCGCGAGCACCCGGCCATCGCGCCCCCGCTGCTCCCGGACACGAATCGGCTCATCCCTGCGGGACGTCGACGCAGGGGTCGTCGTCGGCCGAGCGCGCCTCTTCGGCGACAGCGGGCGGCACCGTGGAAGGAGACGTTCCCCAACGCTCGGCCGCCGGGCCCTCGGCGTAGGAACTGCCGAGAACGACCCGGATTCCGGCCGTATCGGACGCGTCCGTCCTGGCGCCGGGCAGGAGCCGGGCTGTCGCCTCGGCCTCGTTCCGCAGCCCCGGCCCGTATTCGACGACCGTCGAGACGTGGTCCTGACGGCTCGCCGTGGCCGTGGTGGTGACCGTGAACCCCCGGGAGCGAAGGAGTTCGGTGGCCCGGGCCGCGAGCCCGGTGACCGTGGTGCCGTTGTAGACGGCGATGCTGATGCCCTTCCCCGGGAGCGCGTCGGCGGTCGTGGACGGGGCGGCGCCCTTGCCGGTCCGGTCCCGCTCGGCGGACCGTCTGCCGCTGGCATCCTTGCCGTCGACCGTGCGGTCCGCCTTCAACGCCGCCCAGAGAGCGTCGGCGTCGGACTCGACGATCGCGACGCGAGCGCCCTCGTAGCGCCACGGGACGGTCACGAACTTGGTGTTGTGCAGGTCGACGTCCTTCATCGACATGGCGAAGGAGAGCAGCCGGTCGGCCGATCCGAGTCCGGGATCGACGGTCAGGGCGTCTGTGGCGGCGTTGGCGAGGGGCAACAGCGTGCTCGGATCCATGCCTCGTGACTTGACCTTCTTGATGAGGGAGGCGACGAACGCCTGCTGACGCTTGATGCGCCCCAGGTCGGAGCCGTCACCGATGCCGTGCCGCAGCCGGACGTAGTCGAGTGCCCGTTGCCCGGAGACGGTCTGCGGGCCCTTCGCGAAGATCCGAGCGCCCTGGGTGGGCAGTTTCGGACTGAGGTCGCGCTGATGGATGTCGTGGGGCAGGCAGACGGGCACGCCTCCGACCGCCGAGGTGAGTGCGGAGAAACCGGCGAAGTCGACGACGACCGTGTGGTCGACACGCAGGCCGGTGAGTTGCTCGACGGTGTTCTGGGTGCAGGCCGGATTGCCCTCGGCGGTCTCTCCCACCGAGAAGGCCGCGTTGAACATGACGTCGTGCTGCGGGGCGGTCCATGCGCCTCCCGGGAGTTTGCAGGCCGGGATGTCGACCAGCGAGTCACGGGGGATCGACACGGCGACGGCGTGCTCGCGGTCGCCGTACACATGGAGAAGGAAGGCGGTGTCGGAGCGTCCCACCACGCCCGTGCCGCCACCCAGTTCGCTGTTGCCTCCCGCACGCGAGTCCGATCCGATGACCAGGACGTTCTGCCCCATCGACGAACCGGGCGGCCGGTCCCCGGAGAGCCCGTCCGCGCTGAAGGTGTCGATGCCGCCGTTCAGTTTCAGGTACACCCAGCCGGTGCCCGAGACGAGCAGCACGAGAAAGGACAGGCCGGTCACGGCCGTCCGCCTCAGGCGCCTGCCTCGCGACCGGCCCGTCGCCGCCTTGCCCTGTGCTGTCATCGGCCACCCCGTCCGTCCGCTTCAAAGAGGAGCACTCGGCTTCCGTCGAGGCTCCTGCAACGATTCCGCGATCCGTGATCCCATCGCCGGTGTCACGTTCGCGTACACGCCTTCCACTCCCCCGAGCTCGTGTCCCCTGCGAGTCTCGACCGCCACCCGCGGGTGGCCATCCTCGTCGAGCCACTCCTTGTGGCCGTGTCTCAGGAGATAGATCCGCCTCTTCGCCATTTCCGGGCACCGCAGGGATCTCCGACCGTGCATACTGCCGCTTACGTGCCGGGCTCCCATCTCGGATCGGATACCAATACGTCTTCTCGAACCGTGTTCCGAGCAGCGGCCCCCCTTTGTACGCCGGGGAACACCCACTGAGCATCATGCGATGCCAGCAGTGCTGTGTGCATCTCATGCAGAAACGGCGGCACCACCAACGTCCGCCATGAGTCGTATTTCGGCTCCACCAGCTTTCCGTCCCCGTCAACCCACTGGTGCTGGTATTGCACCCGGAGCGCCGGCATCTTCGTGCACCGATCCAGGTCCGGTTCACGTCTCACATCGTCTACCTCGAGCGGGTCCGAGGCCGGCCAGTTCGGCGAGGCGAAGCACCGCTGCAGCCCCCACATCTCCTTCGGCCGCATACCGGTGAACGCCGCGGTCCAGATGTACGTCCAGCCGGTGTACCCCCAGACCTGGTACGCGTTGGTCGCGAGGCGATGGAGCGTGATCATCTCCATGGGGCGCTTGGGCACACGTATGTTCTTCTTGTACTTGCCGCGGCCTCGTTTCCCCCTCACGACTGGTGTCCTCGCACGGAGTTGGTAGCGGATCACCGAGTCATCCATCATGACACTGAAGACCATGAGGATCTCTTTGACGTATCCGGCCGAAATGTCTCCGTTCTCAGAGGCTGCGCGCAGGGCCCTCCTCCACCCTTCGTACTCGAATGCAGTGATATCACCAACGGCCCGGCTTCCCCAATAAGGCTCGATCCTCTTGTTGATGATGGCCTTCGGACCGTTGGCTCCGGCCCCGGTCCCGGGCACCCGTCCGGCTCGTCCGGCGCAGGGCATCATCGGTCCGTTGGCCCCGGCGCGTCCCGCTCCGGTGCCGCCCGCCACCCCGGCCGGGGGCAGCGGGCTCCGGCCACTGGTGGTCGGTCGGGACGCCCGGAGGCCCCGCCTCCGGCCCCGAGGGTGACTCCGGCGGCTCCGGGCCGTCAGCCCGTTCCCCGCCCTGGCGGCGGGAGCGGCCGGACGGTCAGTCCGGCGCAGCGTTCCGTGGCTCCGGCCCCGGCTCCGCAGGTGGTTCCGGCCCCGGGCCGAGGCAGCCCGCCCCGTCGGGCAAGCCCCCGTCGCGGCCGCAGCGCACGGCCGGTCAGGGCCCGGCCAGCGCCGAAACCCCGGTGGCGCAGCGGAAGTCCGAGGGACCGGCGGTCCACCGCAACGGACGCGGGAAGCCGAAGAAGCAGAAGGAACAGCTCGTCGCGAGTGAGCTCGCGCAGAAAGGACGACGGCGTGAAGGGATCGTGGACGAGCAGAAAGAAGCCCCTCGAGAAAAATGAGGAGACCGCACAGGGTCCGGACCGGGCAGCGGGATCAGCAGCTTCGGCATGTGGCCGCTTCCGGCCCGGGCCCCCGCAGGATTGCGGAGCATCACGGCGCGCCGGCGTCGGCGACGGTGTGCCGCCGGGCACCCGCACGCTCCCCCACGGGACGCGCAGCATGTTCACGGGGGCCGGTCCCGGACCGGTCCCCGGGGCATGCTCCGGGCAGGCGTAGAGGTTAGTCTCGGGCCCGCTGTCGCTCTGCATTCGCCGTACGGGCACTGGTGCGCGCGTCAGTGTGCGGCACTCGGCGCACCGTGCGACGCGGCCCGTGAGGATGCCCGGGGGCGGCTCCTCACTGGTCACGCGGTCACCTCCGCGCCGACGAACGCGGACGTCGGGAAAGGTGCCCCGGCAGTCGCAGGTGCTGCACTGCTCGTGGCTGCCGGACCAGTCCCAGAGACGGCGGCGGACCGGTACGGGAACAAGGGGGTGAAGTGCGAGGAGACCGATCCCGAGGGGCGGGTGATTCCCACTCCGTACGGCAACGGCGACCTCGGCTGAACCACTTCTCCGGCAAACACAACATCAGGATGTGCCGGGTCGTCGATGCTGCCCTGACCGGGAAGGTGGACAGGAAAAGCGGGGGGCGTCTGGAGTACTACGGGGTCGCCCGCAACGGCCGCCGAATGGTCGGAATCGTGGTCATCGTGCAGTACGCCCGCCGCACAGCGGACGGTGAGCACGACGCGGGCAAGGGTGAGAAGATCGGCGTCATCACCGCGTACTGCAAGGGCGTCGCCAAATGCCCGGACTGGGTCAACCCGTGAGCGGACTGTGCCAGGAGACGGTCGAGCACCAGGCGTATCTCACCCGATTCCTTCTCGACTACGCCGCCGTGCCTCTCGTCGGCCACACCTTTCTACGAGGGGTCCTGCCGACTCAGGACGCGGTCCGGATCGTGGCCGGCGCCGACGACGCCGTGGCGCCCAACGCGTTGACCGCCTACGAGATCCCACTGAACGACGACGAAGACGAGCCCGTCACCGCCCCGCTGGTCCTGGGCTGGACACGAACGCTCGCAGCCGGTGCTCCCCCGCGCCCGGACACGGCCGTGATGGGCATGGACCTGGTCCGGGTGGACACCTCCGCCGTCGGACCCGCGCCACCGGCACCCACCGACCAGGCGCTGCGCGTGCTGCGGACCCTTGCCTGGCCGTCCACCGCAACATCGCCGCCGGTGCTGTGCGGTTTCCTCCTCACCGGTCAGGACGGCATGCGGCTCTACATGGCGGTCGAGGAGGCCGACGGCCTGGTCGCGGCCGACGTACGCCTCACCGGCGCGCTGACCGCTCTGCTCGCCGCTCTCCCGGCGCTCTTGTGCGAGGAGGAACGCTGGACGGTCGACGAGACCGACCCGCACTGCGTCGGCGTGGTCGACCTGACCACCTGGTGACGCCCGGCCAGCCTGGGCCTGGCCGAACGGTGTGCGGCGGGCGCGGCCGGCCATGCCGGGCCGGCGGATGGGGGCATGCGGGCTCGGGTGGCGCGGGCCGTCAGCTGTGCACGGGTGTACGTGGCCGAGTCGTTCTGCGGGATAGTGCACAGCAGGTCGAACAGGCCAGGTGAGGGATCGGAGTGTGGGAGGTCACGGGGGCGGAGATGTCGAAGAGCAAGGCGCTCGGTCACCGTCGTCCGTATCCGGACGGATTGACTCAGCGGCATAAGGACAGGCATGGCCGAATGGGGCCGGGGTGAGTTGGTGGAGCAACGGCGCGCGGAGGTGCCCCGCCCAAGGGGGGCGGGCGGGGACCTGGGCGCACAAAGCGCGCGTATCGAATATCGGCCTTGCACTCCGGAGTACGCACGCACACTGATGGAAAGTGCCTTGCATGGACAACGCGTAGTAGTTGCGCTCAGTGGGGCGCGACACCGGAGTTGACCAAGTCCGTGTTCGCAGGTCAGAGGCGGGTCCGACGTCGCCACTTCCCGCATGCAGTGTGGCGCGCAGTCTGTTCGTTCACTGGGCCGCCGCTGCGCCTACTTGCGGGCGACGAATCCCCATTGGTCGACTGGTTTGCTGATGTGGTCATCGGGGTTCGGGCGCCAGAGCGAGATGGACCCGAATCCGGGCTCGACCAACGTCATGCCGTTGGCGCTCGCGCGGATCTCCTCGGGCTGGCGTACCAGGTACGGCGGGGTGTCCCCTGCGGCGTAGGCCTCCTGAGCTGCGAGCGTCTGCGGGGTGGAGATCGTGTCGCAGAGGACGAGATAGCTGCCTGCCGGGAGGGCGGCCATGTATTGGCGGGTGAGGTCGATGCCGGTCTGGGGCTCGACGTGTCCCAGTGTGGACAAGAGCATGACGGCGATGGGCTGGGTCATGTCCAGGGTTCGGCCGGCTTCCCGGAGGACGTACTCGACGTCCAGCATGTCCGCGTGGACGTAGTCCGTCATACCGGCCGGTGCGCTTGTCAGTAGCGCCCTGGCGTGGGCCAGGACCAACGGGTCGTTGTCGACGTACGTAATGCGTGCCTGTGGCTGAACGGTTTGCGCGACCTCGTGTGTGCTGTTCTGCGCGGGGAGGCCTGTCCCAATGTCGAGGAACTGGGTGATTCCGGCGCCTGCCAGGTATCGGACTGCGCGCGCCTGGAAGGCGCGCGAGGCCAGGGCGAGCTCCCGCGTCTGGGGGTAGCTCGCGATCACCTGGTCTCCCAGTTCCTGGTCCACCGGGTAGTTGTCCTTACCTCCGATCCAGTAATTCCAGACTCGGGCCGAGTGGGGCACCCCGCTGTGGAACCGGTCTGTGATGCTGTCGCTCATACGTGACCTCGCGTCTCTTGAATACACGTCGTGCATCTGCGCCCGACGAAGCTCATGTGGACGGCCTCCGGCGAGCCAACTCCTGCCAGTCCTGCTGATGTACTGCCCGTTCGGTCGGTTCCTTCAGCGGCCGGACGTCGACGGGGAGCCAGCGGGCCAACTCACCAGCGGAGCACTCCTCCTCATGAGGTCTTCCCTGCATGCTGCCAGGAATTTCATCCCTCCAGTGGCGGTCAGCAGACCGCCACATGACAGGGAAGGTTGTTTCCCAGTCGCCGCTGATGTAGCCAGCATAGGCCGCGCCACCCAGGGCTCACCCTGGGAGGTTGATGTGGCGGCGACGGCAAGAGGGCGCCATGAAGACGGTTGCGAGCTGGCCTCCGGTGGCTTCGGATACGGGGCCGTGGCCGAGGCATACGAGCGGGTTCCGTGTTGGCCCTTGTTCGTCGGCACGACGCTCCTCTCCAGGGACCGTGCCCCCGCCGAACTGACGCACAATCCGGGCAGCCGGCTGAGCACGACCTGCTCCGCCGTGGATGCCGTGACCGTTCCGTACGGGGTCGGTCTGGAAACCATGGTCCTGCTCGGACGACGGGACATGGGGCCGGTGCCCTGCCTGATATCGCATCAGGACCAGGCCACGCTCCTGGTCCGGGCCGGGACCAACAGGACATTTGCCGGGATAGAGAACATCCAGATCAAATCCGGCACAGGGGAACGACTATTAACCCACCCGCCCAGAACGATCCTCGAACTGGTCGTGCACGGGTCCTCTCAGGTGTTCGCCTGGGACATCACCCGGCTGCCCGGTCCGGCCAAGAGCGTCTGGTTCCACGCCTAAGGGCTGTCCCGTAATCCCTGGTGGAGCAGCGCGCGGCGTCGGATGCGGTGCATCGCAAGGCGGAGGGGCGCCCGCATACTGGACGTATGTGGGCGTTCCGACAACGCGGCGAGGCGCCGTAGCTGTCGTCGTGCGCCCGCCAGGGATTACGGGACAGCCCTTACGTGATCAGCGACATCTTCAGCCGCCGCATCGTCGGTCACACGGTCGAACGCACCGAAACCGCCGAATAGGCCGCGGAGTTGATCCGCGAGACCATCGAGCGCAAACACATCGTGCCCAACACCGTCCACGCGGGCCCCGACACCTCCGTGCCAGCAAGAAGGTCTCCCAGTTGCCGACCGACCCCGGTGTCACCAGGAGCTGTTCCCGCCCCGGAGTGAGTAACGACAACCGGTTCGGCAGAAGCGGTTTTGCACCACGACGTGCGACGCCGACTACCTCGAACGCTTCGACTCCCTGACGCACGCCAGGCAGTGGACGGACGCGTTCATCAGCTACTACAACCACGAGCACCGGCACTCCGGGATCGGCCTGCACGCCCCCGCCTCGGCCCACTTCGGTACCGCCCACGAAGTGAGGGACCAGCGGGCCGTCGCCCTCGCCGAGGCTTGCGAGCGCCACTCGGAGCGCTGTGCCCGACGGCCGAAACCACCCGAGATGGCCCTCCAGGTCCGGATCAACGACTCCACCAAACTAGCGCAACTAAAGACAAATCGCCCTTAGCCGGATAAACATCTCATTTTACTTGACAAGTGCCGTCCAGGTCAGAAAGATCGTCAAGCACCTGTCCAACCCCTTCGCGGAGCCGACGCCCCGTACCGGCCCGTCTGCGATCGATGACCCGGTCGAGCCACAACTACCAGCAGGCAGGACAGCGGTTGCCCGGAACCTGGCCGCCTGTCCCAAGGTCGGACTGAAGGAGCGGAGATGACATCCCGGCTGAACAAGCCCCTGCGTGACCGCCTGACCGGCGCGGCCTGCCTCGTCACCGGAGGTGCCCAAGGCATCGGTTGGGCCGTGGCACGCCTGCTAGCCGAGCATGGCGCGATGGTCCACGTCTGTGACATATCGAGGAGTGACATCGAGGCGGCGCGCTCCATGGCATCGTCCCGATCTTTCCGCTTCGAGCAGGTGGACGTCACCGACCGGCACGCCCTGGAGGCGTGGATATCCGCCTCGCACAGCCACCATGGGCGTGTTGACGTACTCGTGAACAATGCTGCGTACAGCCGCTGGGTAGACGACGCCGACATGAGTGATGACGACATCGAACGCACCATGCGGACCAGCTTTGACGCTATGGTGCACGCGACCCGCGCGGTGGTCCCCTTGATGCTTGCCGACGGAGGCGGGCAGATCATCACGATGGGATCGCTGGCAGGGAGCGTCTACGTCCGCGGCCCCGCTGCAGCGTACGCCGCGGCCAAGGCAGCAGCGGAGGCGTACAGCCAGATACTGCGCCTGGAACTCGCCTCTACCCCCGTCGATGTGACGCTCGTGCGCCCCGGCGCGGTGGCTGGTACGAATTTTTTCCGCCACGTGTCCTCCCGGAGAATGTCGCGGCTCAGCGACATCTTCCCGGCAGCGACACCGGAGCAGGTCGCACGGAGTATCGCCAAGTCCCTGGTTCGACCACGTCCTGTGGTGAACGTCCCCGCCTACGTGCCGTACGTCGCGGCCTTCCACACGCTCGCGCCGGAAAAGCTGAGGTGGCTCGCCCAGCTCAGCGGTGAGTCGAGGCGTGACTATTCGATGGTGAGGGACCAGCGCACCGGGAGACGGGAACTCTGATGAAAATCGCGCTACTTGATATGGACGGCACACTCACGCCCACCGCGCTGGGGATGGCCATGCTCGGATCCCAAGGTGCCACGAAGCTCATAAATCCCGTGGCGATGAAGGACCTCGGCCGACTTTACCAGGATGCCCGGAACTCCGTCACGAGCATGTACGCGCTCTACGAAAAATACGCTCAGACGCTGGCCGGCCTGCCCGAGTCGGCGATACAGGAGCTGGCGGAGGAGGTGTGGCAGCACGAGAAGGTATCCATCTACCCCCATACGAAGCCACTGATCGACACACTCCATCTGGCCGGGTATCGCACGCTTCTCGTCTCCGGGAGTCCGGACGAGATCGTGCGTCTGGCCGCCCGGGACCTCGGCGTCCACGCCGGGAGCGGAACTCGACTCGTCCGCACCGAGGGCCAGTACACCGGCCATATCGAACTGGCTCCTGCGCTGCCGGGAGGAAAAGCGGCTGTACTGGAGGAGGCGGTGCAGCCCAGGACGGTGGACTGGAGTGTCGCGTACGCGCTGGGAAACTCTTGGCCGGACATCGAGGTACTGAACCGCGCCGGATTGTCGCTGCTGTTCGAGCCGCACCCCCATATTCGTGAGGCCGCCCAGTGGTTCGGAATCCGCCAGGCGACTCGTCAAACCGTGCTGGAGCAGACTCGGGAGCTGCTGTCGACATCACTGACGGCGTCAGCGCGCGACGATGGAGGGCGAAAGTGACGAGAGGCCGGCGAAAGGCCCGGATTGCGATCATCGGCGCCGGAGTCTCCGGGATCTGCCTCGCGGTCAAGCTCAAGCAGGCCGGAATCGACGACTTTGTCGTCTACGACAGAGGAAAGTCCGTGGGGGGAGTGTGGCGAGAAAATGTCTATCCGGGTGTTTCATGTGACGTCCCGAGCAGGATCTACTCCTTCTCGTTCGCGCCGAACCCTGACTGGGATTCCTATTTCGCCCGAGGAGGTGAGATCCTCTCATACCTCAATAGGGTGGTGGAAATGTACGGAATCAGCCCTCATCTGAGACTGGGGGAAGAGGTGGTAGAGGCCCGGTTTACCGCAGGGGAATGGAGAGTAGGGACGTCCCGGGGCGAGGAGTCGCGTTGGGACTTCCTGATATGTGCCACAGGGCTGCTCGTGCAGCCAGCCTTGCCCGAGTTGCAGGGGAGGAGCGCCTACCGGGGGGTCATGATGCACTCCGCTCAATGGGAAAGCGGCGTGGACACACGAGGGAAGCGCGTCGCGATCATCGGCACGGGGGCGACAGGAACGCAGATGACCTGCGCACTTGCCGCGGAGACCGAGCACCTCTATCTGTTCCAGCGCACCGCGCAGTGGGTCTTCCCGAAGCCCGCGCAACGGTACTCCGCGATCACGAAGAGACTTCATCGCGTGGTGCCGGGCTTCAGCCGGCTCGCAGATCGCTTCTGGCGGGTGGTATTCCAGGGGACGATAAGTGCGGCAGTGGTCAGAGCAGGGTGGCAGCGGAGACTGATCGCGGGGGTCTGCCGACTGTCTCTCAGAAAGGTCCGTTCCAAGGACTTGCGGCGACTTCTCACACCTCCGGACAACCCAATGTGCAAGCGATTGGTGGCGGCTTCCGGGTTCTACCGGGTCGTGCAGCAGGACAACGTCACAGTAATCGGTGAGGAGATCGAGAGAATCACGGAACGGGGGATCTTGACCCGTGACGGTGTGGAAAGGGAAACAGATGTCATCGTTTTCGCCACAGGGTTCCGTGCAGATACCTTCATGCGTTCGATGAAAATCGCAGGAAAATCCGGAAGAACGCTTGAAGATTTCTGGTCCGACGGCCCCAAGGCTTATCGGACGGTCGCACTGCCGGGCTTCCCGAATTTCTTCATGCTCGTCGGCCCGAACAGTCCGTTCTCAAGCGAGTCGGTCATGCGCATCGCCGAGACGCAGTCAGATTACGTCCTTCGCTGGATTGAACTCTTCAAATCCGGTGCCGTTGCGGAGATGTCCCCCACTGAGGAAGCCTCGGATAAATTCAACAAACTTCTGCGGAGTGGCATGCCGGGTACGGCCTTCTCGTCCGGGTGTACATCCTGGTACCACGATTCCCAGGGGGGGCTGATGGTCTGGCCCTGGACGGTGAGAGCGCACCATAAAATGCTGTCACGGATTCAGCTTTCACACTTCGACGTCCGGCAATACGGCGAATCCGACAATTCCGGGTCAGGAAGCGAGTGCGGCTCATGACTCCGAAACCTTCCCTGCTTTTCGTTCATGGACTGGGTGCTGACGGGACATACTGGGGTGAAGTCCGCAGTCTCCTTGCCCGGTACGAGTCATACGCCTATGACCAACGTGGACACGGGACAACCCCGTTGGGAAACGAGGAGCTCACACTCGATCGGCTCGCGGGAGATCTCGGTGCCATCGTCCGGAGTTCCCCCGTGCCGGGTCCTGTCGTTCTCGTCGGACACTCGGCCGGAGGTGCCGCCATCCTCAGGCTTGCCGCTCTTGAACCGACGCTGTTCGGTTCGGAATCGGAGATCGTCGGCGTGGTCCTGGTCAGTGCATCCTGCCTGGATCTCCGCTGCTCGGTGAGCGGGTATCCAGGACGCCTCCTGGAACGGGCTCTGCTTTCTCTGCCCAGCATCGCTCTGAGGAATGAGCGCTGCGGATATTTTGGCCGATGGATGGCACGCGGTGCGATGAAGGCAATAAGGGTGATCAGTACTTGGCGGTGGCCCCTCTACGGGGCTGAAGCTTCCAGGGGTGCTCGACACAAGTTCTCGATCATGCTGTCGAGCACTCCGCCGTACACGCTGAGCGTCATGCTCGGACTGCTCTCCAGGTTCTCGCTGCCGAATCTCGCCGCCATGAGGAGGGTTCCGGTCCTGATAGCGGCAGGGGAAGGTGACAGAATAGCTTCGCGTACATACATGAGGCTACTCTCCGAAGAGCTCCCGTCCGCTCGGTTGGCCGTGATCCCTCGCGCCGGCCATCTCCTTCCTCTCGAATGCCCGGAAGAATTGAGTAGGGAGATTCAGAGATTCATGGACACGTTGTGCGAGGAGGGCAAATGATACTGCTCCGCGTGCGAACTCCGGCCGAGAATGGGTATTTGGGAAAACAGGTGTGCGCTCGGGAGGCGGCCTGTCGTGAATAGGATTTTTCCGGGCGCGGTAGTCATGGACGAGGCCGTGGACGCACTGCGGCGACACGCCCCTTCATGGGCTGCCACTCCGCTCGAGGAACGCATCGCCCTGCTTGAACGACTCGTACCGAGGATTCTCAGTGTGGCCTCGGACATGGTCGCGGTGGCAGCCCGCGCGAAGGGCTACGCCCCGGACTCCCCGTGGGCGGCCGAGGACTGGGCCGGCGGCCCTTGGGCCCTGCTCCAGGGCGTCAATGCCCGCCTTGAGGTGCTGCGTCGTATAGCAAAGGGAAGAGACCCGGTGGAGTCCCACGCGGTGCGCATCCGTGACGGACGCATCGCGGTCGACGTCTTCCCCGCCACGGGGTGGGACCGAATTTTGCTCAACGGGCATCGTGCCGAGGTGCAGATGCAGGAGGGCGCCACGCCCGAGAGTGTTCGGGCTGGCGCGGCAAAGGAATACCGTGGCGGTGCGAGCCCGCCTGGCGTCGCATTGGTACTCGGAGGCGGCAACGTCGCCTCCGTCACCGCGCTCGACGTTCTCCACAAGCTTTACACCGATGGTCAGGTCGCCGTGGCGAAGACACACCCGGTCAACGCCTACCTTCGGCCCCACCTCGAGCAGATCTTCAGCGAGTTCGTCGAGCGCGACTGGCTGCGGTTCGTCGACGGAGGCGAGGCGGAGGGCGCGTACCTCACCACACATCCGGGTGTGGACTCCATTCACGTGACAGGAAGCGACCGCACTCACGACGCCATTGTGTGGGGCACCGACGGCTTGGCCGAGCAGCGGCGCCGCAAAGACACTCCCTTGGTCATCAAGCCTTTCACCAGCGAACTGGGCGGAGTCAGCCCCGTCATCGTCGTACCCGGAGACTGGAGTGACGCAGACTTCCGTTTCCAGGCCGAGCACATCGTCACCAGCAAGATGAACAACTCGGGCCACAACTGCGTCGCCAGTCAGGTTCTCATCGTGCCGTCCGGCTGGACCGGATCCCAGCGGCTGCTGGACGAGATCCGCCTTCTCGCACGTGCGCTTCCCACGCGCGCCGGCTACTACCCCGGCACCGAGAACCGGCTGGCAGAAGTCCTGGCCCGCCACCCGGAGGCCGAGATCCTCGGTACCACAGGCCTCGTCCTGGTACCGGAACTGCACGACCCCAACGATCCGCTCATCACGGCCGAGATATTCGCCGGCGCCCTGGGGGTGGTCGAGCTTCCTGGCGACAGTCCGCGCGAGTTCCTCCGCCGCGCGATCGACTTCGCCAACGATGCTCTGCCCGGGACGCTGGGCGCCACAGTCCTCGTCCACCCACGGACGCAAAAGGCGGCATACCCCGCCGTCCGGGACGCCGTCGCCGCGCTGCGCTACGGGACCCTGGGCATCAACTGCTGGCCAGGGGTGGGGTTCCTACTCGGTTACACCCCCTGGGGCGCCTACCCCGGCCACACCCGACAGGCAGTCGGCAGCGGCACCGGATTCGTGCACAACGCCTTCATGCTGGGAGAGATTGAGAAGACCGTGCTCCGCGCACCCTTCGCACCGGCCCCACGTGGCCTCTTCGCCGGTTCTCCGTCGCTCTCACCTCGCCCGCCGTACTTCGCCACGAGTCGCACCGGGCGCGCGACTCTTGAACGACTCACCCACTTCGTCGCCGCACCGCAGGCAAGGCGCTTGCCGGCTCTCGTCTTCTCCGCGCTCAGGAGCTGACGCAGGGCCGAGCACTTCTCACCTTCATCAGCATCGCCTGCACCCTCATCTGCTACCGCGGGCTCACCAAATCAGATGACTTCTGCATTGCCATACCCGACTGCCGCGACATGCAAGGAGCACTTAACGATGACCAGCAACCAGCTGCAAAACTCCGCGTACGGGTACAACGAGAGTTCGATCGGTCATCAGGTGCACAGCGAACTCGAAAGGCTTCGCCGCCTGGAGGACGCGCTGGATCCCGAGACCATTGGCCTGCTCTCCGACTGCACGGTGCAGCCGAACTGGCACTGTCTGGAGCTGGGGGCAGGCGCCGGATCGATCGCGTACTGGCTCGCCGGGATGTGCCCTGAGGGGCGCACCACCGCCGTCGACCTGGACACCCGCTTCCTCGACCAGGGGGCCTTCCGCAACCTCACGATCAGTGAGCGGGACGTCTTCGAGTGCGACTTCGCTCCACAGTCCTTCGACCTGATCCACACACGTGCGCTGCTCGTTCACCTCCCCCAGCGCGAGGAGATCTATCGGCGCGCCGCTCAGTGGCTCGCTCCTGGTGGATGGCTCGTGACCGAGGAACCCGTGATCATCGATGATCGCGAATCCCCCTACCCGGAGTTCAGCAAAATGACCCGAGCCGTCAGGACTCTCTGGGGAAGGCACGGCGCGGACTTGCGGTGGTCGAGGTCCCTGCCTGGTCTGGCCCTGCGGAACGGCCTGGCCGACCTGTCCGTCTCCGCCCGGATAATGCAGTGCGGGCAGGGGGGCGCGGGTGACCGCCACTGGACGTTTATGATCAACCAGATGCGCGCTCCTCTGATATCCGCAGGACTCCTCTCGCGGGAAGAGTGGCAGGCGGGCATCGACTCCTTCAACGATCCGGCCTTCATGGACATCAGTCTGGTCATGATCTCCGTCCGGGCGCGTCGCCCCGTCTGACGACATGCCACGTGAGGCAGGCCGGATCGGCCTCACCCTCGCAGACGGCCAACGCTGGCGGGTGTGTGAGTGAGCTGGAGTGCTGCAGATCGGGTGAGAGGGAGGCGTCGTAGCATATGGTCTGGTGATGGGCTGGCAGACCTGGGCCTGTGTCAACTCTCCTGGGAACACGCGAGCTAGACGCACGTACCTTCTGCTTCTCATGGCGCGCCGGTTGTGTTTTTGCTGTTCACGGGCTCGCGCGTGCGACGAGCTGCGCCCCGGCCCTGCAGGGCGTCTCTGTGGCTGGATCCGCAGCACCACGCAGCATTCCGGTCATTCACGTCCCGAACACCGTGCCCGGCGTCTTGCGGGTTCGGCCCGCAGCTCCACTGCGGTCTCGGAGACGTCCGGGTCCTGGAGGGCGGCTGGGTTTCGTGCCTCCCGTATCGCAGAGACGCTTCCCGGACGCATCGCTCACCCCGGTGCAGCGGGCCGCCGCTGTCCACGCCGGCCAGCAGGCTGCGATGCCGGAACTGCTGGAGGGCCGCACGACCGATCCAGCTACGTGGGTGCGCTCGCCGGAGAACCTCGCCCGCCTCGCTGCCTACAAGCGCGAGTCCAATGCCCACCGCCGCATCCCCGACAGAGTCAGGAGACATGGCCGAGATTTTCCTGGACCACCTTCAGCTCTGCCCCGGCGGCGAGTTCGCCCGCAGGTCGACGTGAAGACACGAACAGGCACGAACGAAGCGGCCGTGGAGTTCTCCGCGATCAGTGATCGCCGGGGTGTCCGTGCCTGCTGTGCGGATCACGCCTGCCAGAACCCATCGGGGCCGAATTCCGTGCCGTGATCGGCGGTGTCCGTCCCCTTCACAGCGAGGACTCCGTCCACGCGGCGGGGAACACCGAGCGAATTGTCGTCGCGCAGCTCGGGCGTGAGCACCCGTTGCGGGGTGTCCTGGTAGGCGATCGGGCGTAGGAATCGCTGGATGGCGGAGGCGCCGACCGAGGTGTGCGCGGAGTCGGTGGCCGCCGGGTACGGTCCGGAACGGTTCATCGCCCAGCTCACCGCGACCCCGGTCGGATAACTGTCGCACACCACCCGCCCGGTGCTCCGGGTGACGACGTCGATCACACGACGCGGGAGATCCTCCTCCCCCTTTCCCATCTGCAGCGTCGCGGTGAGGCGGCCGAGCAGGGCGAGGAGTTCCTCCTCCGTGGTGTACTCCACCAGCACGGTCACCGGGCCGAAGCATTCCTCGGTCAGCGCCTCGCTGAACATCGCGCCAGGCACCCTCAGCACGGTGGGCGCCGCCCTGCCGTCGAGGTCGCGCGGCTCCTCGGCTCCGGCCAGTACCTGGACACCCGGCTGGGCGGCGAGCTCCCGCACGCCTTCGGCGTATGCCGCCAGGATGTTCCCGGTGAGCAGCGTGCCGGCGGGCGCGTCGGCACCGCGTGCGGCGAGCGCCTCTGCAGCGCCGTCCCGTGCTCGCCGGCCGGTACGAAGGCGAGTCGCGGTGTGGTGCAGAACTGGCCCATCCCGGGAAGGTCCGGCACCAGGCAGGTGCCGGTCGCCAGCACGGCGCCGTCCGGGAAGACGTCGGCGGCGAACAGGTATCCGGCCAGGTCGTCAAGCCGCCGGTCCAGATGCCCGGTGTCGGTCTCACCGGACCAGGTGACTGCGCCGCCGCGACGGATCGTCATGCGGATCGGCAGCGCGTAGGGGTCGGCGACCTCCCACACCGGGCGGATGGCCGGGCCGACCGCGCAGCCACCGAGATAGATCTCGGCCTGGGGAGGGTACAGCGGGTTCTCGCCCTCGATGGTGCGTGAGCTCATGTCGTCGCAGATCGTGTACCCGACGATCTTGCCGTGCGTGTTGAGCACCAGGGCCAGCTCAGGCTCGGGCACGTCGATCGTGGAGTCGGCCCGCACCGCAACCGTGCCGCTCGTCGCCAACTACCCGCCATGCGACGGACTCGAAGAACAGCTCGGGCCGTGGCGCGTCGTACACCCGCTCATAGACATCCGCGGCGGCGGCGTCAACCAGCGCTGTTGCTCTGACCGGTTGAATCTGAGGACCAGCCGCCATGGACGATCAGGCTCACGAAAGCGCGAGGTTTAGATCGGTGTGGTCCAGGCGGTGAGGGTGCGGGGGGTCAGGCCGTAGCGGCGTTTGAAGACGGGATTGCGCCGGCCGCCTTCGAACCAGGGGCGGCGGTTGGCCATGGCTTCGCGTAGCAGTTCGGCGAAGGCGATGTAGAAGGGGCTGAATCCGGGGCATGCGTCGTAGTCGATGCCGCACGCCCAGAAGTGCAGCCGGGCAGGGTCGACGAGGGCGAGCGCGGAGCCCACCAGGTGGCCGTCGATGCGCAGTTCGAGGACGCGTACGTCGTTGCCGAGCGCGCGGACGAAGTCCTGGAAGAGGCCGGGCCGGTAGTAGTCGGAGTTGTGGTGCTTGGCGGCGGTGGCGCGGGCGAGGCGGACGAAGCCGTCCAGGTCGGCTTCGTGGGGCGGGTGGAACGAGGTGGTCAGTCCTGCGTCCTGCGCGTTGCGCAGGTCGTGGCGCATGTTGCGGCGGGGGGCCTTGCCGAGGCCGTTGAGGTAGGTGTCGAAGTCGGGTATTGCTCGCAGGTCGAGGCCCCAGCCGGTGTCGATCTCGATGGGGTGCAGGCCCGCTTGGGCCAGGATCTTCGTGTGCGGGTGGGCGGCGTCGATGTTGGCCAGACCGATCAGGGCCGCGTCCCAGGCGGTGGCTTGTCGGCGCAGGGCGCTCAGGAGCGTGTGGGCGGCGGTGTCGTCGGCCAGGGGGTGGAGGGGCAGAACGGTGTCGAAGCAGTGCCAGACGTGGCTGAAGACGACTGGCATGTCGACGGTCTGCGGCAGGTGGTCGGCGAGGACGCTCATGGGGTCGACACGTTGTTGCAGATAGGCGGGGAGTCCTGCGACCGCCAGTCCGGCGTGGTCCCGCACCAGCAGGTAGGCGGTCTGTTGCACCGGGTGCAGGGGGTGTTGTTCGAATGCGCGCAGGAAGGGGCGCCGGTAGAAGACGGGTGCGTCGGCGGCGTTCATGAGGGTGTCCCATTCCGCGCCGCAGTCGTCGATCGAGGTGTGGGCCGTGACGGTGAGGCGGTCGGTCGGGGTGCGGGTCATGCTGTGGCTCCTGTCGGCTCGGACCAGGTGAGTACGACCTTGCCGGCGCTGCCGTCGGCGGCAGCGGCGAATGCGTCGTCGTGCTCGTCGGCCGGGAAGCGGTGTGTGATCACGGGCTGGGGGTCGAGCCCGTCTCGCAGGAGGTCGCGCATGCTGTGCCAGGTGTCGAAAACCCTCCGTCCGCTGATGCCGTGGAGGTTGATCATGCGCAGGGAGAGATCGGCCCAGTCGACCGGGACCGGTTCCGGCGGCAGGCCCAGCAGTCCGACATGGCCGCCCCGGTCCACGTAGGACAGGGTTTCGTGCAAGGCTTGGGGGTGTCCGGACATCTCGAAGGCGACATCGAAGCCGGTGTCCGTGCCGAGGTCGGCGAGCAGGCGGGAGAGAGCTCCGGGGGCGGCCTCGACGGCGTGATGGGCGCCGAGTGTCTGGGCCAGCTTCAGCCGGAAAGGGTTGACGTCGGTGACCGCCACCAGCCGGGCACCACGGTGGACGGCCACCGCGGCGGTCAGCGCGCCGATCGGCCCGGCGCCGGTGATCAGAACGGTGCGGCCGTCCAGGTCGAAGGTGTCCGCGGCGTGCACCGCGTTGCCGAACGGATCGAAGATCGCGGCCACGTCCAGGGAGGTGCCGGGGGCGTGGACCCAGATGCTCCGGGCCGGCAGCGTAATGAACTCGGCGAACACACCGTCGCGTTGAACACCGAGCCCCTGCGTCCCAGTGCACAGATGCCTCGCCCCGGCCCGGCAGTGGGCGCAGCGTTCACAGGTCAGGTGGGCCTCGGCCCCGACGAGCTGCCCCGGCCGCAGCGCGCCGACGCCCGCCCCCACCTCCACGATCTCCCCGACGAACTCGTGCCCGACCACGCGCGGCAGGGTCAGGGTGCGCTGCGCCCAGCCGTCCCAGCGGTGAATGTGCACATCGGTGCCGCAGATCCCCGTGCGCAGGACCCGGATGCGGACGTCCTCACGGCCCATCGCCGGCTCCGGTACGTCCACATAGCTCAGACCGGCGGCCGCCGTGGTCTTGATCAGCGCCTTCACAGCCGATCCACATCCTCGGCGGAAGCCTCGCCGGGGAGGGGGGCGTGGAGTCGGTCCAGGGGCACGGCGATCCGCCGGTCGTTCTTGTCCTCCAGCCAGCCTTCGAGGTCGAACAGCCACCATGCGTCGACATCGACGACGTAGAACCGTCGAGGCCCATGGCCCTCGTACTCCGCCCTGTCCAGACGCCATTGCTCGCGCACCTGCGGGTCGGCGAAGTTCCGCTCGTAGTACCACTGGCTCAAGGCGGTGAGTTCATCGGAGCCGACCGCCCGCGCCGTTCCGGTGAACTGGGCTCCGTCCAGGCCAAGTTCGTTGTCGATGCCGGTCATGAACAATGACGCGGACAGCCGCCCGTCGGCCTCGATGTTGACCGAGTGCCGCGCGGCCCGCAGGGAGTACCACAGCAGGCGCAGCGGACCGCGCAGGGGCACGAAGTTCACCGTCGACGCCCACGCCCCGTCCGGGCCCACCGTGGCCAGGGTCATGAAACGGGCCTGCTCGATCAGGAGGTTGCTGCGCGTGACCAGCCGCTGCGTCCGGTCGGCCGCGGGCCGCGACGGGGCCATCACAGTTCCTCTCCCTTGACTGCGTCGAGGATCAGCGCGTGCGGCACCCGTAGATAGTCCGCGCCGAAGCCCACCGGGGCGTCATCGGTCACCAGGTGGGAGCGCTGGGCGGGGGCGCCGAACCCGCACCCGGTCAGTGCCCGGCACAGCGCGGCCGTGCTCCACAGCCGCGCCACGACGTGCTCGTCGTGCTGGCCGAAACGCAGATCGAGTCCCAACGGCGCGCCATCGCCCCTGGAGCCGTGGTCGTACATGCGGAAACCATAGGAGGCGTAGTAGTCCGGGTCTGGGTGAAAGGCAGGGTTCACCGGCAGCGTCACGAACCGGCCCCCGGGCCGCAGTGCCCGCGCCGCGGTGCGGCACATCGCCGTCAATTCCTTGTACGTGGTGGCGTAGGGCAGCACATACACGCCGAGGACGATGTCGAACGAGGTCACCATGGCCTCCGGCAGGGCACCGGCCACGTAGGTGATTCCCTTGGGCTCCCGCTCCTCGGCCCGTCGGGCGTGGGCGACCATGCCGTCCGCCTCGTCCATCCCGACCACCGCGTCGGCGCCCTGCTCCGCGAGTAGCCGGCTGTAGATCCCGCTGCCGCACCCGAGGTCCAGGACGCGCAGGCCCTTGAGTGCACCGACGGCTTGCAGCACGGAAGGGATCTCGAGATACCGGCGAAAGGGTGCCTGGGAGAACTCCTCGTACAGCGGGGCGAGTTGATCGAACTGGCTGCTCACTGTCACTCTCCTCTGGTTAAGACGTCGTCTCATTCGGCGTGATCGGTGGTCTGGGCTTGTGTTGATCGTGGAACGCTTGGGGGCGGGGGGTGTTCACGCAAGCGAGAACAAGATCAGTGACGGCACGGTGCCCGCCTGGGCGAGGATCCGGGACAGCGCCACTGACGCGGCGAACTGCGCCGGCATGCTCGTCCCGTGCGGTGCCGTGTCGGCCGGCTTGCGGCCCAGCAGCACGTCATGAAGGGCATCGTGTGCCGGGTAGCCGTGGCAGGCCATGGCCTGCGTGACCTCTGCGAGGACCTCGCTCGCCGTGCCCCATGATCCGGCTGGAAGGGCGGTGTTCGTGCCTTCGTGGAGGCCGGCCAGGGCTCCGGTGGGGTCAAGTTCGCTGCCCGGCGGCGAGGTAGACCACTGCTTCGTCGTGCATGTGCGGGAAGTCGTCCATCAGTGGCCCGACCGCTTCCATACGACCGTCACGGCGGGGAGGCCGTTTGCTGGTTCGGCGCGCAGGACCAGCAGGCCGTCTCGAAACTCCACGGTGCGGGAGAAGGCGGTGTTCTCCCACTGCGGGGTGCTGCCGACGATCGTGTGGTGGACGACCACGTCGTTGTGGAACTCGTACCGTCCGGCATAGCCGACATATCCGCCCGAGCCGCCGAGCTGGGCGGACATGCAGCCATCCGTGGTGTACATGATCTGGCCGCGGGCGTCCTCACCGAGCGGGTGGGTGATCTCGCCCTTCTCCGTGCCGGTCAAAGACAGCAGTTGCCAGGTGCCGGCGAGCAGAAGCGGGTCGGCCGGCGACTTTGATGCCTGGTCCATGTTCGGTGTCCTTTGTTCTGGGGTCGAGTGGGATCGGGAGGCGGCGGGTCGCTCGGGCCAGCCAGGGCGGGTGCGACGGTGGCCATCGCCATCAGCCCGTCCTGCACCGGGGTCCGGGGCAGGCAGCAGCCAGAACGAACACAACGGGTTACGCCTGTCGTTGAAGACGACAACCAGTACACCGCGCGGATTTTCCGACGGACAGACGGTCGAGGCGGTGAATGCGCTGCAACCGCTGCACCATTGCGCACTTGTGAATTCGGGGCAGGGTGGCCTGGTACTCCAGTACGACTTCGCGACCTTGCGGCAGGGTGTGGCCGCGTATGGGTCGCCGACGAAGGACGCGCTGTCGCCGTGTGGGCCACTCCCGACGAGGATCCCTCGCCCGCTTTCGCCGAGGTCGGCCCGGTGCTCGGCGAGCTGACCGGCGACCGGCAGGCCGCCTACGAATCCGCAGAGCAGGCTGTTGCTCCATACCGGCCGCAGGAGCCGGCGTGGTTCCTCAACACGGTGGCCGTCTCTCCCGAAGCGCAGGGGAAGGGCCTTGGCAGCGAGGTGCTGGTTCCCGGTATCGAGGAGGCAGGGCACGCCGGGTATCCGGCGTGCCTGGAGACCTCCAGTGAGAGGAACGTGCGGTTCTACGAGCGGCTCGGCTTCCGGGTCACGGCCGCTGTCACCCTCCCCGACGGCGGCCCCCACACATGGTGCATGCGCAAGGACCCGCGCTGAGGTCTGGAATTGCTGCCGGCAACGGGGCGCACTCGGGCGGGCCACCCCGCCGGGAATCGCAGTGCGGGTAGTTGCAATCCTGGCGCGGACCGGACCGGAGATCCGCCGTATCCTCGCCGCCGTGTTCAACCCGCCAGCCCGGGAACGCCGAGCGCAAACACCGGCCGAGGTGCAGCGGTGAAGTGCGCTGCGCACCGCCACGCAGCGGTCGAGGCCGCCCGCCCCGGTCGGCCGTCGGGGGGTGCACGGCGTTCTCCCGACGTCCGCCGCCGCCGGGACAGGCGCCCGGCCGTCCGGACCCACGGTTCCCGGCCCGTGACGTGGCCGCAACGCCGCGCGAGAGAGCGCGGGCTGCGGTACGAGGCGGGCGCTGCCCGCTCTGCGGTCTGCCGTGGGGCCGGACGGCACGGTGCTGGGCCGGGATCCGTCGCGCCGCCCTGGCAGCCCGTCACGGGCGCCCGCTCACGGACGACGACGTGCGGGCGAGGCCAAGCTCCGTCCGTTGCTGGCGCGTTACGGCTGGTGTCTCGACGCCTACGCCGACGCCTACGACCGATTCCTCGCGCGTGCCGTGCGCAAGCCCTGATGCTCGGGCCTCGCGAACGCTCCGCAGCGCGCCGGGCGACAGCCGACGATCGGGGGAACGCGCGCCGCCGACGGGCGCCCGTCATCGTCTTCGGTTCACTCCTGTCCCGGCACGTGGGCGCGCCGACCGTGCGGAACCGGACAGCCGCGAACACCCGGCGTGGGGAACGTACCGAGCCGGGAGACCTCGTAACCGTTCGGGTATCCCTTGATCTCGGGGTTCTGTCGGGCGTAGTGCGGGCTGGTGCGCGGCGGCAGCAGTCGGACGGCTCGCGCCCGCAGACGCAGGGCGCCGTGGGTGAGGCCACGCGCCACCGGCCCCGGGCGTTCGTACCTGAAGGCTTGGAGCAGCGAGTCGTCGAGGAGCGCGAGGGCAGCCTTCCGCAGCACCGGCGCGAGGGGGCGCGGGTACCAGGAACCCATCAGGCCCAGTGTGGCGTCGGAGACACGGCGTCCGCCCTCGTCCCAGCCGAAGTGCTCGGCCTCGTAGTCGTCCAGTGTGCGCTCGAAGTCCTCGTACGTCTCCGGCAGGTCCTTGATGCCCATGTGGGCGCCGAGGGTGCGGTAGTAGACGGCGCACGCCCGTAGTTCGTGCGAGGACAGCCGGCGCCAGCCGAAGTCGTCGAGCCACCGCTTCGGCGTGACGACGAAGGTGCACAACACGTAGCGCATGTCGTCGTTGCTGATGTCGTAACTGCGGTGCATCTGATTGATCCGGCGGATGGCCGTCCGTCCCTCTGCGCTGGTGAAACCGTGCTCCACGACCGTGTCGAGGAGAAGTGCGGTGTCGTCGTAGCGTTTCTGCGACCGCTCGGTCAGTTCGGCGGTCTCGGCGAGAAGCCGGCCGATGCTGGGTACGGCATAGGTGCGGTACAGGGCCAGTTCGAGTGCGCGGGCGATGTCCCACGGAAACTCGCAGGTCGCCGTGATGCGATAGATCCGCAGGAAGTCCCGTTCCGGATCGAGACGCTGAATCTCCTTCAGACGGTCGTAGCGCTGCACCGCTCTGCCCCCCATTGCCTCGGTCGGAAGTCCCACTCTATGTCGGACGGGCGATGCGGTCGTCGAGGAGGACGCGCTGTATCGGCCCAGCGGCGCATGGGGGCGGAAGATCGTGGGGCACGCAACTGCCGGGCCTGCTGGAGGCGCTGGACGCGATCGCGGTACGGCCGGCCTGACCTGCGCTCCACAGGACGACGTCCCGGTCACCGGTGCCTGCGAGGTCGCGGACACCTGAACGGGCCGGCGGACCACGCCTCCTTCGCGACCGCAGCCGCTCCCGCTGTGAGAACACCCGCGGAGTTCCGTCGGTTCCAGCCTGCCCGAGAGTCACCTCAGCGGCTCGCCGACCTCGTGCATGTGCCGGAGCGCCTGGCGGTACGACTCGACGAGCCCGGTCTCCGTGTACGGCATGCCGAGCGCCTCGCAGTGGGCGCGCACCAACGGCTGCGCCAGCCGCAGATGCGGGCGGGGCATGCTCGGGAAGAGGTGGTGCTCGATCTGGTAGTTGAGCCCGCCGAGGAACCAGTCGGTGAGGGCGCCGCCGCGCACGTTGCGCGACGTGAGGACCTGGCGCTGGAGGTGTCCCCAGCGGTCACCGTCGGGGTCGGGCATCTCCATGCCCTTGTGGTTGGGCGCGAACGCCATGCCCAGGTGGAGCCCGAAGAGGGCGTGGTGCAGCAGAGCGAAGGCGGCGGCCTTCCCGGGTGACATGACCGTGAGCAACAGTGCCGCGTAGAGACCGAGATGGGCGACCAGGAGCAGGGCCGAGAGGGCGCGCTCCCTGGCGGGCTGACGGCTCAGGTACTGGAATCCGGCGATCTTGAGGGCGATGCCTTCGAGGAGCAGCATGGGGAAGAACAGCCGGGCCTGGTGACGGGTGAGCCGACGGGCGAAGCCTTCGCGCAGGGCCGCCTGTTTCCGGGTCCAGACCAGGGCTCCGACGGCGACGTCCGGGTCCTTGTCGATGTGGTTGGGATGGGCGTGGTGACGCACGTGCTTGTCGTTCCACCACGCCTCGTTCATGCCCAGCAGCAGGTTGCCGTGCACGAGACCGACGGCCCGGCTCGTCCGGCGGCGGGCGGATATCTGGGCATGTCCGGCGTCGTGCCCGATGAACGCGGTACGCGACCAGAAGAGTGCCAGCGGCAGCGCGAGAAGCAGGGTCCACCAACTGTCACCGACGAGGAACATGCCGGTGACCACGGCACTCAGGGCGAGCAGATTGGCGGCGATGCCGAGCGCGTACCAGCCGGTGCGGTGTTCCAGAAGCCCTTGCCCCTTGACCGCTTGGAGCAGCGGCGCGAAGTCGCTCCCCCGGCCCGGGGCGGCGCCACGACTCGGCGCGGCCTCCCGGCTCGCGGCGGTCTCCTGACTCGGGACGGCTCCACGACTCTGGGCGGCTTTGTGCCCTCCTGCCGCGTCAGTGACGTCTCCCGTACCGTCCCGGGCACCTTCCGCAACGGTGGGCATGGCCTGGGACATGGGGTCTCCGTCTCTGGAGGGCTGCGTTGACCTGTCGAAACGTACGGTTGCCGGAGCCGTGGCGACCATGGCGCCACCACCCCGGGTCAGGTGGGGCCAGCCCCCCTCCCGCCGAGGGGGCCGGCTGCACCGGGGACGTCGTGCGGCGGCTCGGCGGGCGTGGCGAGCAGAGCGCCGCATCGTCGGGAGCCGGACCACCACACCTCCCGAGAGTGAGGCGGATCACAGCGACATCCGGCGTGATCCAGGGGAGAGCGGAGTACCCTCGGCCTCCCAGAACTCGCTAGTCAAATTTGAGGAATTCGGCCATCGCTGTGCACAGGTCCCCTGCCGCAACGCTTCCCGAGGTCTCCGCGCTCTCCGGCTGTTCCGTGGTCTTCCTGCCCGGGGACCCCTTCCGTTCCGGTCGCATCGCCTTCTGGCATCCGGACGGCAGCGCTCCGCCCGACGGGCCGGGTTCCGCCGAGGAGCTGGCAGTCGTCGGGGCCGACGCGCAGGTGTATCTCGTACCCGCGCTGACGCTCCCCGTCCGGGACGCGCTGCCCGTGCTGACACGCGCCCGAATCGCGCCCCATGCCTCCGACGCCGCCGCGTTCTGGGGCGCCGCCGCGCTTCTCGCGTTGCAACTCGTCGCCCGCGGCCTGCTGTTGCCCGGGCTCACCCCCACCGACCACGACGCCTGGCGGGCCGGTCCGCTGACCGCGGACGACCACGAGCGCATCCGTACGCTCGCCGCCTCGATGCCGCCGCTCGCCCACGCCGTTCCGCTCGACGCGTCCGCGCACCCGGTGCTGCTGCCCGAACCCGAGCGGCTGCTGCGCGCGTTCCTCGACGCGGTGGCCGACGGCCTGCCGCGCACGCCGGCCGCGGCCCTCGCCACGACAAGCCCCGCGTTCGCCGTCGACGAGGCGCTGCGTCTGCCGGGCCGGCGCGCCTGGGCCGCGACTGTCGCGGCCGGACACGATGCGGGCGTCCGCCTCTCGCTGCGGGTGGAGGTGTCGGGTCTCACGGACGCGGAAGCGGACGACGGGCCTCCCGCCGGGGCTGGCGACGGACCGTCCTTCCGGGCCGTCCTCCAGGTCCACGGTGCCGACGATCCGGCGCTGGTCGCCGATGCCGCCGACCTCTGGAGAGGGGCGGGGCCCGCTGCGGCGTTCGGCCCGCGCGCCCGCATGGACGCGCTGCTGGCACTGCGTCGGGCCGCCCGGGCCTGGCCGGCGCTGACACCGTTGCTCTCGGCCTCCGTGCCCGACTTCGTCGAACCGGCCGACGAGGAGCTCACGGAACTCCTCGGTCCCGCCGGACGGGCTCTCGCCGCGGCCGGGGTCCAGGTGCACTGGCCGCGCCAACTGGCCCGCACGCTCACCGCGCGCGCGGTGATCGGCCCGCCCGACGACGTTGCGGACCGGGAGCCCGGGGAGCCGTCCCGTGCCGTTGCGGAGATGCCGTCGTTCCTGTCGGCCGACGCGCTGCTGTCGTTCGACTGGTGGTTCGCGCTGGGCGACCAGAAGCTCAGCCGCGCCGAACTGGACCGGCTCGCGGAGGCCAACAGGCCGGTGGTGCGACTGCGCGACCAGTGGGTGCTGATCGATCCCGAGGAGGCGCGACGCGCCCGGGAGACCCGGGACCGCAAGGTCGCACCGATCGACGCGCTGGGCGCGGTACTGACCGGTTCCGCCGAGGTCGACGGCCACCGAATCGCCGTGCGGGCCACCGGCCGACTGGAACAGCTGCGCCGCAGGCTGGCGGATCCGGAGTCCGACGCGGCACATGGCGAATCGCGGACGATCGGTCAGCCCGCCGCGCTCGACGCGGTGTTGCGCGACTACCAGCTGCGTGGCCTGAACTGGCTGCACACCATGACCTCGCTCGGCCTCGGCGGCTGCCTCGCGGACGACATGGGCCTCGGCAAGACCATCACTCTGATCGCTCTGCACCTGCACCGGATCGCCGCCGATCCGGCCACCGGGCCGACCCTCGTGGTGTGCCCGACCTCGCTCATGGGGAACTGGCAACGGGAGATCGAGAGGTTCGCGCCGGGCACGCCGGTCCGCCGTTTCCACGGCGGATCGCGCAGCCTCACGGAACTGGCGGCGGGTGAGTTCGTCCTCACCACTTACGGCACGATGCGGCTCGACGCGACGAGGCTCGCCGAGATCGAGTGGGGTCTGGTGGTCGCCGACGAGGCACAGCACGTCAAGAACCCCTATTCGGCGACCGCCGGACGGCTGCGGACGATCGGCGCGCGGGCGCGGGTCGCGCTCACGGGAACGCCGGTGGAGAACAACCTGTCCGAGCTGTGGGCGATCCTCGACTGGACCACTCCCGGTCTGCTGGGCCGCCTCGGCACCTTCCGCACACGCTACGCGCGGACCGCGGAGGGCGGTGATCCGGCGGCTGCCGAACGGCTCGCCGCACTCGTGCGGCCGTTCCTGTTGCGGCGGCGCAAATCGGATCCGGGTATCGTCCCGGAACTGCCGCCGAAGACCGAGACGGACCGGACGGTGTCGCTCACCGCGGAGCAGGCCGGACTCTACGAAGCGGTGGTGCGGGAGACTCTGGCCGCGATGTCGGGTACCGACGGCTTCGCGCGGCGGGGGCTCGTGGTGAAGCTGCTGACGGCGCTGAAGCAGATCTGCAACCACCCGGCGCAGTACCTCAAGGAGAGCGCGCCGCGGATCGAGGGCCGCTCGGGGAAGGTGGAGCTGCTGGACGAGTTGCTCGACACGATCCTGGCGGAGGGCGGAAGCGTGCTCGTGTTCACGCAGTACGTGGGAATGGCCCGGCTGCTCGAACGTCACCTGGAGGCCCGGGGCGTGCGCACGCAGTTCCTGCACGGCGGCACACCGGTCACGGAACGGGAGGCGATGGTACGGCGGTTCCAGGCCGGCGAGTCCCCGGTCTTCCTGCTGTCGCTGAAGGCGGCCGGCACCGGGCTCAACCTCACCCGCGCCGGGCATGTCGTGCACTTCGACCGATGGTGGAACCCGGCAGTGGAGGCGCAGGCCACCGACCGCGCGTACCGGATCGGCCAGACCCAGCCGGTGCAGGTGCATCGACTGATCACCGAGGGCACCGTCGAGGACCGGATCGCCGACATGCTGGCCAGGAAGCAGGAGCTGGCCGACGCGGTGCTCGGCTCCGGCGAGGCGGCACTGACCGGATTGACGGACGTGGAACTGGCCGAACTGGTGGAACTGCGAGGGGGCGCCCGATGAATCACGGGTACGACGGACGCGGCGTATACGACGGATACCACAGGGAGGAGGGGCCCGGCGGCGCCGCACACGGACAGGACGGGTACGAACAGAACGGGCACGGACAGGACGCGCACGGGCAGGACGGGGACGTCGACGCGGTGTACGGCCGGGGCGACGACGCGGGCGGACCCGGCGCCGCCGTGCGGGCGTCCGCCGACGGCGGGCGGAACAGCGGCGCGGCACCGCCGCAGGAACGCACCTTCGCCGCCCTGCCGCCCGCGCGCGGACGCGGCTTCGCCTCCTCCTGGTGGGGACGCGCATGGCTGAAGGCCCTGGAAGACACGGCGCTGGACGGCACCCAGCTCAAGAAGGGCCGCGGGGTCGCGCGCGAGGGCCGGGTCGGCGCGATCTCGGTACGGCCGGGCCGGATCACCGCGGTCGTCCGCGACCGGGACGCGTCGGCGTACCGCAGTGACGTACTGCTCCAGGAGCTGGACGAGGCGGAATGGGAGCGTTTCCTGGACGTGGCCGCCGCCCGCGCCGGGCACGTCGCGGCGCTCCTCGACCGCGAGTTGCCGCCTCATCTGGTCGAGGACGCGGCGGCGGCAGGGGTGGAACTGCTCCCGGGAATCGGCGACCTGGAGCCTTCATGCAGCTGCGAGGCGTGGGACCACTGCCCGCACACCGCCGCGTTGTGCTATCAGGTGGCGCGGCTGCTCGACCAGGACCCGTTCGTGCTGCTGCTCATGCGGGGACGAGGCGAACGCCTGCTCCTGGACAAGCTCCAACTGCGCATCGCGGCCCATGCCCCGCAACGGGTGCCGTCCGGCAGCAAGACCCCGGCCGACGGGCCCGGTGCCGCGTGCGCCGCGTCGGCGGAGGCGGCGCACGGAGGTGTGCGGGCGGACGAGGCGTTCGCGGCACGCGACATCCTTCCCCCGCTGCCCGCTCCCCCGCCGCTGCCGGACGAGCCGGGTCCGGTCCCGTCGCTGGAGACGGAGGCAGAAACGGAGCCCGGCATCGACACGGCGGCCCTGGAGTTGCTCGCGGCCGACGGGGCGACACGTGCCCACCGGATGCTGGCGGACGCCCTCTCCCCCGACCATGCGCACCGGCCGCTGCCCACCGCGCTGACGCCGCAGCAGGACGCCGTGCGGCTGGTCGCCGACGCCCGCCCCGGTCCCTGGATCGTGGAGCGGCTGGCCACCGGATCGGGGCGGAGCCCGGCCGCGCTCGACGCGGCTGTGCGCGCCTGGCGGTACGGCGGGGCGGCGGGAATCGCCGTGCTCGACGAAGAATGGGCCCCGGATCCGGAGACGCTGGCCCGGGCCCGTGCACGGCTCGCCGACGCGTGGGAGGAGGACGAGCGTCCCCGGCTGCGGGCTGCGGGCAACCGCTGGACGGCCGCGGAGGACGGTGTGCAGCTCCGGTACGGGCGGGACGGCCGCTGGTGGCCCTACCGCGAGGAGGACGGACACTGGGTACCGGCAGGACCGGGGGACGAGGACCCGGCGGCGGCACTGGGCGGTTCGGACCGGGCGGAGAGGGCCGAGGGCCCGGACGGGACAGGCGGGGGGAACAGGGCCGGGAGACCCGGCATTTCGGACGGCTGAGGACGCCATTACGCGTTCGCCGCTCCCCCTCCGCCGCTCTCGCCGCCCGCGTGCCGTTCCCCGCTCCCCCTCCGCCGCTCTCGCCGCCCGCGTGCCGTTCCCTGTCCTGCGCTCCTCGTCCTGCGCTCCTCGTTCCACGGCCCCTCACGAAGTCCGGCGACGGTCGGGGCGCGCCAGCGCGTTCCGCCCCCGTCCGTCGCCACCCTCCCCCAGGTGTTCAGTGTTCAACTCGATGTCACCCCGCGTTGAGAGGAAAAGCGGAACCTGACGCCCGTCCGATCTGTTCGTGCATCAGGAGGCCCCATGTCCGCGCGTGTCGTCCGTCGTTCCCTTGCCGTCGGGTTGCCGCTCGCCCTGCTCGCGACGGTTTCGGTCGCCGCAACCACGGCGGGCGCACAGGACCGGCACGGGCGTCCCGGGCCCACCGCGCGAGTCACCGGGAGCGCCGTGCTCGGGGACGTGCCGCTGGCCGGATTCAGCAACGGACTACTCCCGGGCACGGTCGACGACGACCGAGGGGTGATGCTCGGCGGGATCGGCAGCGACCTCTACCCGGCCGGGCGCAAGGGTGAGTTCTGGACGGTGACCGACCGCGGCCCCAACGGGCAGATCAAGATCGACGGGAAGAAGCGGCGCACCTTCCCGATACCCGGTTTCGACCCGGCGATCGTCGAGGTCCGGGTCGACGGCGGGCACGTCCGCGTCGTGCGGTCCATCCCGCTGACCACCCGTTCGGGCGCCCCGGTCAACGGCCTGCCGAACCAGCCGGGCCGCGACGAGGCCCCGTACACGTACGACGCGAGGACGCCGCTCACCTACGACCCGAACGGTCTGGACACGGAGGGCATCGTCCGCGCCTGCGACGGGACCTTCTGGCTCGTGGACGAGTACGGCCCCTCGCTGGTGCACGTCTCGGCACGCGGCCGGGTGCTGGCCCGTTACGTCCCTGAGGGACTGGGGCTGACGGGCACCGACTACCCCGTGGTGGAGGCGCTGCCCGGCGTACTCCTGCACCGCAAGACCAACCGCGGTTTCGAGGGGCTGGCCCAACTGCCGGGCGGCGACCTGGTGCTGGCGGTGCAGAGCCCGCTGTCGCTGCCCGACCAGGACGCGGGCGAGTCCTCGCGCAACACGCGGCTGCTGCGCTTCTCCCCGAAGAAGCGCGCGGTCACGGCGGAGTACGCCTACCGGTTCGACCCGGTGGATGTCGTGGATCCGGGCGAGGACGACACCTCCGAGCTGAAGATCTCCTCGGTCGTCGCGATCGGCCGGAACACCCTTCTGGTCCAGGAACGCACGGACAGGACGGCCCGGCTGCACCGGGTGACGCTCCCGCACGGCCGCGGCATCCTGGGCTCCGCCTGGGACGACCCGGCCACGTCGCCGTCGTACGAGGAGCTCACCGCCCCGTCGGCGGCCGGCGTGCCGGTGCTCCGCAAGAGTCTGGTCGTCGACCTCGGCAAGGTGCCGGGGGTGCCCGGGAAGATCGAGGGCGTGGCGGTGACGGGACGGAACACCCTCGCCGTCATCAACGACAACGACTTCGGGATGACCGACGGCCCCGACGCGTTCGACGCGAACGGCCGACTCGTCGACAGTGGCATCGACACGTCGGTGACGCTCCTGAAGCTGCCACGCCCGCTGCACGGCTGACCACCGGTCGCACACGACGGGGCCGGGCCCGGGCGGTGGTGGCCCAGGTCCGGCCCCGCGCACGAACCGGCCCGCTCCGTGACCCGCCGTTCGCCCTCCTGCCCGGACCGGCCGCCTCCCCGGTCCGCCGTTCTCGCCCGTCCCCGCGCCCACATCGGGCACCTGGCGTCTTCCGCCGCCCGCGCGGCGCCCGTACGGTGGGGCGCGCGAGCTACGGTCCGTCCCGGCTCGACGCCTGCCAACTGGTCGGCCAGGCGGGCGAGGCGCCGCCGGCGATTGTGGGCGACACCAACCACACCAGCGTCGCGAAGATCCGCAAGGAGTGTCTGCCGGCGGCTGATCCCCATCGTGGGATGCGCCGCCACGCGTGGAAGAGCGCGGGTTTCCTCCCCCGGCCCTGGCACCCTTGTCCCTTCCCCCGCCCCGATTTCCCCCACGTACAGGAGTTCTCATGCACCGCAGAAGGATTTTCCAGGGCGCCGCGGCGACGGCGGCAGCGGCGCTGCTGCCCGCCTCCGCCCGCGCCGCGGCAGCCACGCCGGCGGGCGAAACGGACTACCCGGTCGCCCACTGGGCGCCCGCGTCCGCGTCCAACTACACGGCGTCGAACCGTCCTTCGACCTATCGGGTCCAGTACGTGATCATCCATGTCGCGCAGGAGACGTTCTCGGACACGGTCGGGATCTTCCAGAACCCCGCCAAACAGGTCTCCGCCCACTACGTGGTGCGTTCGGGGGACGGCTACGTCGCCCAGTGCGTCCGGGAGCGGAACGTCGCCTGGCACGCGGGCAACTGGGACTACAACACGCGCAGCATCGGCATCGAGCACGAGGGCTGGGTGGATCAGCCGACGTACTTCACCGACGCCATGTACAAGAAGTCGGCACTGCTGACCGCCTCGATCTGCGACCGTCACGCCATCCCCAAGGACCGGGCGCACATCCTCGGCCACATCCAGGTCCCGGGCTCCGACCACACCGATCCCGGACCGAACTGGGACTGGGTGCGCTACATCCGTCTGGTCAACCTGTACTCGGCCGGCTGAGGCGTCCCCGCCGACGCCCGGCCGAGCGGCGAGCCCGTCCGATCGCTGATGCGCACGTTCACCCGCGAACTCGCCCCGCGGGGCATCCGCGGCAACGCCGTGTCGCCCGCAATCGTCGACGCCGGGATGGCCAGACGCCAGTGGCCCGGGAGCCGCCTACGACGCCGAGCCCGCGCCGCGCACCCCGGCCCGTCGCGGCCGGCCGCGACGGGCTTGTGCCGTTCCGGCCCGCAGGGTGCGGGCCAAAACCGGTGAGGTGGTGCGATCGCTGCGAGAGGTCACACTGCCCCAGTCTTGGATCACCTGCCGAAAGCCCGTCACTTCCGGTCGAAGGAGAGCCATGTACCGGCGAGGTCCTGCTGACCCGCCCCGGGCCTGGACCAGTCGCAGACACCGTCCCGGAAGATCGCCTTCAGATCCCTGAACTGACCGTCGGTCACCGGCACTCGGTAGTCGGAGCGGGTCACGGGACGCTTGCGGCACTTGACGATGTCGTTGGCCACATCGGCTCCGGCGACCATCCGCGGCGATGTCCACACCGGGTAGAGGGTGTTGCACTCGGTGTTGTCGATGCCCTCGACCTGGGGCTCCGCGATCTTCTTCGCACCGATGCCACGGGTCCAGCACGCGTCCGTGAGACCCTGCGGTTGGTGGCGGACGATCTTCTCGATAGGGGCGTCGTTGCCGGAGTCTCCCTTGATGCCGGTGAGCCACTGGTCCATGTCGGACAGCATCCCTGCGAGAGTGAATCCGTGCCCGTTGGAGCGGGTGAGCATGACCTGGTTGGCGTGGGTTCCGTTGGCCTTGTCCAAGCGCGCCCGAGTGGAGAAGGAGTGGAAGCGCATGTGCATGTCGCCGGCCGCCGCGTCGTCCGTGTAGTCGCGGTAGTCGATGATCGGAACGTCGGCGAGGCCGGCACCGCCGTTCAGCATGCGGCCCGTGCGGTAGGCCGTCCGTACCGCCTTGAGGTCGGCGACGGTGCGCTCCGCGGCGGGCTTGGCATCGTCGTCGAGGCCGCCGATGCGCCGGTTCAGGTCGATGAACTGGTCCATGTCGATGGTCCCCTTGTTCAGGGCCTCGAGTCCGTACTGGATACCGGTGTTGTCGAGCGGCCTGCGCGCCTTCCCTGTCTCCGGTACCTCGCCGTAGACGTTCACGGTGTGGCTGTAGACGTCACAGCGGGCACCGTCCGGGTTGGTGTCGGGGTCGTAACGCTGTCCCTGGGGCAACTGGGGCGGGCAGAACACCGTGGGGCCGATACGGCCGCCGGCCCTGGCCAGGCTACCGATACTCTCCCACTTGCCGAACCCGGAGACCGCCTTCTGCTGCTCCTTGGTGAAAGCGTCCGGCGCGACTTCCTTGAAGTAGTGGTTCAGGAGCCGGGCGTCGCTGAGCGTCTGAATCGTCCCGAAGCCGACGTCGGGGAAGCTGCAGCCGGAGAGGATGCCGTCCAGCAGACCCGGGTAGTTGTCGGCGATCTGGTGGGTCTGGTACGAGCCGCCGGAGTGCGTAGCGCAGCAGCCGCTGCATCGGCCCCGGCCGCGCATGCCCGGCCTGTTCGGCCAGCACCCAGCAGTTCTTCCGCTCCGCCTTCGACAACAGCCCGAGCAGATAGGCACGGGCACTCGCCCTCGGTTCAACTCGTCCGAAGCGGCCCGCGATCCGGGCCATGGCCTGCTCGAACATCGCCCGCCAGCGGGTGCCGTCTATGCTGTGACCTGCGGCCACCGCACGATCGTCATGAGTCCACACAACCCTTGATGATCACGCGGTGGCCGTTCCCGTTCTCAAGCGGGTCCGACCCAAGATCGCGAAACCAGACTGGAGTATTAGGCGCTGAGGGCGGATCCCGCGGTTTCGGGCCCCGCCCCGCTTCGGTCGAGGTATCCACCACCACGCCCCATTGTCCGGGCATCCCGATGTGGGCCCCTCCCCCAGACCCCGTCGGAAATGTGTACCTCTGTGCCTGATTCCTCCGCCCCTGCAGCCGTCGCCCCACGCGAACGGCACATCCGCCGAAGCGGCGGGAGCCCGTGGCGCTGCCTGCGTTCCGCGAGCATGCGCTGGTGGTCCGTTGCCAACCTCGTCTCCAACACCGGTACGTGGATGCAGCTCACGGTCCAGAACCTGCTCGTCCTGCAGATCACCGGGTCGGCCGCGGCCACTGGGCTCTCGCTGGCGGTGCAGGCGGGCCCCGGACTGCTGCTCGGTGTGTTCGGCGGCGCCATGGTGGACCGGTGGCCCCGCAAGGTCACCGCCGCCGTGAGCCAGGGGGTGCTCGGCGCGATCGCCTTCCTGACGGCGACGCTGATCGCGTGCGGCCTGCTCAATGTGCCCGTCCTGCTTCTGCTGGCGGCCGTGACGGGCATCGTCAACACCATCGACGGGCCCGCGACGTCCTTGCTCGGCAATGACCTGGTACCTCGCAAGGACGTTCCGTCGGCCATCGCGCTGGGCTCGATGGTGCACAGTGCCGGACGGCTGATCGGCACCGCGCTGGCGGCCGCGGCCGTCGGCACCCTGGGCATGGCGTCCGCCTACGTGGCCAATGGTGTGTCGTTCCTCTTCGTGACCGCCGTCATCCCGTTCCTGAGGCCCGCGGCGCACGCCGTGAGGGCCGCGGCCCGGGAAGCCACGGCTCCGGTCGAGGCCGCACCCGTCACGACGAGAACGCTCCCGTGGCCGCGCCGCGGCCGTCCGCCGGTCGGGACACCGGACGGGGCTCGCGCCGGGCTCGCCTACTTCCTGGGGCGGCCCCGCCTGGTCGCGCTCGCGGGCATCACCGCCGTCAGCTCGATCTTCGGGCGCAACTACCAGCTGACCCTCGCTGTCCTGGTCATTGGGCCGCTTCAGGCCGACCAGAGCGACTTCGGCACGGTCTCGGCGGTGCTGGCGATCGGCGGGATCCTGGGCGCCGTTCTGGCCGGCCGACTCCAGAATCCGACCGTACGCCTCGTCGGCGTCCTCGCCGCGTGCGGCGGGGTCCTCCAGGTGGCGGCCGGGCTCACGCCGGGACTCCTCGTCCTCGTCGCCCTGGTCATACCCATGGCGGTCGTGGAATCCATATCCGACACCGCGGGGGCGACAGTGCTCCAGACGGATCCCGCACCCGAGATGCGCGGCCGGGTCCTGGGCGTCTGGCGCAGCGCCAGTACGGGGTGGCAGCTGGCCGGCCCGCCACTGCTGGGTGTGCTGGTGGAGTTCGCGGGCGCGCGCGGGGCCCTGGTCTCAGGAGGGCTGCTGATCGCCGGTGCCATCGGCTGGGGAGCGATGCGCCACCGCGCCGCCGCTCGCCGTACCGCGGTAGCGCCGCAGGCCGCGCCGGCCGTCCCGGTGCCCGTCCCCGGGCTCGGCCGGCCTCGCGCGACGAGCCCGAGCCGGTCGCCCCGGCGCGCGAACCCGCGGGCGACGGCTCGTCCCACGCCGGTGCTCGCACCGGTGACCACGACCGTTCGGGGCATGACGGCGAACCTCCCCTGACAACGGCGGCGGCAACCAGCGTCCCGGACGCCCGTGCGGGGCCGCCTCACCCCGGCATGCGTCCCACCCGTCCGCGACGCGACGCGGTCGCCCACCCGTTCCCGCACCGCAGTCCCCGTCCCCGGGTCGCGGAACGCACACCGGGCGGCGGGGCGGACGGAGCGGCCGCCCGCCGCCGCTCGACGGGCGGAGCGGCCCGTCACGGCGGAGCCGGACGTGGGAGGATGGAGAACGTCGGGCGTTCCTCCCGGGCGCCCGCGCGACAGGAGGGATCTCCCTCATGACAGACCCCGAGTTCTACCGACGCGACCGGCCCGAAGGCACATCTCTTCCCGAGGACCGGCCCCGTGGCGGCGGCCCGGAAGACCCGTCTCCCCGACACCGCACCCCTTGGGTCTGGATCACTCTGATCGTCGTCGTCCTGGCGGTCGTCATCATCCTTCCGCTGATCTGAAGCGGCCGTCGCGGTGTCGACGCCTCGTCGCGTGTGCGTGCGGCGCCCCCGCGGGCGCTCCCGCACGTCCGCGCTCGTGGCCGCCCGCGATGGCGTCGTCCGCACCGAACCCCCCTCGCAGCGCCGGTGCGCCACCGGGCGCACCTAAGCGGGACGCGCGTCGTCGCGTTGTTCAGGCTCCGTGGCCGAAACCGCGGACCACGACGACAGGGCACGGCGCGTGCTGCACGCAGTGCTGGCCGACCGACCCCAGCAGTGCCTCACCGAGCCCGCCGTGTCCTCGGTTGCCCACGACCAGCAACCGTGCTCCCGCGGCGGCATCGAGCAGGACGGCGGCCGGGTGTCCGTGGGCCGAGACGGGGCGGATGTCCACGGGCCGTCCCGGGCCCGGGCCGAGGGCCTCGTCGATCGCCTGGTCCAGGACGTTGCGTGCCTCCTTCTGGTAATCGGCCGGATCCTTGTCCGCGGGCGGGGCCAGGCCGTACCAGGCCGTCGGGAAGTCCCAGGCAATGATCGCGTCGACAACGCCCCCCGTCAGCTTCGCCTGGGCGACCGCCCACCGCAGGGCCGCCTTCGACGACTCGGAGCCGTCGACACCCACGACGATCCGCGGAGCCGACGTTGCTTCGTCCCTCATCACGCACCTGCCTGGACGCGCTTCGTGTCCCCCTTCTCACCATCCCTGCGGCAGCCGCGTGCCGCCACCTCCCAGGACGTCGACGGCGTGTGCGGACAGCCGGCCACCGCGCTCGGACGCGCCTGCCGGTGGGCGTCGGCGGCCGTCACGGCCGCCGTCACGTCCGGGTCCGCGAGGCGACAGCGCGCTTCGTCGCGCAGACCGGAGGACACCTCACGGGTGTGGAGCAGGTACGGAGCGTCACCGCGGGAATGCGTCACCTGGCGACGAGCCGCCCCTGCGGGCTGTCCGCCGTCTGCCGTCCGGGGACTGCCGCGCGGGCACTGCCCGAGTGTGCCGGGAGGAGTGAGGACCGGTCCTCGCATCGTGTCCGGATCAGCGCACCAGGCTCTCGCCAGTGCCGCCGCGGCCGCGCTGGACGTACCACCCGTGGCCCGCGGGCCGGAGCGGTTCGCGGACGGTGAAGTGCCTCCCGTCGTCGGCCACGTGCGGGACACGGATGTCTCCTCAACTGGCATGTCGGACAAGTCGGTTCCTAGACTGTGAGACATGGTCCGGCCCAATGAGGAGGTCGAGGCACTCCTTCAGGAGTACGCGGACCTCGTCGCCATCACCGGAGGTGACGCGTTCAAGGCGCGTGCCTACGAAAAGGCCGCCCGTGCGATCGGCGGTCACCCCGCTGATGTCTCCCACCTCGATGTCGCGGGCCTCAAAGAGATCCCCGGCGTCGGCAAGTCGATCGCCGAGAAGGTCGTCGAGTACTTCCGCACCGGCAAGGTCACGGTGGTCGAGGAGACGCGGGCCAGGATTCCGGCAGGGGTACGGCAGCTCGTCACCATCCCCACCCTCGGCCCCAAGAAGGCGATGGTCCTCCACAGGGACCTGCACATCTCCTCGGTGGCCGAGCTGGCCGACGCCATCAAGGCGGAGAAGCTGCGCGACCTGAAGGGCTTCGGGAAGAAGACCGAGGAGAACATCCTGCACGGTATCGCCCTCATGCAGCAGGCAGGAGGGCGGATCCCCCTGGGCACGGCCATGGAGTCCGCCGAGGAGACCGTGGCCGAGCTCTCCCGCGTCACCGGCTGCGAGAACTGTGCGTATGCCGGATCCCTGCGCCGCATGAGGGAAACCATCGGCGACATCGACATCCTCGTCGCCGCCGACCGGTCGGCCCCCTTCATGGACGCGCTCACCGAACTGTCCTCCACGGCCGAGGTCATCACACACGGCGAGAAGAAGACCTCGATCCGTACTGTCCAGGGCCTCCAGATCGATCTGCGCGTCGTGCGGCCCGACTCCTGGGGCGCCGGCCTGCAGTACTTCACCGGCTCCAAGGCGCACAACATCCGCACCCGCACGATCGCCGTCCACCAGGGGCTGAAGCTCTCCGAGTACGGACTGTTCCAAACCGACGGCGGAAAGCGGGTCGCCTCCCGGACCGAGGGCGAGGTGTACGCCCGACTCGGCCTGCCATGGATCCCACCCACGCTGCGCGAGGATCGGGGAGAGATCGAAGCCGGCCTGCGCGGCGAACTGCCGCAGGTCGTGACGCAGGACGACGTCAAAGGTGACCTGCACACTCACACCGACCTCACCGACGGCCTCGCCCCGCTGGAGGAGATGGTGACGGCGGCCGCCGAGCGGGGCTACGCGTACTACGCGGTCACCGACCACGCACCGAACCTGTACATGCAGCGCATGACCGACGAGAAGATCCTCGCCCAGCGCGAGCAGGTGCGGTCACTGGACCGCAGACATCACCGGATGCGACTGCTGCACGGCACCGAGCTCAACATCGGACCCGAGGGGGAGGTGGACTGGCCCGACGAGTTCCTCCGAGGCTTCGACATCTGCGTGGCATCCGTGCACTCCCACTTCGGCATGAGCCGCAGGGCGATGACCCGGCGGATCGTGAGCGCCTGCGAGAACCCGCACATCAACGTGATCGGACACCCCACCACCCGCCTGGTCGGCAAACGGCCGGGCATCGACGCCGACCTCGACGAGGTGTTCGCCGCGTGCGCCCGCACCGGCACGGCTCTGGAGATCAACGCCCAGCCCGACCGCCTCGACCTGGGCGACGAGGACATCCTCCGCGCCAGAAGCCACGGGGCGAAGTTCGCCATCGACAGCGACGCCCACTCGCTCCCCCAGCTCGCGTACCTCCGCTATGGCATCGGCACGGCACAACGCGGATGGCTCACCCCGGACGATGTCATCAACACGTGGCCTCTGCGCCGACTGCGCCGGTTCCTGCGCAAAGACCGGACGGACTGAGGGACGCCGTGCTTCGTCGACAGGGTCCACGACATCGTCGGCCGGCCGGCGCCGCCACAAGACAGCAGCCTCCTCGGGCACGACAGCGACCCCCTCGGAGGTGCGAAAAGCAGCGACCCGAATCCGACGGGCATCTTTTCCGGTTCGTCTCCTCACCGAGCGGCCATGTACGGCTGTCCCGCTCGCCGAGCCGGCGAGCGTGCGGACCCGGGGACCGCTCGTGCTCCGTCAGGGGAACCGACACCACCGATCGGCCACGCGGACCCCAGATCTCCCGACTCGCCCGACGAAGCTGGAAAATTCATCACGAAACAGCAGACAAGGTGAAAGAGGGACGATCCATGGTCGAGCAGGACGATCGATTCGATGTTGTCGTACTCGGCGCGGGACCTGGGGGCTACGTCGCCGCCATTCGCGCCGCCCAGCTGGGTCGGCGCGTCGCCGTCGTCGAAGAGAAGTACTGGGGCGGCGTGTGCCTGAACGTGGGCTGCATCCCCTCCAAGGCCCTCCTGCGCAATGCAGAACTGGTCCACATCTTCGCCCGGGAGGCGAGGACCTTCGGCATCGGGGTCGACGGCCAGGTCTCCTTCGATTACGGCGCGGCCTTCCGCCGCAGCCGCAAGGTCGCCGACGGCCGGGTCAAGGGCGTCCACTACCTGATGAAGAAGAACAAGATCACCGAGCTGAACGGCCGCGGCACCTTCCTGGACCCGCACACCCTTCAGGTCACCGGATACGACGGCGACACCCGGACCATCGGTTTTGAGCACTGCATCATCGCCACCGGCGCCACTCCCAAGCTGCTGCCCGGCACCAAGCGCAGCGCGCGCGTGGTGACGTACGAGGAACAGATCCTCGCCGAGGAGCTTCCGCGATCGATCATCGTCGCGGGCGCCGGCGCCATCGGTATCGAGTTCGCCTACGTGCTGCACCACTACGGCGTGAAGGTCACAGTCGTCGAGTTCCTCGATCGCATGGCACCCCTCGAGGACGCCGAGGTCTCGGCCGAACTGGCCCGCCAGTACCGCAAGCTGGGCATCCAGGTCCTGACCTCCACCCGCGTCGTCGCCATCGACGAGTCCGGCCCCCTGGTCCGAGTCACCGTCACGGGCAAGGACGGTGCACAACAGATCATCGAGGCCGACAAGGTTCTCCAAGCCATTGGCTTCGCCCCCAACATCACCGGCTACGGCCTGGAGAACACGGGCGTGACGCTCACCGAGCGCGGCGCGATCGACGTCGACGGCCGCTGCCGCACTTCCGTGCCGCACCTCTACGCCATCGGCGACGTCACGGCGAAGCTGATGCTCGCGCACGCCGCCGAGGCCATGGGGGTCATCGCCGCCGAGACGATCGCCGCCGCCGAGACCATGGAACTCGATTACGTGATGATCCCGCGGGCCACCTACTGCCAGCCCCAGATCGCCAGCTTCGGCTACACCGAGGCCCAGGCCCGCGCCCTCGGCCGCGACGTCAAGGTCGCCGCGTTCCCGTTCACTGCGAACGGCAAGGCGCATGGCCTCGGTGACCCCACCGGCTTCGTCAAACTCATCAGCGATGCCACGCACGGCGAGCTCATCGGCGGGCACCTGATCGGCCCGGACGTCACCGAACTGCTGCCGGAGCTGACCTTGGCTCAACAGTGGGATCTCACCGTGCACGAAGTCGCCCGCAACGTGCACGCGCACCCGACCCTGGGCGAGGCCGTCCAGGAAGCCGTGCACGGCCTGGCCGGGCACATGATCAACATGTGAGCTGCTGGAACAGGCGAAGGTCTCCAGGGACAGCCCGCCGTCTCGAGGGAGGTCGGCGAGAGTGCGGGGCCTCGGGCCGTCCCCCATCCGTTCTCGAGCCGTCCTCGAGGCGACAGCCTCGGTCGGCGAGCAGGGGGCGGCTCTCGGCCACCGCCCGGGTGGTCGTGGAGCCGTCCCCCTGGAACCAGCGGTCCAGGACACCGTGCGTCACGCCGTGTCGCCGATGGGTTGGCTGGCGGAACCAGGGTGACTTTCATGGCTGGTGGTCGTGGTGGGGTGGCGTGGTCGGGAGGTGGAGCGAGATGGACGTCATGTCCAGAGCTGTTCGCCGAGAGTCCCGGAGGATGCGGTGCCGGGCAGGACGTAGGCCACGGCCGAGGCCTGGTGCTGGAGGAAGGGGGTGAGGGCGTCGCTGGCGGCCAGGCGGTTCTGAACCCGGGTGAACTGGGCGGGGTCGCGCATGAAGGCGCAGAAGAGCAGGCCGCGGTCGGTCGGTCCGTCGTCGTAGCTGTAGCTGCGGCGGAGCATACGGGCGCCGCCGTCGAAGCGGGGGCTGGCGAGACGCACGTGGGCGGTGGCGGGGATGACGTAGGAACCGTCGGGGTTCTTGGCGTAGATGTCCGGCTCGTCGTGCTCGGCGGTGCCGCTGAGGGGGACGCCGTCGCGGGCGCGGCGGCCGATCACCTGATCGCGCCGGCTCTCGGGGAGGGCCGCGAAGCCGGTGACGTCCATGCGGATCCTGCGGTAGACCAGGACGGTGCTGTTCCGGTGGGCTCCGGGTGGGCCCCAGACCCACTTCTCGGCCGCCGTGTGATCGGGGTTGGCGGTGCCGTCCTTGGAGCCGAACAAGTTGCGCGGGGTGGTGCCCGGGGGCGTGTGGGGCTGGAACCCCGATTGGGTCCAGCGCGGTACGGCGCCGGCCGCGTGCGCGGCCGTGCGGACGAGTTCGGCGACGACGGTGAGGGTCCATCGGTCGGCTGCGCACAGTTGGACCAAGACATCACCGTTGCTGCGGCGCGGGTCGAGACGGTCACCGCGGAAGGATGGCAACTCGCCCAGTGAGGCGGGGACGTTGAGGCCGAGCCGGGCGGCGAGAGCGGGGCCGATGCCGACCAGGGACGTGAGCCGGGTCGCGCCGCCGCCCTGAAGGCGCGGGTCCGGCGGGGCGTCGGAAGCCGCGGTGGCGAGCGTGCGGGTCAGCGCGCCGAGGACGCTGCGCAGGGTCTTCCGGTCGGTGGCGGCGGAGGTCTGCGGGAGGTCGAAGGAGAGCAGGTGGGTCGCCGGTTGCTGAGGCGTCGTCAAGCCTGCCTGTCGGGCGCCGTGGAAGGGAATCGCCGCCTCGGCCGCCGGGGCGCCGGTGGTGCCACGGCTGGCAGTCCGGTCGTCCCTCACCAGTCCGTCGGCCGCCGCGCCGATCCCGGCGGCGAGCACCGCTCCGCCGGCGAGCAGTGCCCGGCGCCGCCCTAAACCGGTTGCCGCGGGTCGGGACGGATCCTGCGCATTTCCCTGTTCGGTGGGCATACGCCTATTGGAGACGATAAAACAGCTGCCATGCAAATCCTCTCTGCACAAGGCCCGTTGAACCGTTCTGCGGTCTGGGCGGCGGTGTTCCGGGCTGCGCTGCGTCTGTCGGTGCTGCTCGTCTCGGTCGCGATGGCGGCCACCGGGTGCTCCGCAACGGAGTCGACGTCCGCCGATGCGCGGCATCCGGGCGGGAGCGTGGTGCGCGTTCCGCAGGACTTCTCCTCGGTGCAGCAGGCGGTGGACGTCGCGCGTGAGGGCGATACGGTGCTGATCGGCCCGGGCGTGTACCGGGAGAGCGTGCGCGTCACCAAGCCCCGTGTGGTGCTGCGCGGAACGGACCGCAACGCGGTGGTCTTCGACGGCGGTGTGCGTCTGGCCAACGGCATCACCGTGACCGGCGCCGGCTCGGTGGTCGAGAACCTCACCGTGCACGGCTACCTCGCCAACGGGGTGCTGTTCACCGGCGTCACCGACGAGCGGTTGCAACAGCGCGGCGCCGGCGGCTCCGCCTACGAGCCGCTGGACCCCGCCCGTTTCCCTGCCGTCCGGGGCTTTCGCGCGACCCGGGTCACGGCGTACAACAACGGCCTGTACGGCATCTACGCCTTTGACGCGCGCGACGGTGTGATCGAGGACTCCTACGCCTCCGGACACGCCGATTCCGGCATCTACGTCGGCCAGTGCAAGCCCTGCAACACCGTCGTCCGCGGCAACACCGTGGAGCGCAACGCGGTCGGCATCGAACTGACCAATGCCTCGGACGACCTGTCGGTGCTGGGCAACCGCGTCGTCCGCAACCGGGTCGGCGTCACGGTCAACTCCAATGACCTGGAGGCCCTCGCCCCGCAGCACGGCGCGGTGATCGCGGGCAACGTGGTCGCCGACAACAACGCCGCCGACTCGCCCCAGCAGGCGGACGGGGGCTTCGGCATCGGCATCGGCATCGGCGGCGGCACCGGGAACCGCGTCCAGCGCAACCTGGTCCGGGGCAACCGGGCGGCCGGGGTGGTCGTCACCGACCCGCCGGGGCATCCGGCGGGCGGCAATCGCGTCGAGGGCAACCGCGCCACCGACAACGGCACCGACCTCGTGCTGGCCTCAGCCGATCCCAGCAACTGTTTCGCGGGGAACCGGCCCGACACCCAGAGCCCGCACGGCCTGGAGGGGCGCGCGGGCTGCGGCACCCGGGGTCGGGGCGCGCTGCCCACTGGCCGGATGACGCCGGTGCAGGCGCCGCCCGGCGTCCCGTTCAGCAAGGTGCCGGCCCCGCGCGCGCAGCCGTCCATGCCGGACCCGACGGTCCCGGGCAGCCCGGCGACCGACCTGCCGGGGGCCGTCGACGCGGCCGCGTACCCGCTCCCGAAGGACGCGGACGCCGTGCCGCACGCGCGCTGAGCACGCAGCTCCGGTGGGCTCGGCCCCCGCTTCACCATGCCGCCCTGAAGCGTGAGTCGAAGATGGTCGTCGGCAACCGCGGAAACCCTGGGGCGCACAGGCACGGAGATGTCAGCCGGTGACCCACGGCGCCTCGGGGAGCTTCGCGCGGCGGTCGCGCCCGGAGAACTCCACGGTCGTCGGGGTCCCCAGGCCCGGCATCCGCATCGTCACCCGCCGCAGTCCGCCGTCACCGTCGACCCAGTACGTCAGCGGCGACCGCCCTCCGTCGGGCCCCGCGCCGGGCGTGGCGCCCTCGGCGCGCGGCCCCGCGAACCGGTCGTAGCTGCGGCCGTCGATGCGATCACGCTCCAGCCAGCGGGCTCCGGACTGTGCGAGCAACAGCGGGTTGTCGGGGCGGTCCGCGCCGAGCTCGATCAGCAACTGGAGCCCGGCGTCCAGGGGATCGGTCGTGTAGGAACGCGCGGACCAGCCCGAGCGCGGGATGTGCTCGGCCTGCCGCCAGGGCGGACTGTTGTCGCCCTTCGGCGCGGGGGCCAGGCCGAGGCCGCCGGTGTCCCAGACGATCAGGCCGTGGTCGAGCTGCCCGGTGGCTCCCGAGGACTTGGCGGGCCCGGAGGCCCCGGTGACCTGGTAACTTCCCACGGCCCGATGGGTTCGGTAGTCCACGACCGCCCTGACCCGCACCACCACTCCGCCGCCCTCGGCGGCGGTGAGGGTCACCGCCACGGGACTGGCCTGGTACAGGTTCAGCCGCGACAGCGCCAGCCTGGACGCCTCCTCCATCGTCACCGGCCGCTCGGTGGCGTCGTCGGAGAGGGTCCGGTAGGCGGTCAGCCCGCCCGCTGCGACCCCGCACGCCGCGATCGCGATCAGTGTTCTGAGCCAGAGGGTCCGGCGCGGCGTACGGCCGCTGGTCTTCCTCTTCCGAGCCATGCAGTCGCCTTCTCTCGTCGGTCGGTCATGCAGGAGGGCGGGTCCGCGAACCACTGGTCCGCGAACCCGCCCGATCCGGCCCGGACGGTTACCGGTACCGGCTGCCCCGCTCGGGGGCTGGTGCCGTGAGCGGCACTAGTGCGGGAGGCGCGCTAGCAGTGCTGCGCCCTTCGCCTGCGCACCAGCACGACCAGCCCCGCACCGAGGGCCGTGAGCACGGCGCAGCCGGCCAGGGCCAGCGGCATCATCCGGCTCATGCCGGTGGACGCCAGATGCGAGTTGGGGGTGTGGCCCGGTGCACCCGGTGCGCCTGGTGCCCCCGGCGCCCCCGGCGCCCCCGGTTTGTTCGGTGTGTCCGGTACCGGTGTCGTCGGTGTGGGCGTCGGGGTGGTGTCGGGCAGCCGCCGGTTGACCGCTGTCACCGAGACCCCGGCGTCGAGGTTGTCGGCAGTCAGCACCAGCGGCCCGAACACCTTCACGTCCGGTGCGGCGTAACCCGCGGGCGGGCTGACCTCCTCCCAGTAATACGTGCCCGGTACGCCGCTGCCGCGGCAGTTGCCGTCGGTCCCGGTCATGCAGGGCTTGCCGACCTTCGTATCCGGCTCCGTCCCGGTGGTCTGCAAGTCGTCGGAGCCATTCGTCTCCTTCCACAGCTGGAACTTCGCCTTGGCCAGCGGTTTGCCGTCCTGGTCGTGCTTGACCAGGCGCAGCACGCCCTCCTGTTGTCGGAAGCCGAAGTCGTAGGTGTGGTCGTTCTCCCCCGGCCCGCCGGTGGTCAGCGCCCGCTCCGGGAACTTCGCGTCGCGCGGGACGATGCCCTTGGAATCGATGAAGTGGTTGTCGCCGACGTCCGCGTCCGTGGGCATCCACTGGTGGAGCGGGCCGCCCTTGGCGTAGTCGGCCGGTTTGTCGAGGCGGATCGTGTACTTGGTCTTCGGCTGGAGGCCGCCGGTGACGTTGGAGTCGTCGAAGTAGTACTCGCCGCGCTCCGTCGTCCTGGTCGTGCCCACGAGCTTGCCCGACTCGTCGTACAGGTTGACGGTCGCGCCCACGACCGGGCGCTGGCCCGGGTTCTGGACGCCCTTGCGTTCGGGGTCGTACCAGACCCGGTTGCCGATCTGGAGCGGGGCCTGGTCGCAGAGTACTTCCAGGTCGCCCATCGAGGCACCCTTGCCGAACGGGGCTGCGGTCCCGGCCGGGTTGAGACGCAGACCGGACTTAGGGTCCTGTTTGCCGTCGCGCTTGTTGAAGGTGGTGCCGTACCCGAAGGCGGTGCTGTTGGGGTCGAAGCCGGAGGTCGCGATGGTGTCCTCGACCTTGGAGAACGCCATGCCCGCGAAGGACGCGTTGTGGTGGGAGCCCATCCGGCTGGTGTCGAAGAAACGGGTGCCTCGGGGGGAGAGCCCGCAGCCGTTGTTGGTGTCCATCACGTACGCGCCGTCCGCCAGGCACGCCTTGTTCAGGTCGCCGCCGGACATGACCCTGCCGACCGAGCCGGGCGTGGGGCCGGCCGGAGCGCGGTCGCCGAAGCGGTCGCGGAACGCCAGCAGCATGGAACCGTCGGACTCGAAGTCGATCTCACCCAACTCCGGCTCGGGCTGAGCCAGATAGGTCCCGCATGCCTGGCCGTTCTGGGAGGTCGGGTAGGTGTTGGTCCAGGGGAACCAGCCTGCGCCGTCGCACGGGGGCCCGCCGACCGTGGACTGGCGCGGGTAGTCCAGCGGCTGATTCAGCACGGCCTTCCGGAAGACGCCGGTGGCGAGGTCGAAGGGCAGAACCACCGCGCGCAGGTCCGAGACCTTCCCGGTGGACTCGCCGGAGCACACCCCGCCGACGTAGCCGGTGCCGTCGTGCAGGCCGAGGCCGAACGGACGCCAGTCCCCGGCCGCCGGGCAGCCCGGGTCCGGGATCGCGTAGACGGACTTCGGCGCCGCCGCGGTCGCCGCCGTGGCGTCATACCGGTAGAGCTTGCGGTTGTTGAGGTTGACGACGAACAGGTCCCTGCCGTCATCGGTGATCTTGATGCCGCCCAGGCTCTCCTTGCCGGGCACGGCGAGGAAGGCGTCATCGGTGCCCGAGCCGTGCACCGTCGTCCCCGCGTCGGGGACGGTGGTGAAGAGAGTGGTCTTCTTCCGCGCGAGATCGGTCACGTAGATCCCGCCGGCGCCGCCCGGACCGTAGTCCGTGGTGCGCTTGGCCACTGCCGAGGAGAACACCCGCTTGTCGGCCTTGTTCCACGCGATGCCGTACAGCGTGCCGGTCTCCGCGTTGGTGGCGACGTTCGTGACGTTGACGTCGACGCCGTCCTGGCCGCGCGCGCTGTACGGGAAGGAGACCAGCGTCCGCTGGTTCCCGCCCTCGCGCGTGGCGGGCTGACAGGCCGTCACCAGCGTTGCGTTCTTCTGGCAGTAGTCACCCGGGTTCCACAGCCCGGTGGTGTACGCCACGTTCTTCCCGTCGGAGAGGTCGACGAACTCCTCGTTGCTGCTCAACTGGTTGGGCGCACCGTCCAGTCCCTGGCGCGAAGCGAAGGCCGGGAACAGCACACCCGGCTTCGGATTCACCACCTGCACGCGATACTTGCCGCTGGTGGCCTTGTCCGCCGTCGGAGTCAGCGTCACGGTGCCGTCGGCCGCCGTGACGCCCTCGATGCCCACCCCTGCGTCGTCGGTGAGTGTCACCTTGACGCCTGCGATGCCCGGTTCCAGCGCGGGCGTCCATACGCCGCTGGTGTCCACGGCCCGGATCACCCGGACCGTCACCGATCCGTCCCCCGCCTGCGAATGCGCCGCGGGCGCCAGGGCTAACGAACCGCTGCCGATTCCCAAGGCGAGCGCGGCCACGCAGCCCACGGTGCGGCGACCGAGCACGCCCGGCCGCCGCCGACGCGGCTCGGGCGCGGCTCCCTTCACTTGTTCATGCGTAGATGTCATCCCCTGCTCTCAGCGTTCATAGGGGCCTGTGGCCCTGGCTCGTGAGGAAGTACGTAGAGATGCGGAGAACCGCCTTGCCAGGGATCTTAAAGGGGTTTTAAGCAAGATCGTGGCGGAATGGCGAACTCGTCCTGCGCCAAATCCTCGGACCACGGCCCCTGCGCATCGCGGGCGGGGCGGCAAGGTGGCGAGCAGGGCTCGCACACCTGTCGCACCGGTCGACGCAGCCATGGAAGCCCTCCCGCTTCCGGCCGAACTCGACGACGGCGCGGGCTCGTTGATCGTTCGCCGGGTCCGCACCGCCGGCCACGGTTGCGGCAAGCGCGTCCCGGGGGATCGCCGTACCGCACCGGCCCCTCACGGCGCCACGCAGGCGAAGGAGAGGCGACCGGAAAAGGCCCGGCTCGGCGCAGGGGCGTAGTGCAGAATACGCCGGCCGTCGACCGCCTCGTGGTCCAGCAAGGCGGACCGGACCACTGGTGCGGCGGCCTGTCGGGCAAGGGAGTTCTCCAGGAGTTCGACACTCGCTGCGACCGGCGCCCGGCCCCTCCCGGGCGGTGCCGGGAAGCGGGTGGCGAAGACACGCGGCCTCGTCCGGCGCAGCGGCGGCAGCCACCACCGGTCGAGGTCGGCCGAGAGGGCGACCGGGACCGCCGCCGCCCCGGCCAGGAAGGCGAGGGCACCGGCAGGCCGGTCGGAGAGCGCCGATCAGCGCCACGTCCGCCTGTGCGAACGCCCGCCAGGTGAGGGGGTGTCGTCACTGGTCGAACAGCCGCAGGAGGACTCCTGTGCCATGGCCCGGCCGTGGGCGAGGTATCCGTGAAGGCGCGCGCCGAGGATCGTGGCGGCGGTCCCCGGCACCGGGATCGTGGGGACCGCCGGCGGACCCGCGGCGTTCAAGGTTCGCCCGCTCCGGTCGCGCGCGGCGGTGTCGCGACCCGCTCACTGCTGCGCAACCGGGGCCTATCCCCCGCCGCGTCCCTGCACACGGTCCAGCCAGGGGCCGAACTCGCTCTCCATGATCAGCCGGCCGAGTTTGCGGTACTCCTGGAGCACGGCCGAGACGATCTGCTCCGTACCGAGCGGTTCCCCCGATTCCGCCGCCCGATAGGCGGCGCTCACCGCGCAGGCGCGGATCGATCCGCCCGTCAGCTCGTAGCGTCGCGCGCAGAGCTCCAGGTCGAGGTCCGGGTCGCGCGGGATCGCCGTCCCGAGGCAGCGGTCCCACAGGTCCAGTCGCTGCTGGGCGTCCGGCATGGGGAACTCCGCGATCACGTCGAGGCGGCGGGTGAAAGCCTCGTCGAGATTGGCCCGCAGGTTGGTGGTGAGCACCGCGATCCCGTCGAAGGATTCCATTCGCTGCAGCAGATAGGCCGACTCCACGTTGGCATGGCGGTCGTGCGCGTCCTTGACCTGCGAGCGCTTGCCGAAGATGGCGTCCGCCTCGTCGAACAGCAGGATGCCGTTGACGTCCGCCGCCTCGACGAAGATTCTTTCGAGGTTCTTCTCGGTCTCGCCGATGTACTTGTCCACCACGATGGACAGGTCCACGACGTAGAGTTCCATGCCGAGCTCCGACGCCACCACCTCGGCGGACATGGTCTTCCCGGTGCCGGACCCACCGGCGAACAACGCGATGACTCCCCGCCCCCGGCCGCCCCCCGGCCGCATGCGCCACTCGCCGAGCACCTGCCCGCGATGGCGCGCGCGCAGGGCGAGTTCGGACAGCTGGCGACGGGTTCCAGCAGGCAGCACGAGGTCGTCCCAGCCGACCGCGGGCTCGATGCGACGGGCGAGCCGTTCGAGCCCCGCGCCGTTCTGTGCCCGGACCGCCGAGCGCAGGTCCTGCACGTCCACCGGACGCTCCTGCGAAGCAGCCAGCCGGGAGGCGACGTCAGCGGCCTTGCGCACCTGCTCGGAGTCGAGCCGGTAGGAGGCGGTGGCCTCTATGACTCCCGCGTCGGCCGGCACGCTCCCGGCGGACAGCCCGACAGACGTGCCGGCCCGGGCCAGCGCCCGACGCCACTGCCGCGCCACGCCCGCGGGGCCGGGGGGCAGGACGTGGACCGGAACCGGGCTGTCCCTGGTCCACAGGGGATCCCAGTTCTTCTTCCCGTACGCGATCAGGGGAGCGCCGCTGACCGCCGCGCACAGGCCACCCAGCAGCCGGGCGCCCTCGGGCCGCTCGGGGGCCAGCGCTTCGAGCGGCCCGAGGACGACACCGCCGCGGCTCAGCCGGGCCTCGGCCGCCAGGGTCCGTACGAGGTCCCCCGGTTCGGGTGCGGCGGCGAACGCCGTGATGTCGACCACCAGCGGACGACGGCCTGCGGCAAGGAGCGCCTCGACCGCCAGTGTGCCGGGGTCGCCTCCCCGGTCGAGCAGATGCACCAGGCCGCTGCCCGTTTCCGATGCCGCCGCGACCCGCAGTGCCTCGGGCTCCGGGTCCGTCGCGTCCTCGAGGCCGGCCACCCGGACCAGTCCGCGCAGCCTCCCGTCGAGTTCGTCGTCGCCGAGCAGGTGGGCGGTGACCCGGTCCGGTGCCCGCAGCACCCGTGAGAGCAGCGGACGGTCGGCCTCCAGGACCGTCAGCAGTCCGCCCGCGACCAGCGGCGCGGACGGCGAGAACCGGAAGCGGCCGGAGCTCGCTGCGGGCAGCCCGCAGAGTTCGAGCGCCAGGCCGATGGTCGGCCTGCGCCGGTTGAGGTCGTCGTTGAGGTAGCCGTAGAGCCGCTCGAACCGGATGTCGATGTCCGGCGCCATCGCGACCATCAGCAGGTCGACGTCGAGCGGTGTCAGACCGAAGTCCTCGGCGAGCCGGTGGATCCGGCTCCCGGACCGAGGACGCGGCGAGGGCTCGGAGGCGTACTCCGGCACGGGTTTGAACCCGTCGCGGGCCGCCAGGATCCGTTCGGCCCCCTCGGGGGTGAGGTAGTGCCCCCGGTAGGGGTCGTCCGGTTGCGGATCGACGGCCCGACGAACCGCGACGGCCTTCCTGACCCGCTGCTCGACGTGGATCAGCCGCTCCCAGAGTTCCTCGACGGCCGTCGGGGCGCCGGGCAGTCCACGGGCGCTGCGGGTGTTCTGCGCCGTGGTCATCGAGCCGCGCTCCCGCGCCTGCGCCGACCGGGCGGCAGTTGCCGTTCGCGTTCGGCGGCGAAGCCCTGCTCGCCGGGATCGGACGCCCCGTCGTAGCGCAGCCGGCGTCCCGGTCCCGCTCCTTCGCCGTCCCGTGCGGGCGCGGCCTTCACGACCAGCCCTTCGGTGACCGGCGGTCCGGCGGACGTCCGTTCGCCTGCCAGCGGTGCCCGCACCCGCAGGTCGATCGCGGCCTTGAGCTCGCCGCCGAGCGCGGACCACACATCGGCGGTGGACTGCCGGTCGGTGTCCGGGCCCGCCGCCTCGATCTCCACGGTCAGCCCCAGTTCGGCGAGGCTGCCGGTGAGCATCCGGGCGGGCAGCACGTCGGACCGTACGAGGCAACGCAACACCTCGGAGAGCAGCCGGTGTTCGTCCTGCGGACGATTGGTCCAGGCAGTCACCAGGTAGGTCAGCTCGAACCAGCGCGGCGGGGTCCGTCGGCCGACCACCATTCCCTCGTCGTCGTGTTCCTCGGCGGTGCCGGTACGGCGCCGGGTCGCGTCCTCGCGGATGCCGTGCAGGAAGACACTGACCGTGGGTGCGTTGCGCCGGGCGGACCATTCCTTCGTCGGCGCGTCGAAGACCAGGTCGACACCGCTGTCCTGGAGACCCGCCTCGACCAGCAACAGCCGCAGTCCTTCGTCGACTTCGTGGATCACCGGCGCCCCACCTCGTCCGGCGGGACGATGGTGCCGCCGACGACCAGGAAGGGTGTGGTGACCGGGCTGAACCCGGGTCCCGTGGCGGTGATGGTGCGCGGTCCCAACCGGTCCTTCACCAGGATCAGCAACTGCGCGATGAACGTACCGTCCGCGCGCGGGGCCGTGGGCGGCGCGCTCGCCGTGATCCCCGGTTTCCAGGTGAGCCTCACCGGGGCGCCCGGCGGGAAGTCCTTGCCCCGTACGGAGGTGACGAACCCCGGTTCGCCGACGGCGGGCACCGCGACGATGCGGGGCTGGAGAATGCGCAGGCGGGCCCTGGCGACGTTGTCGCGGGTGTCGGCGTCGGTGCCGGTCGTGGTGAGCGTGCCGGTGAGGGTCGTGCTCAGTGCCCGGTCGGGCGCGAGCACGACCCGGACCACCGTGGAGGCCCCCGGAGCCAGGTCGGGCAGCGTGCACACCCCGGCCGTGCAGCCCGCCGGAAGCGGGCCCGCCGGGACGCGTGCGGGCAGGCCGAGCTTCAGCCGCAGGCCGGTGGCGAGGGCGTTCCGTCCGTTGCGCACGGTGTACGTCACCACCACCCGGCCGCCGACGAAGCCGGGGCTGGGCTGGGCCCGCACGACGACGCCGGGTCCCGCCTCGGGCTCGGGCGGCAGGGGGGCCGGGGGCCGTGGCGGCGAGGGCGTGGGGGTCGGGGTGGGGGTGGGGGTCGGTGCGTCCCTGACCGGGACGACGGTCCCGGTGGCGTTGTCCGTGGGATTCGGGTCCAGTACGGCGCCGGTGACCGACCAGCCGATCCGCTGGTCCCCCGCGGTCACCCCGGTCAGCCGGGCGGTGACCGTCACGCTCCGGCCAGGCCGGAGCACCCCCAGGTCGCACTGGGGCGAGGCGGCGGCACAGGATCCGGCCGGGGTGGTGAGCTCCTGCAGGCGCACCCCGGGCGGGGCGTCGATGGTGAACACGGTGCCGGGCGAGGGGGCTGGCCCCCGGTTGGTGACCGTGACCGCCACCTCGCCGGTGGCACCGACCTCCACCGATGGGGCGGTGGGCGGCGCGGTCAGGGACAGGTCGACCGACTGCTGGAAGGCGGGCTCCTTCTGCCGTCCGGCGAGCCGCCCGCCGAAGGGCGTCAGGGTACCGGAGGAGAGGTCCAGCACGGACAGCTGCTCCTGGGAGGCGGGGGCGGCCGCCCGGCGCGAACTCATCACGAGTCGTCCGCCGTCCGGCGACCAGGCCACGTCACGGGGCTGGAAGGGGCCGTTCGGCGGGGTGTCCGGGAGGTCCTGGCGGCATGCCTCGGGGTCGTCCCGCCGGGTGTCGGGAAGCACCACCCGGCACGCGTCACCGTTCGGCGAGGTGATCACGATGCCGCCGCGCCCGCTGTTCTGGTCGTTGCCGCCGTCCTTGCGGTTGAAGGCGATGCGGGTGCCGTCGGGGGAGAAGGCGGGGCTGTCGTCGATCTTCTTGCACTCGCCGGGGCAGATCGTGGCGCTGAGGTCGCGCTGCCGGTCGAGCGCGTCCACCGGCGCGGTCCAGATGTGCTTGATGCCGCCCAGACCCCGGATCACGTGGTTGCGGGTGAAGGCGAGGGTGGTGCCGTCGGGCGACCAGGCGGGCTGTGCGTCCTGGCCCGTCAACTGCCCGGCCGGCGGGACGACCTTGCCGATGATCGCGCCCGTCGCGACGTCCGCGACGAGGACGCTGCTGGGCCCCGCTTTCTCGCCGACCCCGCCGGGCGAGGTCCTGGTGAACGCCAGCTTGGTGCCGTCCGGGGAGAACGCGGGGTCGGTGTCCCAGTCACCGGGGGCGCGCCCGGCGAGCGGCATCACCGCGGCGTTGCCGCCGTCGGCGTCGGCCAGCCAGATCCGTTGGGTGCGCGAGCCCTTGTCGCCCTCGAAGCGGGTCACGACGATGCGCCGGCCGTCCGGGGTGTAGCTCTGCCGCTCGGTCCACGGGTCGTAGTCCTTCCCCGGGTTGAACAGCAGGTCCGCGTTGTCGATGGCCCCCGGGTCCTCCCCCAGCACGGGAACTCCGAGGTCGCGCGGGTCCGAGCCGTCCTGCCGGACGTCCTGGAGCGTCGCGACCACCGTGGTGTCCTCGTTCTTGTTGTCCGGCCTGCGCGACGTCTGGCGGGAGACGATGACGGTCCCGGTGTCCAGCGGGCCGGTCCAGGTGGGCGAATCGAGCTTGCGGCTCTCGTCCAGTACGGTCGTCGGCGCGGCCGTGTCGAAAGCGGTTCCCCGGTAGACGCGTTCGTACTCGCACGTGCAGTCGCGGCCGAGGAAGACCAGGCCCGCTCCGTCCGCCAGCCAGGCGGCCGAGCGGGTCCGCCAGGTCGCCTGTCCACCGTCGAGCAGTTCGCGGTCGGTGCCGGGGCGCCCCTCCGTCACCCACAGCCTCGGATCGTCCTCCTTCACGCTGGGGGTGAGGGTGTACGCAATCTGGTCGCGGTGGGCGTCGTCGTCCACCGGATTCCATGCCGGTTCGGTCGCGTTGCCGGTCGCATGGCTGACGGCTCTCGCCGCTCCGCCGGACACGGCCTGCTCGTAGATGATCCCGGCGCCCTCGTCGCCGGAGTCGCAGGAGAACGCGACGCGGGTGCCGTCCGGGGAGAAGGTCGGGGAGGTCTCGTTGTTGCGGGTGTCCGTCAGTCGCCGCAGACCGGTGCCGTCGACGCCGACAACCCACAGGTCGCGCTGGACCAGGCCGTCCGCGCCCCGCTCCGCGGAGTCGAACACCACGGTCCGTCCGTCCGGGGAGAGTTCGGGGTGCGCGGCGTCCCGGTCGTCGGTGAGCTTGCGCACCGCTCCGTTCGCCCCGCGCACGTACACCTGCGGCCGCACGCTGTCGCGCAGGCTGGTGAAGACCATCACGTCGCCGCGTACGAACGGGTCCTGGTCGTAGTGGGCCGGTCCGGGCCCGAACAGCGGGTCGGAGCTGCTCGTACTGACGGCCCGGCCGATGCTGCGGTGCTCGGTCCCGGCGTAGGTGATGCGCCCGGCGTCGACCGGGGTCTGGTCCGCCGCCGCGGCCGGCCGCGGCGCCCCCTGCGGCGCGGATGCGGAACCCGCGACCAGAAGCGGTGCCAACAGCACCACGACGCCCGCCAGTCGGTGCAGCCGGGTTTGCCTCGCCGGGCCAGCAGTGCCGGTCACGGCCCACCTCACAGTCTGGTTGATGACGCTCCCCTCGCCAGCATCCCGCTCGACCCGGACCGGGAACAGGCCCCGAGTACCCGGATCGGGGGAAGAAGCCGCTGCCCTTTGCGGCCGCCACCCCGGCTCCCCTCTCCGGGCGCTTCGGCGTGCTCCCGTGCGGCCGCGTCGGCACGCCGCGCGCACGGGAGCACGAGGCGGGACTCAGATGAGTCCGTGCCGCATGGCGTAGCCGACGGCGTGCGCCCGGTTGCGCAGTTCGAGCCGCGTCGCCATCTCGTGCAGCACGTTCTTGACGGTGCGTTCGGAGTACGAGGTCTTCTGCGCGATCTCCGCCGTGCCGAAGCCCTCCGACACCAGCCGGATCATCTCCGCCTCGCGTGCCGTGAGGGTGGAGAGCGAGAGCCCCCGGGGGTCGAGGACCGTGCGCTGGAGGCTGCTGACGTGGTCGAGGAGCTTTCCGAGCAGATCGCCCGGGAGTACGCCTTCACCGTTGGCTATCGCCGTCACCAGGTGGACGATACGGTCCTGGTCGGCCTCCCCGCGCCTGAGCACGGCGGCCACACCGCACTCGATCAGCGTCTGGAGCGCGCCCGATTCGAAGAAGCCGACAACGAGTCCGGTGCGGGTCGCGGTGTTGCGCTGGAGACGGGAAAGGAGCCGGACGGTGGGCTCGTCCACCATGTCCACCACTACTAAGGAGACCTGGGCCCGGTCGGCCTCGGACTCCGCTGTCAGTTCTATCTCGGGACGCGGGCGCAACTGGTGGATCACGCCGGTCTGAAGGATCAGATCCTCCGCGTACACCGCTACGGAGACTCTTCCCAACGGGGCCTTCCGCCCGCTGCGCTGGGCGGAGCGTTCCGCAGCGGTGGGCCTGCGGAACTGCCCGTGCGCCGCCGCTGCGTTCGTCACGTCTGTCGTCGTCATCGTTCCGTGCTCGTCTTCCTCAGGTGCTACTGCTCGGTATGCCGCTTTCCTTTTACCCTTCCCGTTGCACACCGGGTTGCGTCAGGGGGACCTGGCCCGGGCAAGGGGCTCGGGGACACCGTGCCGTGGGGCCGCCGGGGCACAAGCCCTGCCCGTGCGTTGCCCTCGCGTCTCTGCTGTTCCCTCGTGTCCGCGCCTTACCGTCGCACCGTGACCACATCTGCCGAATTCGAAATGTCCACGGTGACGGTGTCGCCCGGCGCCGAGGCGACGACGGCCCTGACGGTGCGCAACGACGGCGACATCGTCGAGGCGTACACGTTCGAAGTGGTCGGCGACTGCGCCGCGTGGAGCACCGTGGAGCCGGCGCGCGTCTCGCTCTATCCGGGCACGTCCGAGGTGGTGACCGTGCGGCTCGCGCCGCCGCGCTCCTGCGAAGTCCGGGCCGGAGAGATGCCCCTGGGGGTACGTGTCCTGCCCGCGGAGCGTCCCGAGTCGGTGGCGGTCCCCGAGGCCGCGGTGGTCGTCGAACCCTTCCACGAGCTCCGGGCCCAGCTCGATCCTCGTCGGCGTCGCGGCTGGCTGGGCGCCCGGTTCCGGACCTCGGTGCAGAACCGGGGGAACACACCGGTCGATGTCGCGCTCACCGGAACACAGGCCGGGGAGGAACTCCGCCTGACCCTCCCTTCGGACCAACGGCGTCTGGAACCGGGCGAGTCGGCCGAGATGGGCCTGCGGGTACGGGCCCGGAAGCTGATCTGGTTCGGCGAGCCGGCCACCTGGCCGTTCGAGGTCGAGGCCGCCGAGAGAGCCGAGGGGAAGGCCGAGGACGAACAGCCCGGCCGTCCGGAGACGCTGTCCGGCGAGTTCGCGCAACTTCCGGTACTGCCCAAGTGGTTGCTGATCGTGCTGGCCGCGCTGCTCGCACTGCTGCTCGCGTGGTTCGCACTGGTCCGGCCCGCGGTGCGGAGCACCGCGAAGCAGGCGGTCACCGAGGCCGCGGAGAAGGAGAGGACGGACAACGGTCAGCAGGGCGCGACTTCGGCCGGTGGCTCGGGCGATCCGGCCGGCGGTCAGGGGCAGGACGGAGGCCAAAAGCCCCGTCCCGGCCAGTCCACCGGCCCCGGCGGCTCCGGCTCGGGCGGTTCCGGCTCGACGACGGGCATGGGCACGGGCGGCAACCAGCAGATGTCGGAGACGATCGACGTGCAGACCGGGGCCGGGGCCGAGAAGAAGGGGACGTACCGGGTGCCCAGGGGGAAGGTGTTCGGGGTCACGGACATCGTGGTGGCGAACTTCCAGGGCGACGAAGGGGTGCTGACCATCACGTTCGGGAACCGGAAGATCACCACCATCGCCCTGGAGACCTTCCGCAACCAGGACTACCACTGGGTCACCCCCATCCAGATTCCGGAGAACGCCGCGGTCACCGCTTCCGTGACGTGCGACAAGCCGGGCACTCCGGCCACCGGAACCCAGGCGACCGGATGCCACCAGGTACTCAATGTCAGCGGCATACTGAGCGACCTCGCACCGTAGGACAAAGCGCCGGGCCCCACTTCCCCCGTGCGGGACGAGAACAGCAGAGAATGCGACCCGGGGAAAACCGGCTTGCCGGTCGTTGGCGAAACCCTTTCCCCGCACGCCCCGGTGATGCGGACCCGCGGCACCCCGCGAAACCGGCGGTGGGCGAAGAACGTCCGGCGTTCGTATGTCCCCCGTCCCTCCCGCCCTTACCCGGCAGGGCATCGCACGAGCGGCCGGTGCTGGTCCGCCGGGCTCCTTTGGTCGCGAGGGGCCCGGCCGGTCGTCCGGTCGCGCTGCCCACTCTGGCTGATAGTGATCGCCCCTCGATCGGGCCCCGGCCACGAACCGTCCCGTCGGCCGCGGAGGCGGGGCGGGGCGGGGGCGCCGATGGCCCGCGCACGGCGCGCCGGAGAGGCGGCCGCGTCGGGGCGGGTACGGGCGCCATCGACAAAACGCGGTGATGTGCCGCAGCCGCGCTCGCGCGCGCTCCGGGGGATGACGGGACGGCCGTCGCCACGGATGTTCGCGAGCGGTTCCGGGAGCCTGACAAGGGCCGGCACCGCATCGCTTCGTTCGCCGTCACTCATCGAGTCCGGGCATCCGCGTTTCTGGCGATCACCGCGCCGACGGGCGCCGTCACCCCTCTTCTATGGAAGTCGAGTTCATTTCGCGTGCACCGAATGTGCCGGGGGAACTGCTTCGGGCCGGCCTCGGGAAGCCTGCCGCGGACGTCCGCGCGGGGAAGAATTCCCCGTCGCCCGGGTGCCTGGGAAGGCAGCGGCCTTGCCCCCTGCCCAGGACTCCGGGGCCTACTGCCCGCCGGGGCGGCCCGACAAGACTGGGCGTCGACCGGATGACCACCCGAAGGAGCGAGCATGCCGTCGTACCTCACCCCCGGCGTATACGTGGAGGAGGTGCAGTCCGGAGCACGGCCCATCGAGGGCGTCGGCACGGCGGTCGCAGCCTTCGTCGGTTTCGCGGAGACCGGCCCCTTCCACCGGCCGACGCTGGTGACCAGCTGGGACCAGTACGTCCAGACCTTCGGCACCTACGCGCCCGACACGTACCTGACGCCGGCGGTCCACGGATACTTCGCCAACGGCGGCGGCGCCGCCTACGTCGTGCGCGTGGGCGGCCCCGCGCAGGACTCCGCGGAGGGCTCGGCCACCGCGGCGGCCCCGTCCGCCGCTCTCGGGGGCTTCCTGATGTCCGCACGGCGCGGTACGAGTGGCGAGCTCTCGGTGGAGGTCGCCGACGCCGAAGGGGAGAACCCTCCGGAGGACCGGTTCCGGCTGCTGGTGCGGCAGGCCGGCAAGGTGGTGGAGACCTTTGACGTCTCCACCCGCAAGAGCGTCAAGGGCTACCTGGTCACCCAGGCCCGCCAGTCCAAGCTGATCGAGGTCGTCGAGCAGCCCGGCACGGCCCAGAGCCGGCCAGAGAACCAGGTCCTCCCGCTCTCTCCCGCCGCTGCCGGCCCGGGGGCCGGCGCCGTGCGCATCGGCCCGGCCGAGTTCGTCGGGGACGCGTCGCAGCGCACGGGCTTCGCGGGGCTCGAGGCGATCGACGAGATCACCATGGTCGCCGTTCCGGACCTGATGAGCGCCCACCAGCGCGGGGACATCGACGCCGACGGCGTCAAGACCGTCCAGCTCGCGCTGATCTCGCACTGCGAGCAGATGGGCGACCGGGTCGCCGTACTGGACACTCCGCCGGGGATGGGCGCGCAGCGGGTCCGCACCTGGCGCAACGACGACACCGGATTCGATTCGCGCTACGCGACCGTGTACTACCCGTGGATCAGCGTCTTCGACCCGGCGGTCGGCCGCAACTCCCTGATGCCGCCGAGCGGTCACGTCGCCGGCGTGTGGGCGCGCAGCGACGGCGAGCGGGGCGTGCACAAGGCCCCCGCCAACGAGGTCATCCGCGGCGCGCTGGACCTGGAGATCCGTCTCAGCAAGGGCGAGCAGGACCTGCTGAACCCGATCGGCGTCAACTGCGTGCGCGCCTTCCCCGGCCGAGGCATCCGGATCTGGGGCGCCCGCACGCTCTCCTCCGACCCCGCCTGGCGCTACCTCAACGTGCGCCGCCTCTTCAACTACCTGGAGGAATCGATCCTCCTGGGCACCCAGTGGGTGGTGTTCGAGCCGAACGACGACCGCCTGTGGTCGAGCATCCGGCGCAACGTGACCGCCTTCCTCACCGAGGAATGGCGCCGGGGCGCTCTCTTCGGCCGCACGGCCGAGGAGGCGTTCTACGTCAAGTGCGACCGCGACAACAATCCGCAGGAGTCGATCGACCTCGGTCAGGTCGTGTGCGAGATCGGCGTGGCGCCGGTGAAGCCCGCGGAGTTCGTGGTCTTCCGTCTCGCGCAGTTCTCCGACAGCACCAGCCTCGTCAACGAGTGACCCGGCAGGGTCCACAAACGGAACAGGTGACACAGAGTCATGGCAGAGGGCGACGCTCTTTCCACCCACGTCTTCGGCGTGCAGCTCGGCGGCTATCTCGTCGAGTCGATCCAGGAGGTCAGCGGTCTGACCGTCGAGGAGGAAGTCGTCGAGGTCCGTCAGGTGACCGCCGAGGGCAAGCAGATCATCCGCAAGCAGCCCGGCGCCCGCCAGGCGGGTGAGGTGACGATCACCCGCGGGATCGACAAGAGCAGCGAGTTCACCAACTGGATCAAGGAGACCCTCAACAAGGGGGCCGTCGACACCGCGCGCCAGAACCTCACCATCGAGATCAAGGACTCGAAGGGCGACACGGTCCGGCGCATCCAGCTGATGCAGGGCTGGGCCAGCAAGTGGGAGGGCCCGTCGCTGAAGGCCGGCGAGTCCAGCGCGGCCACCGAGACGGTCACCATCACCTTCGAGGAGATCGTGGTCGAATGAGGCGCAGGACCGTTACGTCGGGCGGGCTCGACGACGTCCTCGACACCCTCGCGGCGGCCCCGTCCGCCGCACGCGAGGAGGCCCCCGCGCCGCCTGCCGCGCGGGAACGGGAACGCCCGGACCTGCGCACGGAGTTCGAGTTCGAGCTGCCGCGCGGTTACGTCGACGACGAGGGCCAGGTGCACCGGCAGGGCTCGATGCGGCTCGCGACGGCACGCGACGAGCTGCGCCCGCAGATCGACCTGCGGGTGAAGGAGAACCCGGCGTACCTGAGCGTCGTGCTGCTGAGCCAGGTGATCACCCGGCTCGGCACCATCACCGATGTGCACGCCGGGGTGGTCGAGCGGATGTACGCCACCGACGTGGCGTTCCTGCAGGACTTCTACCGGCGGATCAACAGCGAGGGCCACACGCATGCCGCGGTGACGTGTCCGTTGTGCCACGGCTCGTTCGAGGTGGACCTCTCGGGTGGGCGCCTGGGGGAATCGTGACGTACGCACTTCCCCGTCTGCGGGAGGAGATCGCGTACGTCGCCTACCACTTCCACTGGCAGCGTGAGGACATTCTCGACCTCACCCACGGCGAGCGTCAGCAGTGGGTCCGGGAGATAGCGCGGATCAACACCCGCGTCAACGAAGGCGGGTGATCGTATGGGGTTCGGCAACTGGTTCCGTCGAGCGGACCGGACGCGGTCCGACGCCCCCTCCCTGGGCGGGGACGAAGCCGGTGCCGGGACCGACTCGGGCGCCGGCCCGACCGAGCGGCGGGACGGCGACTGGGACGGCGGCTGGCGACAGGTCGCGCCGCCGACGGTGACCGTCGCCCGGTCCTCGATCGGGGTGAGTGACGGGCTGCGGTTCAGGTCGGGCCTCGCCTCGTGGCAGAACGTCGCGTTCGGCGGCGAACTCGGCCATGCCGTGATGCCGTCCGCGCCGGTGGGACTCATCCGCGGGGTCACCCGCCCCGCGGGCGCGCGTGCGGTTTCCGCCGGTGGACCGCTGCTCCTGCGCGCCGCCCGGCCCGGTGCGGACGGGGGCGCCGAACCCGCCGCGGAGCTGCCGCCCGCGGCGGGCGGCTCGGCCGGCCGGGGAGCGACCGGTCGGAGGCAGGGCCCGGCCGCCGTCCAGCGGTCGAGCACTCCGGTGCCTCCCGCCTCCTCCGATCGGGGAACACGGGAACGGGCCGCTCGTGGGAGCGGCGCGAGGGCCCCCGAGGCCGCGTCGGGGACGCACCTGGCGAAGAGTGCGGCACCGGCCGACGGCCCGGAGCCCGCATCGGCGTCGGCGTCGGCGTCGCAGCGGGCCGGGGGCGCCGCATCGGCACCGGCCGCATCCCCGCGCACCCGCCCCGCAGCGGTGCGCCCCCGGCGGACCGCCGCACCGCTGATCGTCGCCCGGCGCCCGGCGATGCCGCTCCGGCACATCACCGGAATTCCGCCGGCGGCGCAATCCGCACCGTCCGCCCCCGTCACCGGCGACGGCGACGGCGACGGCGCCGTGCGACGGAACGCGTCCGACCGGCCGGGCCGCCCCGGCGCGGATGCCACCGTCCCCGCGCCCGACGCCGTGCCCGCACCGGCACCGGCACCGGCACCAGCACCAGCACCAGCACCAGCACCGGACAGCTCCGCCGGGCCGCGCGACGTCACGACGGTGCGGCCCGCCCTGGGCAAGCCGCTGCGGGAACTGCCCGCCGGGGCCGTGCCCACCGCCCCGGCGGGGCGGCGCGGGGTCGTGCCGTCCGGCCCGGCGGGGCAGCGCGAACCGGGCATGCCCGTACTCCAGCGGCAGACATCGCAGGCACCGGACCCGGTGACCGCAGGTCCGCGGGAGGCGACGGCACCGCGCCCGCAGCCGTCCCCGCGTCCCGGCGCCGCGGAGCCGCCCCGGGCACCCCGGTCGTCCCCGTCCCTCCAGTCGGCACCGGCTCCGGGCCGGGCTTCGTCCTCCGGGCCGGAACGGTCCCAGGAGCCCGCCGGGCACGAGCCGTCGAAGCCCGCGCCTGCCGGGGCGCCGGCACCACCACCGCCCGACGGGGCCGGCTCGCCGAGACGTACCCGCAGCGGGATCGGCGCCCCCCTCCCCTCGCTCCCCTCGACGGCCAGTCTCCGGGACGACGCTCCCCTGCTGGGTGACCGCCGTCGGACGCACCCGGGAGCCATGGGCCCCGGCCGGGGCACGACGCCGGCGCGGGAGCCCTCGGCTCCCCCGCCGTCCGCACCGGCCGGGCCCGCACGGACACCGACGCGGCCGGACGGGCCTTCCGGGATGCCCGTGCTCTCGTCCCCCGCGGCTGCGGCTGCCTCCTCGGCCGCACCGGGCCCCGCGGCCGGCCGGCGCGCGACGGACCCCCGTACGCCCACGAACGCATCTCTCACCGGCTCCTCTCCCTCCACGCCCCGGACTCCTCCGGTTCCTTCGGTGTCTTCGGCACCGGCCTCTCCGGTACGTGTCCGGAGGGTCGCCCCGGAGCGGGTGCCGACAGGCGCGTACGGACCCACCGGCGGTGCCGGAAGGCAAGCGCCCGCCGTTCAGCGTTCGCGTGCCCTGCTCCCGAGCAGGGCACTGAAGGTCAGCACCGGCTCGGCCGAGGGCTTCTCGGCCCCGGCGGCGACGGCGGGCGGCGGCGCGGCGCGGCCGGTCGTGGCAGCGACGTGGCGCCGTGACGTACCGCCACCACCGGGGGCCGCCGTACCGCCACCGGGGCACGGCAGTGCGTCGCCCGGACAGGACCGGCCGTCGACCGGTGCGTCCCCCCGGCCGACGGCCCCTCACCCGCGCACCGGTCCCGCCGCACCCGTCCCGGCGCACCGGTCCCGCGCCGACGGACGGGCAGCGGCGCCCGAAGGGCCGACCCCCGGCGGGACCGTCCAGCGCTCGTTCTCCAAAAACCCCGGGTCCGCGGCCTCTGGGAGCGGGGCGCCGCCGGGCCGGACGACCTCCGGTGGTCCCGCTCGCCCCGCACCGGAAGGCGCCGGGGCGAGGACCGCGATCGGCAGTGGCCGGACGAGTCGCGGGTCGTGGGCCGGCGGCTTCCTCCTGCGGCTCGTGCAGCGTTCGGCGCGCGGTGGGCCGACCACGCCGTCCCGGCTCGATGCCGACCCGTCGGCGCGGGATCACGGGGAATCCCGCCCGGCCCGTGTCCCCGCTCCGTCGTCCCCGGCACCGCACCACGCGCCGGCCCTCCCGTACGCGTCACCGTCCTCCCCCGGAGCGTCCGTACCGCACGCGTCGGCGTCCCCGTCCGCAGCGTCCGCGCCGTCCGCCGCTCGGCCGGTTCCGGTGGTGCGCCCGCATCCGCCCGCGACGGCCGGGCCGGGACCGGCCGCCCCGGCCGTACAGCGGATGGCGATGCCGGTGGTGCCCGAGTCCGCCGGGCCCGCGATCACCGGTCCGGCGCCCAAAGACGGCGCCGGACCGGGCGGAGCACCGGCCCTCTCGGTGCGGGTGCCGCAGCCACCGCGTCCCGCCCCCGCTTCTGCCGCCGGAACGAACGATCCGGGGTCCGCGGCCCGGGCCGTGCAGCGCGCGGCGGCCTCAGCCGGGATCACTGGTGTTCCGGTCAGGGCGGCCCCGGTGAAGCCCGCCGGTCCGTCGGCGAGGACCGCAGCGGCCGACCCGCCCGATGCGGCGGGTCCGGCCGCGCACCGGGTGACCGGCGCGGAGATCGAGGAACTGGCACGTCGCCTGCTCGATCCGGTGAGCCGGCTGATCCGCGCGGACCTGCGGCGGGGCCGGGAGCGCGCCGGCCGGTTGTACGACGGCCGCCGCTGACCACCGGTCCCACCCGGCAGCGCACTGGGAAACGGCAGAGAAGAAGAAGAGCAATGACGGACAACATCTTCGCGACGAGCGTGTTCTTCAAGCTGGTGATCGGAGGCAACGACCTGGGTGCCTTCCACACCTGCTCGGGGCTGGGTGCCGAGGTGGAGCTGGAGCAGTACGCCGAGGGCGGCAACAACGGCTTCACCTGGCAGTTGCCGGGGCGGATCACCTGGACCAACATCACGCTGACCCGCCCGGTGACCGCCGACACGCTGAAGATCGCGCGGTGGCTGAACGACACGACCCAGCGGGTCGAGCGCAAGGACGGCGAGATCGTCGCGCTCCGTCCCGACCTCAGCCGCATCATCGGCTGGCAGGTGCAGGGCATCGTGCCGGTGCGCTGGCAGGGCCCCTCCTTCGATCCCGCCAGCTCCCAGCCGGCGATCGAGACGCTGGAGATCGCGCACGAGGGTCTGGAGCCCTCCTGAGCGTTCATCGGATCGCCTGCGGACACCAGCGGTCCGTCACACGTGCGGTCCCGTTCGTCACACGCGAAGTTCCGGAAGGAGGAACGCGATGTCACCCGTCGCCCGCACGAGTCGTGCGCGCGCCCAGCTGACCATCATGGAGCCACCGGCGGAGGTCGGCGCCAAGCCGGGCGGCAGGATCGCCCAGCTCACGTTGCAGTTCAACCCGGCGAAGCTGTCGCTGAACAAGAGCACCGAGTGGCGGCGCACGCCGTCGCGGATGGCCGAGCAGTCCGCGCTGCCCGAGTTCGTGGGCAGCGGACCCCGGACCCTGTCCATGGAGGTCTTCCTCGATGCCACGGCCACCCATGACAACTCGGTGGAGAAGGCGGTGGAGCAGCTGATGCTGGCGTGTGCGCCCACCCCGAAGAGTCTGGCGCGCAAGACGCCGGCCAGCCCCTGGGTGCGCTTCGACTGGGGCACGTCCCGGACGACCTCGTTCGACGGTGTGATGTCCAGCCTGTCCATCTCGTACACGCTCTTCGACGTCGACGGGAAGCCGTTGCGCGCCACCTGTTCCCTCTCGATCGAGGAGGCGGGCGGCGAGACGCCCGGCCAGAACCCGACATCGGGCTCGCGGGAGGCGCGGCGCACCCATCGGGTCGTCGTCGGTGACAGTCTGCCGCTGCTCGCGTGGCGGGAGTACGGCGACGCCACCGCGTGGCGCACGATCGCTCGTGCCAATGACATCGACGACCCGATGCAGTTGGCCCCCGGCACGGAGCTGGTCGTACCCGGCCTGGAGGCCCCCGCCCCGGAGGGCGGCCGGTGACCGCCGCCGGCCGCTCCTTCGCCGCCGATCCGATCGTCGAGGCCCCCGGCGAGCTGCCCCCCGTCTGGGCGGCCCAGTTGGTGAGCTGCGTGGTCGACGAGAACGTCGGCCTGCCGGACACCGCCGTGCTGACGTACCGGGACCCCGACCACAAGCTGCTCACCGCCACCGGGCTCACCATCGGCACCCCGCTGAACATATCCGTGGTCACCGTGCAGGAGCGGGTGCGCGAGCGGTTGTTCACCGGCGAGGTCACGGCGGTCGAGCTGGACAGCGACACCACTGGTTCGTTCACCGTCGTCCGGGCCTTCTCCCGGGCCCATCGGCTGCAGCGCGGGCGGAAGGTGGTGGCCTACCGCAACATGAGGGCCGCGGACATCGTCCGCAAGGTCGCCGCGGGCGCCGGGCTCGCCTGCGGAAGGATCGAGGCCGCGCCCGTCACGTACAAGCAGCTGACCCAGCCCAACGTCTCCGACTGGGAGTTCCTCCAGTACCTCGCGGGCGAGAGCGGCGCGCACGTGCGGGTGGACGACAAGGGCCTGTTGCAGTTCGTGAGGCCGAGACCCGCCGCGTCGGCGCCCTCGCCCGACACGTCCGCCGCCCGGAATCCGATGGTTCTCGAGTACGGGCGCAATCTGCTGGCCCTGCGGGCCGTCCTGACCGGTGCCGACGGGGCGGACGACGTGGAGGTGCGCGGCTGGGACATCGAGACCAAGACGCGGCTGGTGGCCCGTGAGCAGTCCGTGCGCAGCGACACGGTGTCCCCCGGGATGAGTCCGTCGCGGGCGGCCGGCGCGTTCGGGCCGGGCGCCCGGCTGACGGTCGCCGACACCCCGTACCGGACCCAGGCCGAGGCCACGGCCGTCGCCGGTTCGCTCGCCGCCTCGGTGAGTTCCGGTTTCGGGGAGATCGAGGCGGTCGCCGAGGGGAACCCCCGGCTGCGGGCCGGTGAGCCGGTGGCGCTCGGCAACGTCGGGCCCGCGTTCTCCGGCCGCTACACGGCGACCGCCGCGCATCACGTCCTGGAGCCGAACGGCGGCTACCGCACGACCGTGCTGGTGAGCGCCGCGCCCGACCGCTCCCTGGCGGGGCTGGCCGGTGGCGCCGACGCGACCTCGCGCGGTCCGCGCATGCCGGGCCTCGCGATCGGCGTGGTCACCGACATCCGTGAGGAGGGCAGGGGCGAACGGGGCTGGGTCCGGCTGAAGTTCCCCTGGCTCGACGACACCTATGTGTCCGACTGGGTCCGTACGGTGCAGTGGGGCGGCCGGGGCGGCGGCGGTGTGTTCAGTCCCGAGGTCAACGACGAGGTGCTGGTCGGATTCGAGCAGGGCCTGCTGGACAGCCCCTACGTGCTGGGGGGCCTCTACAACGGGGTCGACAAGCCGTCGCCCCACGACGTGCCGCTGGTCGATCCCACCAGCGGCAGGGTCAACCGCCGTTCGCTGGTGTCCCGTTCCGGGCACCGGCTGGAACTGCTGGACAGCCCGCGCGGACCGTCCGGCGTCCGGCTGGCCAGCGGTGACAAGCGGCTCGACGTCACGCTGGACGAGCGGCGAAGCGAGATCGCGCTGAAGGTGTTCGCCCCCGGCGGCACCCGGGTCCTGAGTTCCGTGACCCTTTCCGCGTCCGGCATCACGCTCGACGCCGGTACGGGTGAGGTGAACGTGAAGGGGCGCTCGGTGACCGTCAACGGCAGGACGGGGGTCACCGTCGACGGCGGACTGCTCGCCGTCCTCAAGGCCAAGCTCATCCGGATCAACTGACGTCCTGACACGGCCGGTTCGGCGGCCGAAGTCCTTTTCGCAGCAAGGAGAACAGCGACCATGCCCCCTGCAGCCCGCACGGGCGACACCACCGTTCACGGCGGCCTCATCGGCACCCCGCCACCGGGGGCCGCGGCCGTGGCCACCGTGCTGATCGGCGGCAGGCCGGCGGCCGTCGCCGGCAGCCTGCACGTGTGCGTGGTCCCCCCGCACGCCGCGCTCGGACCCGGGAACGTCATCCTGCCCAACCCCGCCGCCGCGGTCACCGGTCAGGTGCTGATCGGCGGGCTGCCGGCCGCCCGCATGCGGGACACCACCAGTTGCGGCGCGCTGATCACGAGCGGCGCGCCGGACGTCCTGATCGGGGGCCCGGTGTGAGCGGCGGCTTCATCGGACGCGGCTGGGGCTTCCCGTTGCGGGTCGGCCCCACGGGGGGCATCGGCATGGTCGAGCGGGACCGCGAGATCGAGGAGGCGATCGGGCTGATCCTCGGCACGGCGCCGGGTGAGCGGCCGATGCGCCCGGCGTTCGGCTGCGGCATTCACGACTACGTCTTCGCCCCCGGCGACGGCGCCACCGCCGGACGCATCGCGCACGAGGTCCGTACGTCGCTGGAGCGCTGGGAGCCTCGTATCGAGGTGACCGATGTGGTGATCGCGTTCGACGCCATCGAGGAGGGCACCTTGTACATCGACGTGCACTACACCGTCCGCGCCACGAACGACCTGCGCAACCTCGTCTTCCCCTTCTACACCATCCCCTCCTCCGAGGGCTCCGAGGAAGCGGGAGTGCGCTGATGGCCCTGCCCTCACCCAACCTGGACGACCGGCGCTTCCAGCAACTCGTCGACGAGGCCAAGCGGTACGTCCAGCAGCGGACCCCCGAGTGGACCGACCACAACGTGTCGGACCCCGGGGTCACGCTCATCGAGACGTTCGCGTACATGGTCGACCAGTTGCTGTACCGGCTGAACCGGGTGCCGGACAAGAACTACTCGGCCTTCCTCGACCTGCTGGGCGTCACGCTGTTCCCGCCGACGGCGGCGCGGGTGGAGGTCGACTTCTGGCTGTCGGCCCCGCAACCGGAGACCGTGCTGCTCCCGGCGGGCACGGAGGTCGCCACCTCGCGCGGCGAGGCCGAGGAGGCGGTGGTGTTCTCCACCCCCGACGACCTTTCGATCGTGCCGAGTTCGCTGGTCCGGCTGGTCACCGCGCCGGTGTCGGGCGAGCAGACCGACCGCACCGCGCCGCTCGGTGCGGGCGAGGACGTGCCGTGCTTCCAGGCCCGGCCGGAGCCGGGTGACGCCGTGCTGTTCGGGCTGCCGACCGCCGTCCCGCGGTGCATCGTCGCGGTGCGCCTGGACAGCCGCGTGGAGGGCGTGGGCGTGGACCCGCGGCAGCCGCCGCTGGTGTGGGAGGCGTGGGACGGTGCCCGCTGGGTGACGTGCCGGACCGGCACCGACAGCACCGGCGGGCTGAACAGGCCCGGTGAGGTCACTGTGTTCGTCCCCGCCGGACACACCACGTCGGTGGCCGCGGGGACGCGGGCGGGGTGGCTGCGCTGCCGGGTCACCGCTCCGGAGCCGGGCCAGCCGTTCTACTCCGAGTCGCCGACGATCCGGGAGGCCGAGGTGTTCACCGTCGGCGGCACCGCGGGCGTGGAGCACGCGGAGACCGTTGTGGACGTTCCGCTGGGCGTCTCCGAGGGGGTCGCCGGGCAGCGGTTCCGCGTGAACAGGGCGCCGCTGCTGCTGGACGGGGAGCCGCCGGTGGTCCAGGTGTCCTGTGCGGAGGGCTGGCAGGTGTGGACCGCCGTGGAGCACTTCGGCGCCTCCCTGCCGGACGACCGCCACGTGCGGATCGACGCCGTCACCGGCGAGTTCGCGTTCCCGCCCGAGGTGCGGGAGCCCGACGGGACGATGCGCGCCTGCGGCGCCGTGCCCGAGAAGGGCGCACAGCTGCGGGTCCCCCGCTGCCGGACGGGCGGTGGCGCGGCCGGGAACGTCGCGCGGGGCGCCATCAATGTGCTGCGCAGCTCGGTGCCGTACGTGGCGAGCGTGAACAATCGTGAGGCGGCCCGGGGTGGGGTCGACGGCGAGACGGTGGAGAACGCGAAGGTCCGGGCGCCCCACATCCTCCGGGTGCAGGAGCGGGCCGTCACGGCCGCCGACTACGAGATGATCGCCCGCGAGGCCGCTCCCTCCCTGCGCAGGGTCCGGTGCCTGCCCGCCGCCGCGGGCGAGGGCGGTGCGGTGCGGGTCCTGGTGGTCCCCGACGCGGTCCCCGACGCGGGCGGAAACCTGCGGTTCGAGCAACTGATCCCGTCGGACCAGGTGCTCTCGGCGGTCGCGGCGCGGCTCGACGAACGGCGGCTGGTCGGAACCCGGCTGGTGGTGGAACCGCCCGCGTACCAGGGCGTCACCGTGGTCGCCAGGCTGGTGGCGTCCGGTGGGGACGTGGACCGGGTCCGTACGGAGGCGCTCGCGGCACTGTTCCACCACATCGACCCGCTGCGGGGCGGGGCGGACGGGACGGGGTGGCCGTTCGGCAGACCGGTGCAGTACGGCGAGGTCTTCGCGGTGCTCCAGAACGTGCGGGGGGTGGGCCTGGTGGAGGAGGTGCGGCTGTTTCCGGCGGACCCGATCACCGGCCGGCGCGGGGCGGCGCAGGAGCGGATCGACGTCGCCGCGGGCGCCCTGGTCTTCTCGCACCAGCACCAGGTCGTGGTCACCGCGGGCGGGCCCGGTGACGGCGCATGACGAGGGCCGCGGTACCGGGGCTCGCCAGCCGCTACCCGATCGGCGGGCTGCTGCCCGCGCTGTACGCGGACGACGACCTGGCCCAGCGGTTCACCGCGGGCCTGGACACCGTCCTGGCGCCCGTGCTGTCCACCCTGGACAACCTTCCCGCCTACTTCGATCCGGCGCTCGCCCCGGCCGACTTCCTGCCCTGGCTGGCGTCCTGGGTGGGCGCCGATCTCGATCCGGCGCTGCCCGAAGAACTGCGGCGGGCGGTCGTCGCCCGCGCCGTCGAGCTGCACCGTTGGCGTGGCACCCGCCGGGGCCTGATCGAACAGCTCCGGCTCTGCTTCGGCGTCCACGCCGACATCCGTGACGGCGGAGGCGTCGCGTGGTCGTCCGAGCCGGGCGCCGAGCTGCCTGCGGCTCCGACCGGCGAACTGCTGGTGCGGGTCTGGGCGCCGCACGGGGGCCCGGTGGACGCGAGCCGCGTCCTGGACGTCGTCGCGGCGTCGTGCCCCGTACACCTCACGTGCCGGGTGGAGATCCTGCCGGGCCCGCCAGAAGAGACAGGAGGCTGACGCGATGCGCGCATGTCCGGCGTGCGGTGGCGCCAACCGCGAGGACGACGAGTTCTGCGGGAACTGCGGTTCCTATCTGGGCTGGTCCTCCCGGCCGCCGCGGAACACTCCCGCCACCGCGGAACCTGTCGACCCGGAGCAGCCCGTCGGCCCGGAGCAGCCCGTCGGCCCGGCGGATCCCGCTGCCGAACCGACGACACGGGCTCCAGCCATTCCCGAGACCGGTACCGCCCCGCGGACCCCGGACCCCGCCGCCGGGGCCCCGCCCTCCCCGCGTCCCGAGCCGCCGGGCAACCCCACGCGGTCGCGCACACCAAAGCCCGCCGGACCGCCCCCCGCGGTGCCCGCTGCGCGCCCGGAACCCTCCCCGCAGCCGGCGCAGCCCGCCCCTGTCCCACCGGAGCCATCGGCGGGACAGGACGTGCCCGTCGTCGCGGTGCGGCCGGCCGAGCCGATCGCCCGGCGTCCCGTCGTCAGGCCCGTGGCAGCGGAAGAGAACCCCGACGGGCCGCCGTGCCCGGCGTGCGGCACCCCGAACCTTGCGGGACGCCGGTTCTGCCGGCGCTGCGCCGCACCGCTGCACACCCGCGAGCAGCCGAAGCCGCTGCCGTGGTGGCGCACGGTGTGGCCGTTGCGCCGCCGTGTGCGGGGCGGATCGGGCCGGGTACTGCGGCGGACCCTGCTGGCGCTGGCGGTCGTCGGGCTGCTGTTCGTGGGCTTCCTGCTCCTGCCGGCCGGGCGCTACGTCTTCGAGGACGTACGGGACAAGCTCGGCGGGACGGCGGAGGTCGGCCCGGCGAAGGCCACCGCGAGCTCCCAGGCTCCCGGCCACCCGGCGAGCGCGGCCATCGACGGAGTGACCAACACGTACTGGGGGGCACCCACGCTCGGCTCGTCCTTGACATGTGTCTTCGACAAGCCGTTCCGACTGGTCGGCGTGGTGGTGCACACCGGTGTCTCGAAGGAACCCCAGGAGTTCCGGCAGGGGGCCAGGCCCACTCGGGCCGATCTGATCGTCACCACGGCGGACGGCGAGGTACGTGAGAAGGAGGTGCCGCTCACCGACAAGCCGGGCCCGCAGACGATACGGACCGGCATCAGCGACGTCGTCTCCGTCCGGCTCGTGCTGCGGGCCGCGTCCGGCCAGGGCGAGGGGCGGCCCATCGCGGTCGGGGAGGTCGAGTTCTTCAAGCGCACGTGAGACCGAGCACCGCTCGCGAGCGGACAGCCGCGGCACAGCGCTGCCGTGGTGATGCGCGAAAGGGCCTCGGGGGCGCGTTCCCCGGGGTCCGCGCGGACGCCCTTGCGCGCCGGGACGGAACAAGGCGCCCTCACCGGGGCTCCGGGCCTGCGCGCCGCGCCCGTTCCCCGGGGGGTGGTTCTTCGGGTCGGAACACGTCCATGTCATGTGCGCCGCGCGGCGCGCAGGGTCCGCAGCGTGAGTGTGCCGTCGGGCCCGTTGCCGACGCGGGTGCCGAACGCCCGGCTGTGTCCGTCCAGGGCGGCACGCAGCCACTCGGTGTCCTGCGGTGAGGCATGCTCGAGCCGCATCCTGCGGGCCTGCAGGGGCACCATCCGCATGTCGACCAGTCGGCCGGTGTCCGCCTCCACCGACACCAGGTACAGCAGCCGCAGGTCGTCCCGGTAGCTTTCGTAGCCGCCGATGCCCTCGTAGTCGTCGATGAGGTCGCCGCAGCCGTACAGGACGAGCCGGTCCTTGTACACCTCCAGCGGGCGCGGGTGGTGCGAGGAATGTCCGTGCACGATGTCGACGCCGGCGTCGAGGAGTGTGTGGGCGAAGCGGACCTCGGAGCGGGAGACGTCGTGGCCCCAGTTGGGGCCCCAGTGGACCGAGGCGACCGTGATGTCCCCCGGTCGCCGGACCTGACGCAGACGGTCGGCGAACGCGGCCGCGGCGGCGACCGAAGGCTTGGCGACGACGTCGGCGCCGGCCCGCCGCCCGTCGGCGGCCCAGTCCGGGGGGATCCCGCTGGACGGCATCCCGAAGGAGAAGACCAGCACCCGCCCGCCGGAGCGCAGGGGCACGATCGCCGGCCGCCTCGCCCGCACCACGTCCCGACCCGCGCCCGCCGTCCGCAGCCCCGCCCGCGCCAGGGCGTCGAGCGTCTCACGGAGGCCGACCGGGCCGAAGTCGAGCACATGATTGTTGGCCAGCGCACAGACGTCCGGGCGGGCCGCGGCCAGGCAGGGCAGGTTGGCCGGGCTCATCCGGTAGTGGACGTCCTTGCCGGGCACGAAGTCCCCGTCGCCGGTGACGGCGGTCTCCAGATTGACCACCCGCACGTCGGGCGCGGCGTCGTCCAGGACCGGCAGCGCCTCGCCCCACGGCCAGCGGAAGTCGACCGGCCGGGGAATCGGCCCGTTCGCCGCCTCGGCAAGGCCGACGTAGTCCCGGGCGTCGCGGACGTACGGCTCGCGCAGCGCCGGATCACCGGGGTGCGGAAGGATCTGGTCGACGCCCCGGCCGAGCATCACGTCCCCGCCGAGGAACAGGGTGACCACGCCCTCGTACATCCTCCCAATCTAAGACCGACCGGACGGTGCGCGAAGCATCCGCACGACGGGCCCGTCCGCGGGACGCGCACGGTCAGGGCCGGGGCATCGGTCGGCAGCTCCCGGTCGGCCCGCATCGCCCTGCCCATGGCTCGGCGACGAGTCGTCGGAGCAGACCGAGGTCCACGTCGCGCAGGCTGTGGGCGACCGTCCGGCGCGGTGCCGCGGGGATGGGGGTGAACGAGGGTACGGCGAGGACCGTGCAGTCGGCCGCCTCCGCGGAGGCGACACCGGTCGGGGTGTCCTCCACGGCGACGCACGCGGTGGGAGTGACGCCCAGGGCGGCCAGGGCCGCCCGGTAGGAGTCGGGGAACGGCTTGGTGCGCGGCGTCTCCCCCGCGGCGAAGGAAGTGGTGAACCGGTGCCGTCCGAGGACATCGATGACGATGTCCACGACGGGCCGGGGCGAGGCCGACACCAGCGCCGTGGCCACTCCCGCGGCGTGGACCGCCGCGAGGAGTTCCACGGCCCCCGGCAGGGGGACGACCTCCCCGCGGACGAGCTGTGTGAAGCGTCGTTCGAGGGACGCGGCGAGCCGGGCCGCCCCGGCCCGGCCGGCCGTGCGGGAGGCGAGGTGGGCGGCGCTGTCCTCGATCGCGCGACCGAGGACGAACGGGAGGTCCGCGTCCTCGAGGACGAGTCCCAGCCCGAGGGCCTCCTCCTCGACCGCTCGCCGCCAGAGCCGCTCGGTGTCGACGAGTGTGCCGTCCATGTCGAAGAGGACCGCCTGGAGTTCGGTGTGCACAAAGGCTCCCTGGGCTGGGGTCGGTTGGGCCCGGCCCGCGACCGGGCCGGGGGTCATGGACGGGCCCGGAGCCCGATCCGGAGGGTGCGGATCTCGAACGGGCGCAGCGTGAGGTGGACCGACGCGCTCTGCGGTGTGGCGGGCCGGGCGGGTGCCGCTTCGCCCAGGGGGCGCTCCAGGAGGTCCGTCTCCGTCACGGTGTCCCACGGGACGGATGTGGTCAGCGTGGTCCGGGCACGTCCGCCGTGGGCTTCGTAGAGCCTGACGACGAGGTCGCCGGAGCGGTCGTCGGCGAGCTTGACGGTCTCGACGACGACGGCCTCGTCGTCCGTCGTGACGAGAGGGGCCACCCCCTTCATCCCGGGGACGGAGCGCTCCGGGAGGTTGAAGGCGTACGCCTCGCGTACGGCGTCGGCGATGTCGGCGCCGAGGACGAAGCCGTAGCGCAGCCGGTGTTCTCCCTGGTCGGCGTCCGGGTCGGGGAAGCGGGGGGCCCGCAGCAGGGAGAGCCGTACGGTCGTGGTCGTGCCGCCGTCCTCGCGTACGTCCCGGGTGACGTCGTGGCCGTAGGTGGAGTCGTTGACCAGGGCCGCGCCCCAGCCCCGCTCGCCGACGTGGAGGTACCGGTGGGCGCAGATCTCGAACTTCGCGGCGTCCCAGCTCGTGTTGGTGTGGGTGGGGCGCCGGACATGGCCGAAGGGGATCTCGGCGGTCGAGTGGTCGGCGCGGACGTCCAGGGGAAAGGCCGCCTTGAGAAGGCTCTCCCGCTCGTGCCAGTCGATGGCGGTGTCGATGTCGAGGCGCCGCGAGCCCTCCCGCAGCGAGAGCAGCTGCCGGATGCGCGAACCCCCGAAGCCGCGCCGGACCTCGACGCCCCCGTCGACGGCCGTCACGTCGTCGACGTCCGTGAGGTCGCGGACGGTGTTGCGATAGAAGGCGTCGATGTCCCAGGCGTCGTACTCGTTGGGGAAGTCCTGGTGGAGTTGGAGCAGATTGGCCACGGCACCGGGGGGCAGGGCTTCGCGGCCCGCGGCGAGGTCGACGGCCGAGACCACGAGTCCGCGGTGGTCGATCACGAAACGCACCAGGCCGTTGTCGAGCACGTGGCCGCCCTCGTGCGGCGCCGGGACGACCGTGGGTACGGGGTCCCCGGTGCGCGGGGCGGCGCCGAGGGCGTCGACGCCGCCCCGGGCGAACGGCGCGCCGTTGAAGACGACCGTGCCCGATCCCTGGCCGGCCAGCGCCCGCTGTGCGGCGTCGACGAGGCCGTCCAGTTCGGCACGCACCGCCGCATACGTCTCCTCCGCCTGCCGGTGCACCCAGGAGATGGAGGAACCGGGCAGGATGTCATGGAACTGGTGCAGCAGGACCGTCTTCCAGAGCCGGTCGAGTGCGTCATACGGATAGGGGAAGCCGGTGCGCACGGTTGCCGTCGCCGACCACAGTTCGGCCTCGCGCAGCAGGTGCTCGCTGCGCCGGTTGCCCTGTTTGGTCCGCAGCTGGCTGGTCAGCGTGCCCCGGTGGAACTCAAGGTAGAGCTCGCCCAGCCACACCGGGGCGTCGGGGTACTCCGCGTGCGCGCGGGCGAAGAAATCGGCGGGCCGCTCGATGACGACCCGGGGGGATCCCTCCAGGTCGGCCAGTCGCTCGGCGCGGGCGAGCATCTCGCGGGTGGGTCCGCCGCCGCCGTCGCCGTATCCGAAAGGCAGCAGGGAGTGGTTGGCCGGGCCCTTGTCCTGGAAGTTGCGTACCCCGTGGGCGAGTTCCGCTCCGGACAGCTCGCCGTTGTACAGAGCGGCTCGCCGCCGGCCTCGCCGCCCGTCAGCCAGGGGGGCCGGTCCCCCGCCCGCGTCGGTGCGTGGTGGGGTTCGCCGGGGAAGGGGACGGTCGGGTTGGCGGCGGCCTCGACGTAGTAGGTGAACTCTTCGCCTCCGGTCGCCGGGTCGCCGACGGGGATCCACGCGTTGCGCGGGTTGAGCGCCTTGACCACGGTGCCGTCCTGGCGGTGGACGAGGCCCTCGGTCGAGAAGCCGGGGCCGGTGACGTCGAAGCCCAGGTCGAGTACGGCCTCGACCCGCTGCCCCGCCCACCCCGGCGGCACCTGTCCGCTGATCCTGAACCAGCTGGTGGACCAGGCCGGTCCCCACCGGTGGCCGAGCGTGACGGGCCGGTAGGGCGCGGTCAGTCCGTCGGGCACGGGCACGGGTTCGCCCGGGGCGTTCCAGATCTCCACCTGGAGCGGCGTGGCGCGGGCGTGGACGGCCGGGCGGATGCGCTGGTTCAGCACGCGGTCGAGCCGCTGCTCGGTCAGGCGCCGGTTGCTGTGCATGGCATGCTCCGTGAGACGGGGGCGGTCACTCCTCGGTGGGCCCGAGGTCGGGTGTATCACGCAGGTGGACGTGGCGGGTGGTGGCGGCATGGAGTTCGAGGACGGTGATCTCGTTGGGTCCGGGTCCGAGGACGGGCGCGGGCACGTAGAGGCTGCCCTGGGGTCCTCGGGACCAGTAGCGGCCCAGCGGGAAGCCGTTGATCCAGGCGACGCCCTTGGTCCAGCCGTCGAGGTGGAGGAAGGTGTCGGCGGGCTCGTCCACGGTGAAGGTGCCGTGGTGGAACGTCGGCCCCACCGGCTGCCGGGCGGGGTCGGCGGGGTGGTGGACGAAGGTGTCGGGGCGGTCGAGGGGCAGGGCGCGGCTCCGCCAGGCGGCGGGCGGGTGCCCGTTGACCGTCGTGCGGCCGATGAGGCCCTTGCGGTCGTGGAGTCCGGGTCCGTAGTTGACGCGTCCCTGGTTCTCCACGAGTACGGCGAGCCGGGCTCCCGGGCGGGGCACGGTGAAGGCGAGGGCGTGTTCGTGGTTCTCGCGTTCCAGGACGCCGACCGGTTGGCCGTCGACGAAGACCTGGGCGCGGTCGTGGACCTGCTCGACGTGCAGGACGGCTGGTCCGGGCGTGGGCAGGTCGGTCTCGTGGAGGACGAATCCGAAGGGCCGGCCGAGTTCCTCCATGGTCAGCGGGCGGTCGGCGGTCACCGGGGTGCCGAGGGTGTCGGCCTGTTCCAGCAGGCCGGCCGTGGGGGTGAGTTGCACCGGTCCGAACGCGGCCTTGGGGGCGGTGGGAGGCAGGGGCTCGGAAGGAACGGGTGCGTGGCGGGCGATGACCTCGCGGAAGGCTTCGTACTTGGGGGTGGGGTCGCCGGCTTCGTCGAGGAGGGCGTCGTAGTCGTAGGAGGTGACGGTGGGACGGTAGGTGCCCTTGTCGTTGGCTCCGTTGGTGAAGCCGAAGTTGGTGCCGCCGTGGAACATGTAGATGTTGACGGAGGCACCGGCGGCGAGCAGGCGGTCGAGGTCCGCGGCGGCGTCGGCCGCGTCGCGGCGGGTGTGGATGCCGCCCCAGCGGTCGAACCAGCCGATCCAGAACTCCGTGCACATCAGCGGGCCGCGCGGCCGGTGCTCGCGCAGGGCGGCGAGCCCGGCGGTGACGCGGCTGCCGAAGCTGGCGGTGGGCAGGACGCCGTCGAGGCTGCCGCGCACGAGATCGGAGGGCTGGTCGCAGGTGAACAGGGGATCGTCCACGCCGTGGCGGCGCAGCATGGCGGCGAGTTCGGCCAGGTAGGCGGTGTCGTCGCCGTGGGCGCCGTACTCGTTCTCGACCTGGACGGCGAGGATCGGCCCGCCGTTGCTTCCCAGGTAGGGGTGGAGCGGGGGCAGCAGGGCGCCGAAGTACTCGTCGACGGCCCGCAGAAAGCGGGGGTCGCTGCTGCGCAGGACGAGGTCCTCCTCGGCGAGCAGCCAGGAGGGCAGGCCGCCGCCCTCCCATTCCGCGCAGATGTACGGGCCGGGTCTGAGCAGGACGTGCAGTCCTTCGGCCGCAGCGGCGTCGAGGAACCGGGGCAGGTCGAGACCTCCGTCGAGATGGAACTCCCCGCGGCGCGGGGCGTGCAGGTTCCACGGGACGTAGGTCTCGACCGTGTTGAGGCCCAGCAGCCGTGCCTTGCGGAGTCGGTCGGCCCACTGCTCCGGATGGACGCGGAAGTAGTGCAGGGCTCCGGAGATGATGCGGAACGGTCGGGTGTCGAGACGGAAGCCGTCGTCGACGATCTCCAGTCGGGGCATGGCTGTGGTGCTCCTCAGGGGTACGGATCCGGTTGGTTCAGCCGCGCGGGCGGCACAGCAGGGCGTCGGGAACGCCGCCGTGGTTCCACTTCCACGTGTAGGCGACGCCCGCGAGGTACTCGTCGTCGGCGCACTGGCCCTTGTAGTGGCCCGGAGCCCAGTCGCTGCCGGTCGAGCCTCCGGTGGCGGGCCGGTTGTCACCCTTATCGAACCAGACCGCGCGGCCGGTGGTGGGCAGGGAGCCCGCTGCGGGGGCGCACAGGAGGGCCGACATGGCGTTCTTGTGCACGCTGTAGCCGACCGCGAACGTGTTGTCGGGGCACTGGAGCTTGTTGTAGCCGCTCGCCCAGTCGCCGCCGGTGACATACCGCTCGTCGGTGACGACGGTCCAGGCGCCGTTCCCCTTCGTCGGCTGACCGGCGTCGGTGCACAGTCCGCGGCTGTCGCTGCGGCCGAGGCCGACCAGCCGCTGGCCGTCGGGGCAGTTGCCCTTGCGGTTGCCCGGAGACCAGTCCGGCTTCGCCAGCATGGTGGCGGAGACGTTGTAGTCGGCGTAGTCCAGGTTGAGCATGTTCCAGCGGGGGGCGGGGGCGATCCGGCCGGTCTTGCCGGGGGCGTTGACGAGCTTGTTCCAGTCGGTGGCGCGCCAGTCGCCGGCGTCCATGACGCCCAGCCGTGTGCCGTCCGCGCTGTAGTTGACCATGGCCCAGTTGTCCTGCGGTGTGCCGCTCGTGTCGGTCCAGCCGACCAGGGGCCAGATGGCGAAGTCGGTGTCGTTCTTCACCAGGATGTCGGTGAAGTTGGCGAACCAGGCACGTTCCTTGGCGTCGATGTCGCCGCGGCCTGCGGCGCCGAACTCGCTGATCCACACGGGTGCGGTGAAGTGCTGGCCGGACCGGGTGACGAACAGGGCCTGGTCGTCGACGACCTGGGCGAGCTGTGCGGGGGTGAATTCCTCGTAGCGCGGGTCGTGCGTCTCGCCCACTCCGGTGGCACCGGTGTGGTTCGGGCCGGTGTAGCCGTAGAAGTGGGCCGCGTAGACGAGTTTGTCGGAGCGGATCAGGGTGTTGGACAGGGTGGCGACGGGGGTGAGTGTCGGGCGGCTGTGGGGGGTCAGGTCGGTGGGTATCCCCTGCCAGTTGATGCCCTCCATGATGACGAGCATGTCCGGATTGGCCTGCAGGATCTTGTTGCCGGCTTCTTCCAGGGCCTTGTTGAGGTCGTGGTCGTTGCCCCAGCCCCAGTTGGCGTCGTTCCAGGTGTCGCGACGGACCTCGTTGCGCAGATCGGCTCCGACGACCCGCTTGTCGGCCTGGTAGCGCTTCGCCAGGAACACCCAGTCGTCGATCCACTGCTGGGTCGTCTGGCCGCTGTTCCAGCGCTCGTTGCCGTCCAGGCCGCAGCAGAAGCGGTAGCTGGTGGTGTGGTTGTTGAGGATGACGGCGAAGCCGTCTGCGGTCAGGGCTCCGACGACGGCGTCGAGCACCTGCAACGGGGTCTTGCCCTTGAGCTGCGGGTTGGCGGCGACGGCCGAGTCCGGGACGGCGCTCGTGTCGTGGATGAGTGCGTTGGCGAACGGGAGCCGGATGCTGTTCAGGCCCAGGGCGTGGAAGTCGGCCAGGATCTGGGCCATCGGCTTGCGGTCGAGGCCGAGCGGGATGTTGTTCGACATCTGCCTCGCCTGGTGGTTGGCGACGTCGCCGACGTCGCCGCTGCCCTCCCAGGTGCCCTGGGCGCCCGCCCAGTTGCCGGACTTGAGCTTGAACCGGTCGCCGTCGGCGTCGACGACGTATCGGTCCCGGGTGGAGAGCGGGGCGGTCCATGAGGCGGCGAGCTGTGCGCCGGTGAGGGCCGGGGGCGGCGGTGCCGTCCCCGTGTCCACCGCGGCGGCGGTGGGGGTGAGGGTGCACAGGAGGAGCGCGGACGACGTGGCGAGGGCCGCGGTCGCGCGTCGGAGCAGGGTGATGCGAGGTGTCACGGGAAAGCTCCTTGCGGGTGGGGGACGTGTGCCTGCCTTGTGCGTGGTGCGGAACGGTGTGGTGCGGTGGATCAGCCCTTGAGGCCGCTGGTGGCGATGCCCTCGACGATGTAGCGCTGGGCGACGAGGAACATGACGACCAGGGGCGTGATGGTGACGACGGCGCCGGCGAAGAGACCGGGCAGGTTGATGGTCTGCGAGGTGAGGAAGGTGGACAGCGCGATCTGCGCGGTCCAGGCGGACGGGTCCTGGCCGATGACCAGCGGCCACAGGAAGGCGTTCCAGCTGTCGATGAAGGACAGCGCCCCGAGCGAGGCCAGCATCGCTCCGGAACTCGGCAGGGCGATCCGGCGGTACAGGCCGAGCCAGCCGAGGCCGTCGAGCCGTCCCGCCTCTTCGATCTCCTGCGGGAACTGGAGGTAGAAGTTGCGGAACAGCAGGACCGCGAACGGATTGAAGAGGCCGGGCACCATGATGCCCCACAACGTGTTGACGCCTCCCATGGAGCCGACGACGAAGGTCGGCACGAAGGTGACCGAGCCGGGGATCATCAGCGTGGCCACCACGAGGGCGAGCAGCACGCCGCGTCCGGGAACCGGAATCCTGGCGAGGGCGTAGCCGGCGGCGGAGGCGAGGAGCGTGGAGACGGGCGCGGTGACGGCGGCGATCACCAGCGAGTTGACGAGGGAGGGGCCCATGGCGACGGCGGGGTCGTCGAACAGGGCGGTGAAGTTCTCGAAGTGCATCGTCGAGGGCCACCACGTCCACTCCGGCGCCGTCAGGCTCTGGGAGTCCATCAGCGCGTTGCGGAGCATCAGGTAGAACGGCACCAGGAAGACCGCGGTCAGCAGGCCGATGAGCAGGCCGCGTGCCAGCAGGCGCACGTTTCGGGGCAGTCCGGGCAGGGTGATCATGCGCTTCTCATTCTCCGCTCCTGCCGAATCCGGTGAACCGTCCCTGGAGCAGGGTCACTCCGACGATGAGGCCGGTGAGCACGAAGGCTCCGGCCGAGCCGAGGCCGTAGTTCTGGCTGCCCATGGCGGTGTCGTAGAGGTGGACCAGCGGTGTCTTTACGGGGGCGGTGCCGGTTCCCGCCAGCCCGCTGTTGAACAGGTTGTAGAACTCGTCGAATGCCTGGAAGGCGGCGATGAACAGCAGCATCAGCACGGCGACGGCGGTGTTGCGCAGCATCGGCAGGGTGATTTTGGTCAGCAGCCGCCGGCCGGTGGCGCCGTCGAGCGCGGCGGCTTCGTAGATCTCCCTGGGGATGGCCTGGAGCCCGGCGAGGAAGAGCACCATGTAGAAGCCGACTTGGAGCCACAGGCGCAGCGTGACGAGGACGATCCAGTAGAGCGGTGGCGAGGCGGACTGCAGCCAGGGCACCGGATCCGCACCGAACCATCCGCCGATCATGTTGGCGATGCCCGACGGCAGGCCGTTGAACAGGCACATCTTCCACAACAGTGACGCGGCGACGTACGAGACGGCCGCGGGGATGAGGAAGGTGGTGCGCAGCAGGGACCGGCCGCGCCGGACCCGGTGCACCAGCAGGGCGAGCCCGAGGGAGGCGGCGAAGGTGACCGGCACGATGAAGGCGGTGAACACCAGGATCGTGAGCAGCGAGTCACGGAACGCCTGATCGGACAGGAGGGTCTGGTAGTTGTCGAGTCCGACCCAGTGGCCGAGGGCGATGGTGCCGCGCGCGTCGCTGAGGCTGAGCAGGAAGCTCCAGCCGATCGCGATGTACTTGAAGACGCCGAGCCCGATTAGTGTCGGCGCGGTCAGCAGGAGGAACGCGATCCAGCCGGACCGGCCGACGCGGGGCCGGGCCTTACGGGCCCGGCCGGTGCGGGCGGCGCCCCGCGGGACGATTGCGGGGTGCCCGGCCCGCTCGGGCTTCGGCGTGATGTCGGTCGCCGGATTCATCGGTTTCATCGGCCGAGCTGCTTGTCGATCTCGCGCTGGGCCTTCTTCACCGTCTCGGCCAGGAGAGCGGCCGGATCGCCCTGCCCGCCGGCGATCTTCGCCGCGGTCGCGTTGAACGCGTTGCTCACGGCGGTCTCCCAGGTTCCGGGGTAGTGTTTTCCGTACTTCGCCGCCAGATCCACGGCCTCCTTGGCGGTGCCTGCGGAGAGCTTCTTCGCGGTTGCCGCCACGGACGTGCGCGGCGGGACGTGGAAGCCGTAGCTCTCGGCGAAGTCCTTCTGCAGGTCGGACTGCTGGACCCACAGCCACTGGACGAACTTCTTGGCCGCTTCCACGTTCTTGCCCTTGGCGTTGACGCAGCTCGTCCAGCCGCCGACCCGTACGACGGGAGCGCCGCCGGCCTTGTACGTCGGCCACGGCAGCACGCCGAAGTCGTCGCCGAGCGCGGGCGAGATGGCGGGCATCGCCCACAGGCCGCACCACTGCATCGGCACGACGCCCTGGATGAAGGCGGCGGGGTCCCACCAGTCGGTGGTGAACCCGAGCAGCAGCGACTTGTCGTCGTGCAGGCGCTTCAGACCGGTCAGTGCTTCGAGTGCCTGGGCCGAGCCGAACGCCACCTTGCCGTCGGGGGTCACGAGGTCGCCGCCGTTGGAGAAGACGTTGAGGATCGCGGAGTCGCCGATGCCGTCGTTGCCGACGAACAGGCCCTTGTTCTTCTTGGTGGTCAGGGCCTTCGCCGCGTCGACGAGACCGTCGAAGGTCGTGGGCGGGGTGATCCCGGCCTTCGACAGGATGCTCTTGCGGTAGTAGAGCATCATGACGTCGTCGATCTCCTTGACGCCGTAGAGCTTGCCGTCGACGGTGACCGACTCGATGGCGTTGGTGTTGAAGTCGCTCTTGGCGCTGCCGTACACGTCGTCGAGCGGGGCGATCTGGCCGCGGCGGGCGAGGGCCTCGCTGAAGTCGCCGATCTCGAAGACGTCGGGGGCCGCGTCGGTCAGCAGGGTCGCGTAGAGCTTGCTGGAGTAGTCGCCGGGAACCCAGGTCACCTTGACGGCTATGTCCGGGTTGGCCTTGGTGAAGGCGGTGGCGTAGCGGAGCGCCGCCTGCTGGGCGCCGGCCTCGCCGTAGGCGTGGTACCAGACGTTGAGGGTGGTCTTCGCTCCGGAGGAGGAGCCGCCGGTGGGGTCGGTGCTGCAGGCGCTCGTCAGGACCGTTCCGGCGGTGACGAGCAGCGATCCCGTGAGGAATCCGCGTCGGCTAAGCTCGACTCTGCGTGCGCTCATGTGCGTGTCCTTCTGTGAGGATCTGTGCGGGGCGGATGTGCTCCCTGGCTGGTGCCTTCGTCAGTGCTTGCCGGCGGAGGAGGGCGGTGGCCGGGGAGTCGTACTCGGCGGCTGCGAGGACGACGGTTGCTGCGTCGGTCATCCGGCGCCGGTCGTGATGGTGGCCGCGGGCTGTGGGAAGAGGGCCTGGATGGCCACGGCGGCGCCACCGCGGGCCCACTCCTCCCAGGGCAGCGGGCGCAGCAATAGCGGGCACCGGGACGCCGCTCCGAAGGCGTGTGCGGCGTATGCGTCCTGGATGTGGCGGCTGAACAGGTCGTAGGCGTCGACTCCTTCGCCGCTGACGACGACACGCTCCGGGCCGACGAGGTTGACCAGCGCGGCGATGCCGACCCCGATGGCCTGTCCGGCCCGGGCGAAAGCCTCGCGGGCAGCGGGATGGCCCTCGCGGGCCATGTCGACGGCCTCGTCGAACGTGAGACGCGGGTTCGTGGCGGCGTGGCGGACCGCTGCGAGTATGGCGTCGGTCGAGGCGATCGCCTCGACGCAGCCGCGAGCGCCGCAGCGGCAGAGCGGTCCGGCGGGGTCGACGCAGAGGTGTCCGACCTCGCCCGCGACGCCATGGGCGCCTCTGAGCAGGTGACCGTTGACGACGAGGGCGGAGCCGATGCCCGCGCCGATGGTGACCAGGGCGAAGTAGCCGGTGCCGATGCCTTCGCCGAACCAGTGCTCGGCGACGGTCAGGGCCCTGACGTCGTTCTCGACGGTCACCGCCAGGCCGGTGGAGGCGCTGAGCAGTTCGCCGAGCGGGACGTCGCGCCAGCCGAGGAGGCCGGAGTGGCGGAGCCGGCCGCTGTCGCGGTCCACGTCGCCGTTCACGGCGACGCCGAGGTGGCGCGTACGGGCCCGGAACGCGGGCTCGGCGTCGAGCAGTTCGTCGACCAACTCGGCGACGAGGGCCGCGACGACCTCGGGGGCGCACGAGTCGAGGGGCCGGGCGGCCGTGTCCCGGATGCCGGCCCGCAGATCGCAGACGGCGCCGAAGAGCTGGTCGGAACTGATCTTCAGTCCGACGAAGTACTCCCGGTCGGGAGCGACCGCGAGCGGGTTGACCGGTCGGCCGGCGCCGGGTGCGGTGCGCTCCGGCGGGAGTTCGTACAGGTAGCCGTCGTCGATGAGCGGCCTGGCCGCCTTGGTGACGGCCGTCGAGGAGAGCCCCGTCCGCCGCGCCAGTTCCACTCTGCTGAGCGGTCCCTCCGCGAGGAGCAGGGTGAGGACCGCGGTCTCGGCGGGTGCACTGACCAGAGGCTGGGAGTGATGTCGAAGCACGGGTGCAACGTAGAGCAAATAAATAACTTCTTCCAGTATTGATTTGGGAGTTGGGACCGTCCTACGCTCGGGGCCGCCTCCGTGCCCGTCCCGGGGCCCCGGATCGCGGCGTCGGTCGTGCCCTCGCCACGCCGCCCTGGATACGACCCTGTTCCTCTCCGCACGTCAGGGGACCCATTCCGTGCTCGTCACGCTCCCGCTCGTCACCTTCGATCCCGCTCTCGGCCTCGCGGTCCTGCGCACGCCGAACAGCCAGTACGCGCTCCGCGTCGCCCCCGACGGCAGCCCCCGGCACCTCCATTGGGGCGCCCCGCTCGACACCGCCGCCCTCGCCTCGATGCCCAAGCCGCTCTCCCCGGCCGCGAGCAGCTTCGAGGCCGACGCCGCCGCCGACGAACTCGCACCGCAGACCGGGGCGCGATTCGGACCGGCCGGCCTTCAGGTCCGCTTCGCCGACGGTACCCGGGGCGCCCAGTGGCGCTTCGCCGGGCACACCATCGACGGCGGGGAGCTGCGACTGTGCCTCGAAGACCGCCACCGCCCCCTGCGGGCCGAACTGTGCTACCGCGTCCGGCCCGGCACCGACGTCGTCGAGCGCTGGACGGAACTGACCCACACCGGGGCCGCGGACGGCCCGCCGGAGCCGGTCACCGTCGACCGCCTGGACTCGGCCTCCTGGACCGCTCCTGCCCTGCCCGACTACCGGCTCAGCCACCTGGTCGGCGGCTGGAACAGCGAGTTCCAGCTCCGGCGCGACCCACTTCCCGTCGCCGAAACCGTACTGACGAGCCGTCGGGGACTCACCGGCCACCACGCGAACCCCTGGCTGGCCCTGGACGACGGCACCGCGACGGAGGAGCGGGGCGAGGTGTGGAGCACCGCGCTCGCCTGGAGCGGAAGCTGGCGCGTCACGATCCACCGCGATCCGGTCGGCCGCACCACCTGGACCGGCGGCTTCGGTCACGAGGGCCTCAGTTGGACCCTGCGGGCGGGGGAGAGCCTTCGCACACCGGTGTACGCCGGCCTCTACAGCCCGCACGGCTTCGGCGCGGCCGGGCGCGCCTGGCACGACTACGTACGCGGGCACGTGCTGCCGGAGCCCGAACGGGACCGGCCGGTCCTCTACAACTCGTGGGAGGCCACCGGATTCGACGTCGACGAGGCCGGCCAGATCCGTCTTGCGCACCTGGCCGCCCGGCTCGGTGCGGAACTCTTCGTCCTGGACGACGGCTGGTTCGGCACCCGCCGCGACGACCGGTCCGGGCTCGGCGACTGGACCCCCCGCCCCGAGGCGTTCCCCCGCGGGCTGCGTCCGCTCGCCGACGAGGTGCACCGCCTCGGCATGGCCTTCGGGTTGTGGGTGGAGCCGGAAATGGTCAACCGTGACAGTGAGTTGTACCGCGCCCATCCGGACTGGGTCGTCCACTCCCCCCGCCTCGACGCCACCGAGCTGCGCAACCAGCTGGTGCTGAACTTCGCCCGGCCCGAGGTCGAGGCATGGGCCCTGGAGACCCTCGACCGGCTGGTGCGCGAGCACGACGTCGACTGGCTCAAGTGGGACGCCAACCGGCCCTTCACCGAGGCCGGCTGGGACGGGCACCCGGACCCCGACCGGCTGTGGATCGACCACACCCGGGCCGTCCACCGGGTCATGGACCGGCTCCGCGCCGCCCACCCCGGGCTGCGCATCGAGGCGTGCGCGGGCGGCGGCGGCCGCGTCGACCTCGGCATCCTCGCCCGCACCGACCAGGCGTGGACCTCGGACAACACCGATCCGGTCGACCGGATCGGCATCCAGCACGGCTTCGCTCAGCTCTTCCCCGCCCAGGCCATGGCCGCGTGGGTCACCGACAGTCCCAACCCCGCCACCGGCCGGCGCACACCGCTGCGCTTCCGCTTCCACGTCGCCATGGCCGGGGCGCTGGGGCTCGGCGGGGACCTGACGTCCTGGTCCGACGAGGAACTCGTGGAGGCCGCCGAACTCGTCGCCCGGTACAAGCAGATCCGCCCCCTCGTGCAGCGGGGACGCCGGCACCGCGTCACCCCGGACGGCCCCGTGACCGCCGTGCACTACGCGGCGCCCGACGACAGCGACCACGCGGTCCTCGTCTGGCGCCCCACCACCCGCTTCGGTCACCGCCCCGCCCCCGTGCGGCTGGCCGCGCTCGACGCCGGGGCGCACTACCTGGACCCGGACCTGGACCGGGTGTACAGCGGCGCCGTCCTGGTGCACCAGGGCATCGACCCGCGGCTTCCCGCCGGCGACTACGCCAGCAGCCTGATCCGGCTCCGCCGCGTCGGCCCCTGAGCATCACGCCCCTCCGCGCCCGCGCCCCGCCTTCCTCTTTCGCCCACGACACGTCTGGATGCGCCCATGGACACCCCGCAGGACACCTCCCGGAACGCCGCCCGCGTACTGGTGGTCGGCATCGACGGCGTACGCCTCGACCTGCTCCCCGAACTCGCCACCCCCCATCTCGACGGGATCGCCCGCGCGGGCTTCCTGGCGCCCGTCGAGGTGGACTCCGTGACCCCGACGATGTCGGGCCCGTGCTGGACCACCATCGTCACCGGCGTCGGGGTCGCCAAGCACGGGGTGTGGGCCAACCGCTTCGACGGCAACCGCCTCGACGTCTTCCCCGATTTCACGACCCGTCTCGCCGCCGACTGCGGGCGGCGGACCTTCGCCGTCGGAGGCTGGGCGCCGCTCTTCCTCGCGCAGGACGGCGGTCCGCTGTTCGTCGCCCCGGCCCGGCTCTCCTACGTCGCTCCCCGCGAGGACACCCCCGAAGCGTGGGAGGAGGTGGACGAGAAGGTGACCGCCGAGGCGGAACACCTCCTCGGCGTGGACGACGACCTCCACGCCGGCTTCGTCTACCTCGGCGCCGTCGACGAGACCGCCCACTTCCTCGGCTGCGGCCAGGAGTACCGCCGGTCGATCGAGGCCGCCGACCAGCGGCTCGGCCGCCTGCTCACCGCCGTACGGCAGCGTCCCGGCCATGCGGCGGAGGACTGGACGGTGATCGTGGTGACGGACCACGGCCACCGCGACGAAGGGGGCCACGGGGGACGCAGCCCGCAGGAGCGCACGGCCTGGATCGCCGCGTGCGGTCCCGGTCTGCCCGCCGGGACGGCTCCGCCGGCCCTCCACCACGCCGACGTCGCCGCCCATGTCTACACCGCCCTCGGCATCACCCCCGACCCCCACTGGACCTTGGACGGCACCGCCTTCACCGCCTGATCCGACGGGGGACCTCCGGGGACACCACCCCCTCTCCGCCGGACGCGGCGCAGTCCGTCGCGGCGTCGCCCTTCGGCGACCAGTGGTGGCAGGACCCCTGTGCCCTCCACATCGGCGGCGTGACGGTCAGCGTCCGTGCTCCCGGCGGTGGCGTCGGCGCGGCGTCCATGCTGTGCCGTCCCACCGCGGGCGGGGCCGCGGGCGGTCAGGCGGACATGCCGGACGCGGCTTGAGAGAGCTCGCGGACGAACTCCTCCGCCCGGGGCCATGCGCCGTGGCCGGAGGCGGGGTTGAGGTGTCCGACCGGGCCGAGATCCACGAGGCGGCTCCCCCATGCCCGGGCGAGGTCGGCGACGCGTTCGGCATCCGCCAAGGGATCGTTCGTGCTCGCCGCCACGATGCTGGGGAAAGGCAGGGGTGTCCGCGGCGTCGGCGTCCAGCCGTTCTCGCGCAAGGCGTCCGGGGTGGGGTAGCCGTCCGGCAGCGGGGTGTCGAAGTCGGGCGGCGTCGCCAGAAGCGCGCCCTGGACCGGGCGCCGGTGCCGTTGCGCCCAGTGCACTGTGGTCATCACCCCGGCGCTGTGGGCGACCAGTACGACGGGGCCGGAGATCTCCGACAGTACCTCGTCCAGTGCGGCTACCCGGGCGTCGCGGCACAGCCCGTCCTTCTCCAGCGGGGGAACGGTCCGGGCGCCGGCGATCTTGTCGGCGAGGATGGTCTGCCAGTGGTCCGGCACGTGATCGCGCAGTCCGGGAACGATGACGACGGTCGGCCGTGTGCGGGGACTCATGACTGCAACTCCGCTTTCTTGAGCGCCAGGTCGGGGAGCAGCCCCAGACGGCGCAGGTCGTTTTCGTAGGAGAACTTGCCGATGGCGAAGGCCACGCTTCCCGCGAGCGCGACGAGCGGGATCACCTGCAGTGCGCCGAGCAGGCCCAGGCGGTCCGCGAGCATGCCCGTCACCGCGGGCCCGGGGGCCAGCCCGAGCAGGCTGTTGGCCAGAGTGAGGGTGGCGAAGGCCGTCGCCGCAATGGCGGCGGGGGTCAGATTCGCCACCATGGCGGCCGCCGGACCGGCGGTGCCGCCGGCCACCAGGGTCCCGGCCGCGATCAGCACGAGCTGCGGCGGGCCCACCGGCAGGTGGAATCCCGTCATCAGCAGTACGAACGACCCGAGGGAGCAGACAATCGCAACGATCCACTTCCGGGCCGCGGCCTTCCGGCTGAGGCGGTCCGCGACGGCCCCACAGAGGATCATGCCGACGCCACTGATCAGCGCGAAGACCCCGGCGGCCAGGCCGGCCTTCGCCGGAGGCATGTCGTAGTACCGGTCCAGAAAACTGGGCAGCCACGCGAGCAGGGCCATCGCGATGAACAACTGCAGCCCGCTGCCGATGTAGGCGCAGATCACGGAGACCGAGGAGAACAGCCGCGGCAACTGGGTCCGGATGGGGGCGCGTTCACCGGGCGCGGCAGGGTCACGGATGGATGCCGGGCCCAGTCTCTTCTCGGTGACCACGAGCCCGTAGACCGCGGCCAGGACCAGTCCGAGGATTCCCATCACGCCGAACGCCCAGCGCCAGCCGTACTCCTGGGCGATCACACCGCCGGCCGACACGCCCAGCACGGATCCGAACGACCCTCCCGCCATGAAGGCGCCGGAGAGCGTGGCCCGCAAGCCGATGGGGAACACGCTGAGGACCACCGCGATGCCGACGCTCCCGTAGGCGGCCTCTCCGACGCCCACCATGAACCGGCCAAGGAACATCTGGCCGTAGCTCGCGGAAACGGCGCAGCCCAGGGTCGCCAGGCTCCACGCCGTCGCGGCGATGACGAGGATCCTGATCCGGCCCCAGCGGTCCGCCAGAAGCGACAGGGGGAAGGTGAGCACACCGACCATCAGGGCCACGATGCCGCTGAGAGAGCCCAACTGGGCATCGGAGAGCAGCCACTCCGCTTTCAGCAGGGGAAAGACCGCGTTGAGGACCTGTCGCGACATGTAGTCGGACAGCAGAAGCCCGAAACCGAGGGCGAACACCAGCCAGGCGTAGCTGCGGGACACAGCCGGTGCGACGGGAGACGTCCCGGGCACCGTCGTGCCGGCAGTGTGCAGTCCCATGGGCATCACCTTTCGTCTCTGGGTGCGGCTCAGAAGGGACTGTCGCCGACGATTCCCGCGCGCTCCATCTTGCGGACGGCGGGCCAGTAGTCCTGGACGGCGTAATGCTGGGTGGAGCGGTTGTCCCAGATGGCGACGCTGTTCTTCTGCCAGCGCCAGCGCACCTGGTACTCGGGGACGGCCGCCTGGCTGATCAGGTGGTTCAGGAGGTTGCCCGCTCCGGGCGCGTAGTCCTGGCCGAAGCGCACGTTCTCGGGCGTGTGGAAATTGACGAAGTGCGTGGTGAAGGCGTTGACGAAGAGAATCTGTTCGCCGGTCTCCGGATGGGTACGCACCACGGGGTGCTCGGGGTCCGGGAAACGGGTCTTGAGCTGGTGGCGTTGCTCCGTCGGCATCACGGCTCCGAAGGTCGCCTCGATGCTGTGCCGTGCGCGCAGGCCCGCGATCTGCCTCTTGATGTGCTCCGGCAGTCTGCGGTATGCCTCGGCCATGTTGACCCAGATCGTGTCACCGCCCACGTCCGGTGTTTCCACGCAGCGCAGCACGGCGCCCATGGGCGGGCACGCGCGCCAGGTCGCGTCGCAGTGCAGCGCGTTCTCGTAGTGCTCGGGTTTGCTGTCCAGATCCTTGTAGATGCGGACCAGCCCGGGGTGGTCGGGGTCGCTGCCGACCACGGGATGGTCCTCCAGCGGGCCGAAGCGCCCGGCGAAGGCGATGTGTTCGGCGCGCGTGATGTCCTGGTCACGCAGGAACAGCACCTTGTACCGCAGCAACAGCGCCTTGATCTCGGCGAACAGATCGCCGTCGCGCGCGGCGTCGCCCAGGTTCACACCGGACAGTTCGGCGCCGATGGTGCAGGTCAGCGGCTCAACCTCGATCGAGGTACGGAGGACGCCCGGACGCACCAGGGCGGGCGTTTCTTCCTTCGGACGGACGGTCTGGGACATGTGCTCACTCCTCGGGAGGTGACGTGGGGGGCACGGCGAGCTCAGAGGACGAAGACGGAGGATCCCGTGGTCCGTCCCGCTTCCAGGTCGCGATGGGCCTGTACGGCGTCCTGAAGTGCGTAGCGCTGGTTGGTCTCGATCTTGATGCGACCGGCCGCGACGTGTCCGAACAGTTCACCGGCCAGGGCGTCCCGTTCCGCCGGATCGGCGATGTAGTCGGCCAGCGCGGGACGGGTCACGAACAGCGAGCCGTGGATGGCCAGTTGCATGGCGTCGAGCGGCGGGACCCCGGAGGCGGTGCCGAAACACACCAGCAGGCCGCGGCGTTGCAGCGAGGCCATGGAGCCGGCGACGGTGTCCTTGCCGATGCTGTCGAAGACGACGGGGACTCCCTTGCCGTCGGTCAGTTCACGCACTCGCTCGGCAACGTTCTCGCGCCGGTAGTAGATGATGTGCTCGCAGCCGTGGGCGCGGGCGACCTCGGCCTTCTCCTCGCTGGAGACCGTGCCGATCACCGTGATGCCGAGCAGTTTCGCCCACTGGGAGACGATCAGGCCGACGCCGCCGGCCGCCGCGTGGAGCAGAACGGTGTCGCCGGGGTTCAGCGGATGGATCCGGCGCAGCAGGTACGCCGAGGTGAGTCCTCGCATGGTCATCGCCGCAGCGGTCTCGCAGCCGATCTCGTCCGGCAGCTTGATCAGTGAATCCGCGGGCATGACCCGCTCCGTGCTGTACGCGCCCAGCGGGCTGCCGGTGTAGGTCACGCGGTCGCCCTCGGCGACATGCGACACACCCGCGCCCACGGCCTCGATCACACCCGAGGCTTCCACACCGAGCCCCGCGGGCAGCGGAGCCGGGTACAGGCCCGTGCGGAAATAGGTGTCCGCGAAGTTGAGTCCGACGGCGACGTGCCGGATCCGTACCTCGCCCGGACCGGGGTCGCCGACAGTGACCTCTTCCCACCGCATGACATCAGGGCCACCGGTTTCGTGGAATCGAATGGCGTGTACCAAGGCGTGCTCCGTTCGCTCGTGAGTGGGACTGCGTGGGCGGCGGCGGCACGACGACCCGGGCCGCCGCCAAGGGGGTCGGGTCAGCTCTTGGGGTCGCGCAGCATGGAACCGCGCCGGCCGGGGCGGCGGTTGGGCACCATGCCGAGCCGGTCCAGGGTCTCGTCGGCGTCCGCGTACCACTCGCCGATCCTGTAGATCTTCTTCGCCTCCGGTCCGGTGGCGATCTCACGCCCGAGCGCCTGGGCGATGGTGACCATCTGCTCGACCTGCTCCACGGAGGACATCCGTTCGCCCTTGTGCCGCCACAGGTTGTCCTCGTTGCCCACCCGCACGTGCGTGCCGAGGGCGATGCCGATGGCGTTCATCGGCGCCACCGCGCGCATGGATGCCTCGATGGTGAGTACGGCGCCGTCCGGGACCCGGCGGATGAACTCGATCAGGTCGGCCGGGTGCCGGCCGGCGAACCCGCCGCCGATGGCGACGTAGTTGAGCACCAGGGGCCCGCTGTAGATGCCCTTGCGGATCAGCCGCTCCACGGTCTCCAACTGGGCCAGGTTGGCGAGTTGGAAGTGCGGCTGGATGCCGCCCGCACGGAGCCGCTCGAGATGTTCGAGGTAGAAGTCCGGCCCGGCCTCGACCACCATGTCCCGATATGCCTTGTAGTAGCCCGGCTTGGCGATCGAGGTGCCCTCGATGTCCTCGTCGTCGAAGAGCTCGACGATGTTCATCTGGTTGGTGTTGATCGCGATCGTCACCTGATCGGGCCGGGGAGTGATCTCGGCCAGCATGTGGCGGGTGTCGTAGCTGAGCCACTTGGCGTCGCCGCCCTCGTCCTCGGGGGCGAAGGAGATCGACCCGCCGATCTGCAGGACCATGTCCGGCACGGCCTCGCGCAGGCGGGCCATCAGCTCGTTGAACATGGAGATGCGCTTGGATCCGTGGCCGTCCAGTTCGCGCACGTGGATGTGCAGCACCGTGGCGCCGGCGTTGTAGCAGTCGACGGCCGCCTGCACGTGCTCGTCCATGGTGAGCGGCAGGTCGTCGGCGTCACCGGGCAACCACTCCGGCCCGTAGGGCGCGGCCTGGATGACGAGCTTCTCCTGGTTCTCCGGGTACAGGGAGTCGTCGAAGAAGTGCATGGTCCATCTCCTTTGTCGGATGGTCTTCACTCGCCGCACGCATCACTGCCTGCGATGCGAGGCCCGGAGGGCTTGCGAGGAGCGGACGCGGGAATGCGGACGGGGTTCCCGGGCTCGCGGAGGTCTCGGATACGATCAGCGGGCCCGGGAGAGAACCTTCGGCTGCGGGCAGGGTTTCTTCCCGCCCTCTGTGATCGGCCATGTCCCTTGCGGTGAGGCAACGTTAAGTGCGCTCCACGGCATGCGCTTGACCGAGGGTGACGGAAGACTTACCGCTTGGGGACACGCCTAGTGCCGTGACCGGCAGGGTTTGCCCGGAAGGAGCGTCGTCCGGTGCGTGCGATCGCAAGGCGGCCGGAAGCCCTCGGATGGGATGTCGAGAGCTCGGGGAAGGGCTACGTGGGCTTGTGGCCGACGCCGCGAGCAAGGGGGGCTCCCCCGCTCGAACGAAGCTGAGAGCTCGGGGAAGTGCCGGGCGGCGCGACGGGGCAGACGTTGCCGGGAAGGGCACGCCGCGCGGGCGCCGTGCCCGGACGGACGGGACATGGCGTGAACGGCCGTTCCACGTCCCTGTGCAAAAACCTCGGTGGTCACTCCTCGCCGGACGGCTGCTGCCCGGTCCCGCCGGCCCGCCACTGCCTGGGGCTGCAGCCGAACCGCTCGCGGAACCAGCGCGAGAAGGCGCTCGGTGCCGAGAATCCCAGGAGCCCGGAGATCTCCGTGAACGAGCGGCGCGGGTTCGCCACGAGTTGCTCCGCGAGCTGGGCACGTGTGGCGTTGAGAACGGCGGAGAACGTCTCGCCCGAGGCCGCGAGGTGCCGGTGGATCGTCCTGCGGTCGATGCCGAGGCTGTCTGCGACCTGCTCGATCGAACAGCGTCCGGTGGGCAGCAGGACTTCGATCAGCTCACGTACGCGGTCCAGCACGGTGGTGTCCCTCGAGACCGCGAGGGACTCGAAGTACTGCCGGGCATAGGTCCGCAGCAGCGGGTCCGACATGGGGTTGGGAGCCTCGAGGTCGCCGGCGTAGAAGACGATCCCGCTGAACTCCCGGTTGAATTCCACTGCGGGGCCGAAGAGACGCCGGTGGGTACCGGGATCCGGCGGCGCGTCGTGCGCGAAGCACACGGACAACGGCTGCCATCGGGCGCCGAGGAAGCTGCGGAGGACCCCGTGGAAGGCACCCACGGCCAGCTCCGTGGCCTGGCGGGCGGCCATGGCCTCACCCAGTTCCAGGCTGACCTTGAGGGTGACCAGGCCGTTGGCCCCGGAGAGCCGGCTGCGGAGCATCTCGTTGTACATGTGCTCGTGGCGGACGAGCAGTTCGAGGACGCTTCGGACATCGGGCTCGTCGCGCAGGACCAGACTGATGGGGCCGAGATTGGAGAAGCTGCGCCGCTCGGCGAGGAGCAGGCCGAAGTCGCCCCGCCCCGAGGCCGTTGCGGAGAGTTCGAGCAGTTGGACGACCGCCGTGCCGGGTATCCATCGGTCCTGGACCGCGAGGCCGACGGGGTCCAGGCCCACCCGCTTCATCAGAGTCCGTGCGTCGATGCCCAGCGACTGACTGACCTCGACATAGTTGTTCAGCGCTGCATTGCGGACAAGAGGCTTCATGGGCGCGCTCCAAGGGATTTTGTCCCCAAGTGATAAGTGAGACGTCACGTCACGTCAAGCCTTCGGCCACGTGGTGACCTAGCGTGGCAGCACTGCGGTTGGGTCCTCCCCCTGGAAACGGTGCCCCGGCCGATCGGAAATCCAGCGGAGAGCACCATCGGACCTCGGCTGCTGTCGACGCCAACGGTGACCGCCACCAACCCGGACGGAAGAGGAAACCGAATGAACAACCTCGCCACGCTCCTGGCCGAATCCGCGAGGGCCGACGGCGACCGTATCGCCGTCCGGCAGGATGAGATCGCCCTCACCTATGCCCAACTCAACGATATGAGCGCGAGGTTCGCCTCACTGTTGCAGACCAGGGGCGTGCGGCCGGGCGATCGCGTGGCGTTGGTCATGCCCAATGTCACCTGCTTCCCGGTCGCGTACTACGGCATCCTCCGCTGCGGCGGCGTGGTGGTACCGATGAATCCACTGTTGAAGGCCCGCGAAATAGGCTTCGCCCTCCGGGATTCCGGATCACGGATCGTGGTGACGTTCCCGCCCTGCGCGGACGAGGTCGCACAGGCTGCGGCACAGACCGGGGCGGAATGCCTGGTCACCGACTCGACCGCGTTCGACATCCCGGTGCGGGCGACCGAACCGATGGCCCGCATCGTCGACCGGTCGGACGACGACACCGCCGTGATCCTCTACACATCGGGCACGACAGGAACCCCGAAGGGCTCCGAGCTGACCCACCGCAACCTGATGACCAACGCGGCCACCGCGGCCGAGACGCTGCTCCACGTCGGGCCGGACGACGTACTGTTCGGGGGCCTGCCGCTGTTCCACGCCTTCGGGCAGACCTGCGCTCTCAACACTGCCGTCGCCGCGGGCGCCACCCTGACGCTGCTGCCGCGGTTCGAACCGGCCAAGGCGCTGGAGATCATGCGACACGACGGGGCCACCGTCTTCCTGGGCGTGCCCACGATGTACACCGCCCTGCTCCAGACCGGGATCCCCGAGGGCTTCGACCTCTCACGACTGCGCCTGGCCGTTTCCGGCGGTGCTTCCTTGCCGGTCGAGGTGTTGCACGACTTCGAACGGACCTTCGGTGTCACGGTGTTGGAGGGTTATGGACTGTCGGAGACATCGCCCGTCGCTGCGTTCAACCCCCCGGACAGGCCCCGCAAGGCCGGCTCGATCGGTCTCCCGATCCGCGGGGTCGAGCTCAAGGTCGTGGCGGACGACGGCGCCTCGGTGGGCCCGGGTGAGGTGGGTGAGATCGCGATCCGCGGCGACAACGTGATGAAGGGGTACTGGAATCGTCCGGACGAGACCGCGGACGCCATCCGGGACGGGTGGTTCCACAGCGGCGATCTGGCGCGTGTCGACGAGGACGGCTACTACTTCATCGTCGACCGGAAGAAGGACCTCATCATCCGTGGCGGATACAACGTCTACCCGCGCGAGATCGAGGAGGTGCTCTACGAACACCCGGCCGTCGCGGAGGCCGCGGTCGTCGGCGTGCCGCACGAGTCCTACGGAGAGGAGGTGGCCGCCGTCGTGACCCTCCGCAACGGTGCGCAGATCACGGCCGATGAGATACGCGACCATGTCAAACAGCGCGTGGCGGCGTACAAGTATCCCCGGATCGTCACCTTCACCGACGAACTCCCCAAGGGAGCAACCGGCAAGATCCTCAAACGGGAGATCGTCGTCGAGCAGCCGGGACGCCGCTGAGAGCCTCACCGTCAGTCCTGGAGTCCGCCGAGCCAGCGCAGGGCGGTCTTGCTCGGCAGGAAGCAGTACTCGCCGCCGCGGGTGACGACGAAGCGTGGCAGCGGGGTGAGGCGCCGTCGCAGCGGCCTGCGGGGAATGGTGAAACCGGTGGCCCCGTCATGAGATCCGGTGACGGGGTCCTTGGTGCTGCCCGCGCCGAAGAAGACGCCGTCGTTCATCCATTCCGACTGGACGAACTCGAACTGCCGCCCGAGGTGGGCTCCGATGAACGCGAACATCAGGCCGCGGTCGGCCCCGTCGTCCACCAGGACTCCCTCGGGCAGCAGCGGACCGTAGACGGCGCCGCGTCTGATCATGCGGTGCAGGCGTACTTCTCCCGCCACCGAGGCGTCACGGGGGTTGGCCCGGCGGATGTGACAGCCGCGGGGCGTGACGAATCCCGTCGGATCGTCTCGTTCGTACAGGAAGGTGTTGCGGCGCTGCCCGTCGGTGCCGATAGCGGGGTCGTCGCGCTGCGGGCTGAGCGCGAGGGGGGCTCCGCTGCGCCAGCGTCCCATGATCTTGGCCGCGAGGAGTTCCTCGTCTTCGGGAGAGGTGGCGTTGTCCCGCAGATAGCGCCGGAACGCGGCGACGTCCTGATGGAGCTTGCGGAAGGCCGCGTAGCTGCCGTTGCGCCCCAGCACCTGGGGCCGCGGGGTCTGGAGACCGCCGAGCTCGTCCCGGTAACCGAGCACGAACTCCCCGCTCTTCAGCGGGGCTTCCAGCCGGTTCGACCCGGCGATGCCGCTCCCTTCGATGGCCGGATGGCTGACCCCGTCGCGATAGCCGAAGTGCTCGGTCTCGGTGGGCAGCGCGTAGCAGTCCTGCCGCCAGATCGCGGTCACACCGGGAAGGTGGTCGTAGGCGGGACGGGCCCGGTCGAGGGCCGCCTCCAGGCGCGGGGGGTCGGGCGCGAGGGCCGTGAACACCACGTGGACGTGCGGCGTGCCCAGCGGTGCTTCCCAGTTCTCCGGGGCGCTCTCGCCGACGTCGCCCAGCGTTCTGGCCCGGGCGGCCATCCCCTGCCGGAACTCCCAGGCGAACGTGTCCAGTGATGCGCGCGGCACGCCCAGGGCCTCCAGCCCGTGGCAGGAGACCGCGACACTGACCCAGGTGTCTCCCCGGGGGCTGACCGGGTCGGCGGCGGACGTCACCACCGTGCTCGCGCGCCGCATCAGCTCGCGTCCGTCCGCCCGGTCATCGACGCGGAACACGAGGTAGGTCGCCGCGTAGGGAGTCGGCCGGGGGCTGAGAACCCCGCGCTGGATATCGTCGAGTTCCAAGGCGACGTGCGCAGGTCCGCTCACGGTCGGCCTCCCTCCGGCACTACTTCGAAACGAGGTTCCGCCAGAAATTCCGCAGACTCTCGTCGCCGCCGAACAGCGAACTGAAGATCGTGGAGTCCGCGAGCAGCACGTCGCCGGCCCGCTCACCGCTCGGAGGCATCCACAGGAACATGTTGAACTCGGTGTTGCCGGCCTCGATGAACGGATGCTGCCTGGAGGTGTCGATCGGCTGCCTGGCCAGCACGTGGACGACATCCGGCTCGTCGGTCGTCACGGCGTAGTGCGGCAGGTGCATATGGAAGTTGAAGTTCGTCACCCCTTCCAGCCACCCTTTCGCGTCCAGGTCCCTGGCCGTGGAGAGCGGGGCGATCCTCTTTCCTTCCCGCACCGCGGGGCGCAGTCCGTAACGGTTCTCGACCGGCACCGCAAGGCCCCGCATCAAGCCGCGGACGTGGGTGGCGAAGCGCTGCTGGCGGGGAACCAGGGGGTCGCCGTGATGGCGGTACTCCACGTCCCGCACGGCCGGATCGTCCGATGCCCCGACGTCATGATGCGGCCCCAGCACCAGGCAGGCGTCCTCCCGGCCGAGGAAGGCGCGCAGGGCCTCGACCTCCTCGGGCCGGGCTTCCTGCCCGGTGACCATGTGGTCCAGCCCGAACACGAAGAGGGTGTCGGTGTCGGCCAGTACGCGTTCGTCGAGCGGGGTCCGGAATCCGGCCTGGTCGATGCGCTGATACACGGGGACGGGGTGCCCGGTGACCTCCTCGACGAACTGTTGGAACGGCACCCAGGCCCAGAAGAACAACTCCAGTGCGCCGGAAATGCCCTGCTGGAACTGCAACGGGTCGGACCACTTCGGGTCCTCGTAGGCCGGCCACGTCGCTCGCCTGACCTCCGTCATCGTGGAGAACCGGTTGTCCAGTTCGGCCGGGTTCCTGCCCGCCTCGGCCGGATAGCTCCACGAGACGTAGATGCTCACCCGTCGCCGACCAGGAGTGTGTGCGCGCGGAACGTGGTTCTGGTTGTAGGTGCGCGCGGTCCTGACCTCGCTCATCTCGTCTCCGATCTCGCCAGGGGACAGGCACACGACGGGTCGACGCTCACTGCAACTGGTCGAGCATCTCCGACAGAGCCTCCTTGATCCGCAGAGCCTTCTTGATCTCATCAGCGGACACGTACGGGTACTCTCCGTACTCGATGAAGCTCGGACAGTGGTGTTCGCGCACGAACCTGACGAACGCCTCGGGATTGGTCCGCCAGTCCTCGGGGAACCCTTCGAGGTTCTCGAAGGCCGTGCTGACCCCGGCCTTGCCGAAGAGCGCGATCGCGTCCTCGGTGTACTTGTCGAAGTCGGTGTCGAAAATCCCCTGATACATGAAGCGCGTGTCGTCGTCGAAGAGCACCCAGCGCAGGTAGTGCAACTTCAGCGGCGCCAGGAGATGGGGGTCTTCCTCCAAAGCCTTGGCCAGGGTGCGGCCGTACTCCCGCATCGCCTGGGCACGGCCCGGCTTGACCTTCGCGACGACGGTGAACCCGTAGCACGCCGGTGTCTTCGGAAAGACAGGGCCGTACTTCCCCTGCTCGAGCCGGTCGCTCTCGGGGATCACGGCCGCCTGCGGCTTGATCTCCATGTCCGCTCCTCCCGCCGCCTGCCGGTCGGGGACTGCCCATCTCATCGTCCCACCCGGCACACCCGTCCGCCTCGTCAGCAGCACTGTCATGACCTCGGCCGCGCGACGGAAGATCCGCCCGCATCCGGGGCCGGGCTGAGAACGCCCCCGTCCTCGGACGCGTTCTCCGTCGGCGAGGGACGCGACGGGTTGCCCGGGACGGAGGAGCGCCGGCGCCGACACCGTGCTCCCGTGACCGACACGACCCCGACTCCGGCTCCGCCTGCGGCTCGGGGGCGCACTGATCCGGAGCAACGGATCGTGCCCTGTGATCAGTGATTCTCACACTCCGTACCGCGTCCGTGCCGCCCGCCGGACGGTGCGCGATCGAGCGTCGACGTGTCGAGACCGGCGTGCGACCGGGCGCAGGTGGGGCAATGGTGGGAGCAGGAGGATTCTTCCACTCGCCATCACGCTGCCGCGAACTGCGAGTGAGCACGTTTCGGCCGGCCGTGGCGGCACCCGGGAGGTGAGGACCCTGTCCCGTTTCGAGCGCGACCCTTCCGGGGGCACCGAGGCGATGCCGGGGTGCTCCCGGAGACGAAAGGTGACCCGCCGCTTCGCGGAGCGGCCCGATGCCGGATCCGAACGGTGCGGGAAACCCCGTCCGGAAGACCCCCCGCGGGCTCCGGCATCGTCGCCGTGTGCGCAACGGTCTTCGGGGCGTCTCGCTGACGCGTGGGGGCCTGTTTTCGCCCGTGCTGCTCCTCCCCGGAGCGAGGAACCACAGCCCGTCCGCGGACGGGCCCTTCCGAGCCGGGCAGTAACGGTTGCGAACCCAGCAGCAGCCGAGCGGCACCCCACCACAGCCGGACCCCGGCGCGCCCTGCCGCACCCCTTCTTGTCCGCAGGAGCATCGCATGTCGAACGTCGAAGGAACCGTACCCACGCCCGGCGCGCCCTGCTGGGTGAACCTCATCGCACGGGATCTGCGAGGGGCGCAGTCCTTCTATTCCGACGTCATGAACTGGGAGTTCAGACGCAGCACACTCGGCAACAATTTCTCGGTGGCGCTGGCGCACGGCGAACCGGTCGCCGGAATCGGGTGCTGCCCGAGCGGTGACCATCCGACCGCCGTCTGGACGCCGTACTTCGCCGTGAGGGACGCGGACACGACCGCGGGCAGGATCAACGAGCGCGGCGCCACGCTCGCCGTCGGCCCCCTGCCCCTCGGCGACGGCCGCGCCGGAATCGCCGCCGACCGCGACGGGGCCGTGTTCGGTTTCTGGGAGGGCCCGGCGCCGGGCTGGCCCGTAGGCCGGGGCAGGGCTCCCGCACGGCTGGCTCTCCGGACCCGCAACTCGTTCGAGGCCGCCATCTTCTACGCGGAGGTGTTCGACTGGGCCCAGCCTCCCGGGGGCTGCACGGTCGACTACGCCCACGACCACGTCCTCGTCCAATCCGCGGGACGCACCGTCGCCAGCCTGCACGGCCAGGACCCCGAAACCGACCCGGACCCTTCGCTGCGCCCCCGGTGGCTCGTCGACTTCTACGTCGAAGACGGCAAACGAACGGCTGCGGCGGCCGTCACCGCCGGAGGCGGAGCCTCACCGGCTCCCCCACCCGCCGGGGCGCCGAGCGACGCCGACACGTTCCTCATCCGTGACTGCGACGGCGCCCTCTTCACCGTGTCCGACGGCTGAGTGCGACCGCGCCGTCCGGCGCGCTCATCGGTTCATCCGCGCAGCTCGGAGAGTGCGTCCGGGTCGACTGTCCCGTGCCGTTTGGAGATCCGGATGACCAGAGCGAGCAGGAGTGCGGTGACGGTGGCGCCGGGCCACGTGGATCAGCCGGCTCCCGGCGCGAAAACCGACATACACGGACCGGCGCGAACAGGCACGGACAGGCACGGACAGGCGCGCTCCGTCGGCGCATCACCCTCCACGCAGTCGCTCACTCGGAAAGGAACCCACATGCCCGACACCGGTGGGAGCAAGCGAAAAGTGCTGGCGATCGTCTCGAACTACGGCGTCGAGCAGGACGAACTCTTCGTGCCCCTGGAACACCTGCGGCGCCGGGGTGCCGAAGTGGAGGTTGCCGCCGTTTCACAAGAGGACGTCCACACGCTTGTGCGGGACAAGGAGCCGGGCCGAACGCTGCCGCCCGACCACACTTTGAAGCACGTGAATCCGGCGGACTACGACCTGTTGCTCGTTCCCGGCGGCACTCTGAACGCGGACAGGCTGCGAACCCAAGAACCCGCCGTCGAAATCGTCCGTGCCTTCGCTGCGTCCGGCCGCCCCGTGGCAGCCATCTGCCACGGCCCTTGGGCCCTGGTCGAAGCCGGTGTGGTCGAGGGCAAGCGGATGACTTCCTATCCCTCGCTCAAGACGGACGTCCGCAACGCCGGCGCCGAATGGACCGACGAACCGGTGGTGACGGACGATGGGAACGGCTGGATGCTCATCACCTCGCGCCGCCCCCGCGATCTGGACGCCTTCCTCCGCGAGGTCGACGCGGCACTCGCCGACCCCGGTCGGTAGACCGTCACCGGTCTCACGGCGTGGCGTTCTCCGACGCCGGCGCCGAGCCCGGCCGACCGAGCGAGGCGGGCGTTCCCCTCTCCGGCGGAAGTCCGCCGCCCGCGCTCGGCGTGACGCTCGACTCGCGACGCGGGGCCCGAGCGGATTGCCCGGGCCTCCGGCACACCGGGCCGGACACCGACGACCGATCGTGAGGACCTCCCCATGGGAACCCCGGTTGTCCACGTCGCTCACCGACGCGCAACCTCCTGCGAGCGGTGGAACCGTGGGAGCGGGTGCGACCGAGTCGGTGCGGCGCGGGCCCGGGTCGCACCGCAGACGAGACGTCGAGCGGCGCAGGAGAGAGGCCGAGCAGGGAGAGAAGGAGAGAAGCCGTGCGGGCGACCTTGGCACTGGGGCGGATCGCGGGGGTCCGGATCGGGGTCCACTGGAGCGTGCTGTTCATCTTCGTCATCATCGCGTTCGGCCTCGCGCAGGGCCGTTTCCCCCGGACGTATCCGGGTCATGCCCCGGTGGTGTACTGGGCGGCGGGCCTCAGTGCCGCCTTGGTCTTCCTGGCCTCCCTGCTCGCCCACGAACTGGCGCACGCCGTGGTGGCACGGCGCAACGGGGTGGCCGTCGACGACATCGTGCTGTGGCTGCTGGGCGGGGTCGCCCGGCTGAAGTCGGAGGCATCGAGCCCCGCGGCGGAACTGCGCATCGCGGGCGTCGGCCCACTGGTCAGTCTCCTGCTGGGCGGGCTCTTCGTCCTGGGCGCCTGGCTGCTCACCCTGGTGTCCGCGCCGGGGCTCCTCATCGAGGTGGCGGCCTGGCTCGCGGGCATCAACCTGTTGCTCGCCGTTTTCAACGCCCTTCCCGCCGCCCCGCTCGACGGCGGACGACTACTGCGCGCCTTCCTGTGGTGGCGTACGGGAGACCGGCTGCGGGCGACTGCGGGAGCCACCGCGGCGGGACGCGTCCTCGGCTGGCTGCTCGCCGCGCTGGGGCTCGTGGCGTTCATGAGAGGCGGCGGGTTCGGAGGACTCTGGCTGGCCCTGATCGGCTGGTTCCTCATCGCGGCCGCCACTGCCGAGGGGAAGCAGGCCCAGCTGCGCGGCCTGCTCGCAGGCGTACCGGTGCGTGATGTCATGACGAGGGATCCGCTCACAGTGCCCGTGGTCCTGACGCTCGCGGACCTGCTGACAGACCCGCGTTACCGATACCGGCACTCGGCGTTCCCCGTGACCGACGCGCAGGGAGCACCGGTCGGGCTCGTGACACTCGACTCCGCCAGGCAGGTACCACCCGGGAAGAGCGGCACCGTGACCGTCGGCGAAGTGATGGTGCCGCTGTCACGGACCATCGTCACGAGTCCGGACACCCCGCTCGCGGATCTGCTGCCTCGAATGGAGCCCGGCGCCGAGCACCGCGTCCTGGTCGTTGACGAGGGCGCACTGGCGGGAATCCTGTCGCTCTCGGACGTCAGCCGTACGGTGAACTGGCTCATGAGTTCCGCTTCCAGACGCTGAGAGGCCGCTCACGGGACCTCCCGTGCCCCACGTCGGCGTTCCGGCTCCGTCCGACGGACTCGGCCGTAGCGCCCAGCACGGGGCGCCGCCGGCCCCGACCCCGGCGCGGGCGCCGGGGTCGGCGCCCGCTCGTCACGGAGAGGTCCCGGGCCGGCGCCCGTTCTCGACGCGCTCAGCCCGCGAAGCGGGCCATCCACTCCTCGACCTCGTCCGCGGACCGGGGCAGGCCCGCCGACAGGTTCTCGTGGCCGTCGTCGGTGACGACCAGGTCGTCCTCGATCCGGACGCCGATGCCGCGCCACTCCTCGGGCACGGTGAGATCGTCCGGCTGGAAGTACAGGCCGGGCTCGACGGTGAGCACCATGCCCGGCTCCAGTACGCCGTCGACGTACTCCTCGTTACGGGCCTGCGCGCAGTCGTGGACGTCCAGACCGAGCATGTGACCGGTGCCCGCCATCGTGAAGCGGCGCTGGAGGCCGAGTTCGTACGCGCGGTCGGCCGGGCCCTCGATGAAGCCCCACTCGACCAGCCGCGCCGCAAGGTGGCGCTGGGCCGCCTCGTGGAAGTCCCGGTACGCGGCGCCGGGCTTGACGGCTGCCATGCCGGCCTCCTGGGCCTCGTACACCGCGTCGTAGACCTTGCGCTGCAGCGGCGTGAAGGTGCCGCTGATCGGCAGGGTGCGCGTGACGTCGGCGGTGTAGAGGCTGCGCGTCTCCACGCCGGCGTCGAGCAGGAGCAGCTCCCCCGGGCGCACCGGGCCGTCGTTGTCCGTCCAGTGCATGATCGTGGCGTGCTCGCCCGCTGCGCAGATCGTGCCGTAGCCGACGGCGTTGCCCTCCAGGCGTGCGCGGCGGAAGAACGTGCCCTCGATCCACCGCTCGGAGGATGCGACCGCCCCGGAGAGCTCACCGATCGCGTCGGTGAACCCGCGGACCGTGGAGTCGACGGCCTTGCGGAGTTCGGCGATCTCCCAGTCGTCCTTGACGAGGCGCAGATCGCCGAGCGCCTCTTCCAGTTCGGCGTCGCGCTCCTCGTCCGTGGTGACGGCGGCCTCCAGGGACGGGGCGATGCCCCGGACGATCCGGGTCGGCGTACCGCAGGCGGCGAGCTCATCGGCCGCCGCGCGGATGTCCCGGCAGGGCAGACCGAGGACCTGCTCCGACTCGGCGAGGGTGCGGCGCCGGCCCATCCACAGCTCCGCCGTGGGACCGGTCCAGAACTCGTTGTCGCCCCTGCTGTCCCGCGGCAGCAGGTAGCAGTAGGCGTCATGGCCGCCGTCCGGCCGGGGTTCGAGGACGAGAGCGCTGTCCCGGGCCTGGTCCCCGGTCATGTGCACGTAGCCCGAGTAGGGCCGGAACGGGTAGACGTCGTCGTTCGAACGGATCTTGAGGTGGCCCGAGGGAATCACGAGGCGTTCGCCCGGGAAACGCGCGGAGAGCGCGGCGCGGCGACCTGCCGCGTACGGGGCCTGCTCGTCGAGCCGCAGGTCGTGCTGCTCGGTGTCCTCCCACCCCGTCCGCATCAGCGCGGACAGCTCCTCGGATATCTCCGGGTACAGACCGTTCTTCCGGCGTTTCGCCACGGCATACGCCCTTCTTCTCGACGCGTTCGGTCATTGCGCGGCGAGGGCCGGAGTGTCCGTCGGGACGGGGGTCCACGCGGACGGACATGTTCCCGGGTGCGGCCGGGTGCCCTCGCCGCCGCCGGGGGTCGGCGGTTCCCGGAACGGTATCCCGCGCCGTGCGCGACCGGTGCGCGAAAGTGACACTGGCACGCATCGGCCACAGGGGCCCGACCGGGGCCGTCGATAATGCGACGTATGACGAACGAATGCGGCACATGACGAACGTGAGACTCGGCGAGGCCCTTCGGCTCCTGGGCATCGATCACACGGCGGTCCGGGTCTATCTGGCACTGCTCGACCTGGCTCCCGCTCCGCTGAGCGTGATCGCGGCCTCGGTCGGCCTGGATGGTCCGGAACTGGCCGCGGCCTACGACACGTTGGTCGACGCCGGTCTGGCCAGCGCCGCCGAGGAGGGCGGGGACGTGGTGGCCCCGGTTCCGCCGACCGCCGGTCTGGAGGTCCTCGCCCGGCACCGTGTGGCCGAGGTCGAGGAGTCGCGCCTCGTCGTCGGGGGTGCGTTCGAGTCGTTCCGGCGGCAGCGGCTCGCCGCGTACAACGACCATCTCGTCGAGGTCGTCACCGGCGACGCCATCGGCCCGAGGATGCGCCGCGCCTGGATGAGCGCCCGCGATCAGATCCGGCAGTTCGAGTCGCCGCCGTACTTCCCCCTGATGGGCGCCACGGAGGATGCGTTGGCGACGCTTGCCCGGGGTGTGACGCAGCGTGTCGTGTACTCGCGGGAGTCGTTGGAGCACCCCGGTCATCTGAGGGAGGCCGTCGAGCCGTGCGTCAAGGCGGGCGAACAGGCCAGGGTGCTGCCGTCGGTACCGGTCAAGCTCCTCATCATCGACGAGGCGTACGCCCTCGTGTCGTTGTCGAGCAAAGAGGCCGACGTCCACAACACCATGCTGGTCGTGCAGCCGTGCGGCCTGCTCTCCGCCCTCGTCGCGCTGTTCGAGCAGTGCTGGCTGAACGCCCTGCCCCTCGACGGCCGCACCACCCGCCCCGGCGGCCTGTCCCCCGCCGACCGCCGCCTGCTGTGGCTTCTCGCGGGCGGCGCGAGCGACGACGTCATCGCCCGTGAGCTGGGTATCAGCCGCCGCACGCTCTTCCGCCGCCTGCAGATCCTGATGGCCCGGCTGGGCGCCGTGAACCGCTTCCAACTGGCCTTGCAGGCACAGCGCAGCGGATGGCTGTGACGGGAAGCGGCGTCCCGGCCCGGCGCGCCGGCCGTACCACCCGCGGGCAAAGCACCGCCCGGCGTCGTACGCGCAAAAGCGGCCCCCGGGAAAGCCGGTGACCGGCGTTCCCGGAACATGGGACCATCCGCGTGAGACCGAGGAGGAACCTGTGCAGTTGCGGAACGTCACTCCGGACGATGTCGATGCCTACATCCGGATGCGGTGCGATCCCGAGATGATGGTCGATCTCGGCGGACCTCTGCCGCGCGAGGGGATGGCTGACAAGGTCCGCCGGGATGCCCGGAAGGCGGCGGACGACCTCGCGTGGCTCAAGATGATCATTCCCGATCGGACCGAACCGGACGTCGTGGCGGGCACGGTGAATCTCTGGTCCCGCGACACCGATGAGGGACCGGTCTCCGAGATCGGGTGGATGGTGCTGCCCGAGTTCCAGAGGCGGGGACTGGGCAAGCGCGCCGTCCGCGCCCTCCTGGAACAGGCCCGGGACCAGGACCGCTGGGGCCTCGTTCACGCCTTCCCTGCGACGGGCAACGCGGCGTCGAACGGCATCTGTCGCTCCGTCGGTTTCCGGTTCCTCTCGCAAACCGACATGACGTTCGCGGGCCGTGTCTTCAGGACCAACCACTGGGTCATGGATCCGCGGGAGCTTCCGGCCTGACGGAAGGGCGGCGAGGCCCCCGCCCGGAGCACGAGAAGGCACGAGGGACACGAGGAGTACGGCGGAGCCCGGTCGGCCGGCCGCACGGCTCTGCGCGCAAAGCGACGGTGCGTTCGCCGCCCCGCACACAAGGGGGCGGGACACTCGCCGCCCGCACGCAAGGGGGCGGGGCGCCCTCCGCCCCGCCCCCGCTGCCGGTGGTCACCGGCCGTCGGTCGGTCGTGTCACCTTCCCTCGGCGAGTTCTCCCAGCGTGCTCGCGTAGGCGTCCGCCAGGGCGGCGATGGTGCTCCGCTCGTACTGGGCCGAGGAGTACGACCAGCTCACGGTCAGCCGGCCGCCCTGCACCAGCGCGCCGACATCGATCAGATGCGGCCTGGCTTCGCCGAGGTCGAAGTCACGGCCGATCACGTCCAGTTCGCGGCGGAGCAGGCCGCCCGCGCAGCTGGCGCCGCCGTCGCCGCCCGCCATGTCGAACCGGCCCAGGTAATTGAAGCTGATCTGCGGATGGGGCGCTTCGGGGAGCAGGCCCTCGCCGAGCCAGCGCAGGGCACCGTACCCGACTCCGTGGTGCGGGACCGCCCGCAGCCGGCGCTTGACCGCCCGGACGGTCTGCGCCCAGCCGGCCCCGGCCGGGGTGTGCAGCGCCACCGGGTGCAGGGCCGTGAACCAGCCGACCGTGCCCGACAGGTCGATGTCCTCGAAGAGGTCCTCCCGGCCGTGGCTCTCCAGCGCGACGACCTGGTCGTCGCGGCCGGTCCAGTCCGACAGGACCCGGCCGAGCCCTGCCAGGAGCAGGTCGTCGATCCGGGTGCGGTAGCGGCCGGGCGCGGCGTGCAACAACGCGTGGGTCCGTTCGGCACCCAGGGTGACCGCCACCGCGTCCAGCTCCGCCCCGGTGTTGGGGGCGTCCGGACGGTCCACCGGCAGGGCGCCGGCGGCCTCGCGCGCCGCGTCGGCGGTGGCCCGCCAGTGGTCCAGCTCCGCGCCGAACCCGTCTTCCGCGAGGTGCCGTTCCAGTCGGCGTGTCCACTGTCGCACCGACGAGGTCCGGGGCCGCACCTCGACCGGCTCGCCCGCCACCGCCTGCGCGTATCCGGCCTCCAGGTCGTCGAGCAGGATCCGCCAGGACACGCCGTCGACGACCAGGTGGTGCGCGGTGAGCGTCAGCCAGGGCGCGCGGCCGGGGCCCCGGTCTGCGTACAGGGCCCGGAGCAACGGGCCCTCGTCCAGCCTGAAGCCGGCCTGCGCGGCGCGGACGACGGCGTCCCAACGGGCGTGCGCGGCGGCCTCGTCCGACGTGCCGGACAGGTCGTGCACGGTGAACACGGCGTCCGGGTCGGTCTCCTCGACGGCCGCGACCCGCCCGGTCCACCGGCCGTCCGCACCGGTGGGCGCGTAGGTGGAGCGCAGCGCCCCGTGCCTGGCCGGCAGGGCCGTCACGGCCGCCCTCAGTGCCGACGGGTCGGTTCCGGGGGCGAGTTCGAAGGAGTTCGTCATGCCGAAGTGGGCCGGGGCGACGGGGTGCGTGGCGAAGAACCAGCGCGCGATCGGCGTGAGGGGCAGTTCGCCGGTCTCGGTGTCCTCGGCGGTGACCGCCGAGGATCCCGTCTCGCGGGCCGCGTCGGCCTCCGCCGCCAGGACCGCGACGGTCTGCCCCACGAACACGTCCCGCGAGGACAGTTCGAGACCGGCGCGGCGGGCCCGGGACACGACCTGGATGCTGAGGATGGAGTCACCGCCCAGGTCGAAGAAGCTGTCGTGCACCCCGACCTCGTCGGCCTTCAGCACGTCCGCCCAGATCGCGCAGAGCGTCCGCTCGGTCTGCGTGCGCGGGCCGACACGTCCGGCGACCGGCCCGGCCTCAGGCGGCGCGGGCAGCGCCTTGCGGTCCGTCTTGCCGCTCGCGTTCACCGGCAGCGCGGGCAGGGTCACGTACGCCGACGGCACCATGTAGTCGGGCAGCGTCCGGGCCAGATGGGACCGCAGCTCCTCGGGCTCGCACGGCGCCGCGCCCTCGGCCGGAACCGTGTACGCCACGATCCGCTTCGCGCCCGGCCGGTCCTCCCGTACGACGGCCGCGCCCTGTTCGACCGCCGGATGGGCGGCGAGCGCCGCCTCGATCTCGCCGAGCTCGATCCGCAGGCCGCGGATCTTCACCTGGTCGTCGGCACGGCCGACGAACTCCAGCCGCCCGTCGGCCCGCCAGCGCACCACGTCGCCGGTCCGGTAGAGCCGTGCGGCGCCCTTCGGGTCGGCCGGGTCGGGGACGAAACGGGTGGCCGTCAGACCCGGCCGGCCCAGGTAGCCGCGGGCCACACCCGCGCCCGTCACGTACAACTCCCCGGGTACGCCGACCGGGACGGGGCGCAGCCGTCCGTCGAGCACCGACACCTTCGTGCCGGAGACCGGGCGACCGATCGGGGGCACGGCCGCCGCGGTCGCGGGGGCCGGCGGCAGCGCGCCGCTGAGCGTGGCGACGACCGTGGTCTCGGTCGGGCCGTACGCGTTCAGCATCCGGCGGCCGTCCGCCCAGCGCGCGACGAGGTCCGCGGTGACGGCCTCCCCGCCCGACAGCAGCGTCCGCAGGCCCGCTGCCCGGCCGGCCGGGATGCTGCCGAGGACGGTCGGCGGGATGAAGGCGTGCGTGACGCGTTCCCGTTCCAGGACGTCGGCGAGGTCCTCTCCCGCGAGCGGACCGATGGGCAGCGGCGTGCCGTCCGCGTCCCGGACGCCGGGGTCGGAGGGCAGGACGAGGGTGCCGCCGCCGCTGAACGCCATCAGCAGTTCGAGCAAGGAGGCGTCGAACCCCGACGACGCGAGCTGGAGGAACCGCCCGCCGTCCGCGGTGCCGTCTCCGCCCGGGCCGCGCGCGGTCGGGGCGTCGGCGCCCTCCCCGTCCAGGTCCCGGACGGTCCGGGCGAGGGACGCGAGACCGGTGTGCGGCACGACCACGCCCTTCGGGCGGCCCGTCGAGCCGGAGGTGTAGATGACGTACGCCGCTGCCGACGCGGGTACCGGCACCCGCAAGGGCCGCGTGACCGCCCCGGCGTCGGTCCGGACGAGCGCCGGGTCGTCGACCGTGAGGACGACGGGCGCGGTGCGTTCCGTCCGCGCGGGCGAGGCGGTGAGCGCGTCGGCGCCGGAGCGGTCGGTCACCAGCACGCTCGCAGCGCAGTCGGCGAGCACGTAGTCCAGTCGCTCGGTCGGCCAGCCCGGGTCGACCGGGACGTACACGCCGCCGGCCCGCAGTACCGCGACCACCGTGACCACCCAATCGGGCGTGCGGGGCAGCATCACCGCGACCCGTGATTCGAGCCGGACGCCGCGGGCGCGCAGCAGCCCCGCCATCCGGTCCGCCCGCCGGTCCAGTTCGCGGTACGAGATCTCCTCGCCGCCCCACGCCAGCGCGGGTGTCCGCGCGTGCGCGGCGGCCCGCCGGGCGAACCACTCGCCGAACGCGACCGGAGTGGAACCTTCGCGGCCGGCGCCCCAGTGCGCGACGCGGCGCGCCTCGTACGCGGACAGCGGGGCCACGTCCGCGAGGGTCGCCGCCTCCCCGGAGGTCAGCTCCCGCACCATGCGGGCCAGGTGCTCGGCGAGCCGCCGCGCGGTGACTGCGTCGAACCGCAGCGGGTCGTAGGCCAGATCCATGCTCAGCCCGCCTGCGTCGCCCTTGCCGCCGCCCGCGATCAGTGTGAGCGGGTAGTTGGTGGCCTCGACCGCTGTCACGTCCCGCAGCCCCACGCCGTGCCGCGCGGCGGCGTCGGCGTCCGCCGGGTAGTTCTCGAACACCACCAGGGTGTCGAACAGCGCCGTGCCGGAAGGGACTTCGGTCTCGATGTCGCTCAGCGCCACGTACTCGTGCCTACGCGCCTCGACGGCCCGTTCCTGGATCCCGCACAGCCAGGGCACGACGGGGAGGTCCATGGAGACGTCCACCCGTACCGGGAGGGTGTTGATGAACAGGCCCAGGATGCTGTCGGAGCCGGGCAGTTCGGCGGGTCTCCCGGAGACCGTCGCACCGAACACGATGTCCCGCGCGCCGCTGTGGTGTGCCAGGAGCAGCGACCAGGCACCCTGCACGACCGCGTTCGGCGTCAGCCGGTGGCGTCGCGCGAACACCCGCGCCCGCTGCGCCTCGGCCGCCGACAGCGGCACCGCCACCCGCTCGGTCGACCGTCCCTGACGTCCCCGGACGGCCGGACGGTCGCAGGGCAGGGCCACGGGCTCGGCGAAACCGGCCAGTTGTTCCCGCCAGTGGGCGCGCCCCTCCGCGTGGTCGCGTGCCCCCAGCCACTCCAGGTAGTCCCGGAACGCCCCGCGCGCGGGGGCCGGCCGCGCGGTGTCCGCGCCGGTCGGCTCCGCGTACTCGGCGATCACGTCCGACAGGAGCGCGGCGCTGCTCCACCCGTCCAGGAGCAGATGGTGGAAGGTCCAGAGGACCTGCACGGCCCCGCCGGGGAGGGTGGCCAGGGCGAGCCGGGCCGGTGGCGCCGTGCCCAGATCGATGCCGCGTTCCCGGTCCGCCGCGAGCAGGGCCGTGACTCGCGCCGCGCGGTCGTCCTCGTCGGCGCAGGCGGACCAGTCGAGGAACGTGACCGGCAGCGGCGCCTCGCGGTGCACGACCTGCACCGGCCGCTCGGTCTCCTGCCATGCCACCGATACCCGCAGCGCGTCCGTCCGGTCCGCGACCCGCCGCCAGGCGCGGGCGAGAGCCGCCGCGTCGGTCACGCCGTCGAGGACGCAGGCGAACTGCTCCAGGTACGCGGCGCAGTCCGGTGCCGCGAGGGTGTGGAACAGCATTCCCGTCTGAAGCGGCGTCAGCGGCAGCACGTCGGTCACGTCGCGGCCGTCGCCGACGACCCGGTCCACCTCGTCCTGCGTCAGCGCGACGAGCGGGAAGTCCGCGGGCGAGCAGCGGCCCGCCGCGGGCTGCGCGCAGTGTGCGACGAAGTCCGCGAGCGCGGCCGTGAAGGCGTCGGCCAACCGCCGCACGGTCTCCTCCCGGTGCAGCCCCGGCGAGTACGTCCACGAGAAGACGAGCCGGCCGTCCTGGACGCCGCCGACGACCTCCAGGAGATGGCTGCGCCGCTCGCGGCCGCTGCGGTCGCCGCCCGCGTCGGACAGTTCGGCGCGGTAGAGCCCGCGCCCGCCGCCCGGGGACTGCGCGGAGGGCTCGGCGCCGGTGTGCGTGGCGGCCGGGGACACGGACTGCGGTGCGGCCGGGGAAGCGGACCGCGAGGTGGAGGGCGACCCGGGCCGCGGGGCGGCCGTCACGTCGAACTGGCCGTGGTAGTTGAAGCTGACCCGCGGCCGTTCCAAGAGGGCGGCCGCGCCGCCGAGGTGGAGCGCTCCGTAGCCGACGCCCCGGTCGGGCACGGCCCGCAGTCTCTCCTTGACGGCGACGATCGTGTCCGACCAGTCGTCGCCCGCGGGCAGCGGGAGCGCGACCGGGTACAGCGAGGTGAACCAGCCGACGGTGCGGGTCAGGTCGATGTCGTCGAACAGTTCCTCTCGCCCGTGTCCCTCCAGGTCCACCGCCACCCGGTCCTGCCCGGTCCAGCCGCGCAGGGTGCGGGCGAGCGCCGCGAGCAGCACCTCGTCCACACGTGTGCGGTACACCTGCGGCACCCGGTGCAGCAGCGCCGCCGTCTCGTCCGCGCCCAGCTCGCAGAGCACGGTCCGCTCGGCGGCCACGGTGTCGTCGCCGCCGGGTGTGTCCAGCGGAAGCGCGGTCGGCGCCCCGTCGAGCGCCGACGCCCAGTGGGCGCGCTGGTCGTCGAAGCCGCCGTCGCGGGTGTGTGCGGCGAGGCGGTCGGCCCACTGGCGCACCGAGGTGGTCTTCGCGCCGAGGTCGGGCAACTCGCCGACGAGGGCCTGTCGGTACGCCGTCTCGATGTCGTCCAGCAGGATCCGCCACGACACCCCGTCGACGACCAGGTGGTGGGCGGTGAACTGCACCCGGGGCCGCGGCCCGGCTCCCCGCGCGACGAGGACCCGCAGCAGAGGGGCCCGGTCGAGGCGGATGCGGGAGGCGGCGGCGGAGGCCAGCGCGGTCCAGGCCACTTCGGGGTCGGGGTCGGCGGAGAGGTCGTGCTCCTCCACGACGCCGCCGAGGTCGGGCAGGTCGGCGACGGGCACGATACGCGCGGTCGGTGAACCGGACGGGTGGTCGGCGAAGACCGTGCGGAGCGCGTCGTGGTGGGTCAGCACGGCCCGCACGGCCGCGCGGAAAGCGGACGCGTCCAGGTCCTCGGCCAGTTCGAACGCCATCGACATGGCGAAGTGCGCGGGGTCCTCGGTGTGCGTGGCGAAGAACCACTCCCGGATCGGCGTCGGGGAGACCTCGCCCGTCACCTCCCCCTGCTCGGCGAGCATGGCCGGTCCGGAACCGTCGCCGTTCTGCCCTGCGGCGTTCCCGGGCGCGGTGAGACCCGAGAGACCCGCGAGGGCCGCGACGGTCTGACGGGCGAAGACGTCACGGGACGACAGGACGAGACCGGCCCTGCGGGCCCGGGCGACGACCTGGATGCTGAGGATGGAGTCGCCGCCGAGATCGAAGAAGTTGTCGTGGACGCCGACCCGTCCGACGCCGAGCACGTCGGCCCAGATCGCGGCGAGGGTCTTCTCGACGGCCGTGCGCGGCGCGACGTACGCGTCGGTCGCCTCGGGGTCGGGCGCGGGCAGGGCCTTGCGGTCGACCTTGCCGTTCGCATTCAGTGGGACGGCGTCCAGCGTCGTGAACGCCGACGGCACCATGTACTCCGGCAGCGTCGCCGCGGCGTGCTCCCGCAGCGCCGCCGCGTCGACCGGCCGGCCCGGCACGGGCACGACGTGGGCGACGAGCCGGGCGGGAGCGCCTGGCCGGTCCGCGAGGGCGTCGACGACGACCTGGGCGACGGAGGCGTGGGCCGCGAGCACGTGCTCGATCTCCCTGGTCTCCACCCGGAAGCCACGTATCTTGACCTGGCCGTCACCACCCCGCCGCACGTACTCCAGCGTGCCGTCCGCGCGCCGCCGCACGACATCGCCCGTGCGGTACAGCCGCTCACCGCTCCCGCCCGGGTCGGCGACGAACGAGGCGGCTGTGAGGCCGGCGCGGCCCAGATAGCCGCGGGCGAGCCCGGCCCCGGAGACGTACAGCTCGCCGGGGACGCCGACCGGGACGGGCCGCAGCCAGGCGTCGAGGACGGTCACCCGCGTGCCGGTGACGGGGCCGCCGATGGGCGGGACGCCCGCCCCGGCGACGAGCGGTGCGCTGATGGTGGCGCAGACGGTGGTCTCGGTCGGCCCGTACGCGTTGAGCATCGTTCGCCCCGGCGCGCACCGGTCGGCCGTGTCGGCGGGGCATGCCTCGCCCGCGACGGTCAGGACCGGAGGCAGGTCGGCCACATCGAGCGCGGCGACCAGGGCGGGCGGCAGGGTTGCGTGAGTCACCCCGGTCGCGGCGACGACCGGACCGAGCCGAGCGCCCCAGTCGGCGTCCTGCCCTCCCGGTGTCTCGTCGACGACGAGGGCGGCGCCGGTCAGGAGTGCCATGGACAGCTCCCACCAGGAGGCGTCGAAGCCCGGCGAGGCGAACTGCAGCACCCGCGCACCGGGGCCGGCCCCCAGCCGTTCGGCCTGTGTACGGGCCAGCGCCGCGATCCCCGCATGGGTGACGGCGACGCCCTTGGGGCGGCCGGTCGAGCCCGAGGTGTAGATGACGTACGCCGTGGCGGTGACCGGCACATGGACGCCCGGGTCGCCCGGGTCGCCCGGGGCATGTGCGGCGAGCGCGCGAGCGGTCTCGGGCGCGTCGAGCAGAAGCGTCCGGGGCGTACCGGAGGCGGGCAGCCTGCCGGACAGTGCGGTGCGGGTGAGGAGCAGGTCGGCGCTGCTGTCCGTCAGGATGTAGCCGATCCGGTCCTCCGGATAGCCCGGGTCCACCGGAACGTACGCGGCGCCCGCCTTCAGGATGCCCAGCACCGCCACGACCTGGTCCACCGAGCGCGGCAACAGCAGCGCGACCCGCGACTCGACGCCGATGCCCGCCTCGATCAGGTGCCGGGCGAGGCGGTTGGCCCGCTGGTCGAGCTCGCGGTAGGTGACGGTTTCCGCGTCGGGCGCGGTCGCGTTGATGACCGCCGGTGCGTCGGGCGTCTCGGCGACGCGCAGCGCGAAGAGCACGGGCGCGGAGAGCGCAGGCGCGGAGAACGCAGGCGCGGAGAGGGGTTCGGGAGCGCAGAACGGCTCGTGGACGGAGGCTGTTGCGTGGGCGCCGGGTCCGTCGCCGGCGATCGTGGTCTCAGCGGTTCCGTGGTCAGCGGCTCCCTCGCCGGCGGTTGCGTGGTCAGCAGGTCCGTTCTCGACGGCGAGGGTATGGAGGGGGGTGTCGGCCGGGGCAGCGAGCAGCGCCTGCGCCAGGGTCAGCCAGTGTGCCGCCATGCGGCCGACGGTGTCGGCGTCGTACAGGTCGGTGTTGTACTCCACGCCCGCGCGCAGCCGACCGTCGTCCTCCAGAAAGCCGAAGGTAAGGTCGAACTGAGCCGTCTCCCGGTCCAGTTCGACCGGCTCGACGTGGAGGCCGGGCAGATCGAGGTCAGCGGTCGGGGTGTTCTGAAGACTCACCATCGCCTGCACGAGGGGTGTACGACTGGTGTCCCGTTCCGGGGCCAGCTCCTCGACGAGCAGGCTGAACGGCACGTCCTGATGGGCGAAGGCCCCCAGGACCGTCTCGCGCACGTCCGCGAGCAGCGCGCCGAAGCCGCGCGACTCGTCGACGTCCGTCCGTAGGACAAGTGTGTTGACGAAGAAGCCGACCAGGTTCTCCCACTCGGCGCGCTCTCGGCCCGACACCGCCGTGCCGAGCGCGATGTCGCGCTGCCCGCTCCACCGTGAGAGGAGCAGTTGGGTGATCGCCGTCAGGCTCATGAAGAGGCTCGCGCCGTGCGCGCGGCCCGCCTCGCGCAACCGCTCGGCCACGGCCCCGGGCACGTCGAAGGAGTACAAGGCGCCGGCGGTGGTCCGGACGGCGGGGCGGGGGCGATCGGTGGACAGGTCCAGGGGTTCGAGACCGGCCAGCCGCTGCCTCCAGTAGGCAAGACCGTCGTCCACCGATGCGCCACCGCCGCCGACCGCCGACCGCCGCGCACGCTGGTGAACGGCGACATCCGGGTACTGCAAAGGGAGTTGGGGAAGCTCTGCGGTCGTACCGTGGACGGCGGCGGCGTAGAGAGCGCTCAGCTCGCGGGTGATCACACCCATGGACCAGCCGTCGGTGACGATGTGGTGCATCGCGAGCACCAACACGTGCTCCTGCGGCCGGTCGGCCCGGCGGGCGAGAAGCGTGCGGAACAACGGCCCGTTGCGCAGGTCGAACGGCGCGACCGCCTCCTCGGCGAGAAGGGCGTCCAGTTCGTCCTCGCCCGTGACGTCGACGACGCGGAGGAGACGGGAGGGCTCGGTTGGGGCGTTCTCCGCTGTGGTCCGTTCGGCCGTGGCCCGCTCCGTCGCGGCGTTCACCGCCATGGTCGTGTCGTGCACGACTTGGACGCCGTGGCCGTCGACCTCGCCGAACGTCGTGCGGAGCGCTTCATGCCGGGCGACCAGGGCGGCGAGCGCGACACGTAGAGCGGACAGGTCGAGAGCTCCGGTGAGGCGGAGGGCGTCGACGACGTTGTACTCGACGGTGGTGTGCGCGAACTGGTCGAGGAACCAGAGGCGTTCCTGTGCGTAGGAGAGGGGAAGCCGCCCGTCGGCCGGTCGCGGAAGGGGCGTGAGCGCCGGGTCCGGCGCCGCTGCGGGGGTGAGGGAGGCGGCGAGGCGGCTCACGGTGGGGTGGTCGAACAGAGCGCGCGGGGAGAGCACGACACCCAGGGCGTCGCGGGCGCGGGAGACGACCTGAAGGCTGGAGATGGAGTCTCCGCCGAGGCTGAAGAAGTTGTCGTGGACGCCGACACGTTCGACGCCGAGGACGTCCGCCCAGATGCCCGCAAGAGTCTTTTCGGCGTCGGTGCGCGGGGCGACGTACTCCTCCCCCGCGCCCGACTCCGCCTCGGGTGCGGGCAGCGCCTTGCGATCGACCTTCCCGTTGACGGTGAGCGGCAGTTCGTCCAGGACGACGAACGCCGTCGGCACCATGTACTCGGGGAGTACGGCCGCCGCCTGCTCACG